>NZ_DASQMZ010000112.1:0-4539 GCF_035645235.1 Paenibacillus sp.
GTGATCAAGCCGATCCGCTGGTCCCGCTTTGCGGCAATAAGCCGATCCGACGCTCGTCCCGCCCGGCGGCATCAAGCCGGTCTAGTAGTTTCAGCGAAAAGAGGACACTCTAACGTCAAAGCGCGGCTTCGGTTTCCCGAACCGAAGCGCACAGGCGGAGAGGGGTGTCTTCTTTACTTATGTACGATTGCATCATCGTGGGCGGCGGCATCGCCGGTTTGCAGGCGGCGATTCAGCTCGGCCGCTATCGTCGCAAGACGCTCGTTATCGATCGCGGAGACGGGCGGTCGACGTTGTGCCGCAATTACCATAATGTGCTGGGGTATCCGGAGGGCGTCGCCGGGGAGACGCTCCGGTCGCTCGGCCGGCGGCAGGCGCAAGGATACGGCGTGCAATTCGTCGAAGGGGACGCGACGGCCGCGGAGCGGTACGAAGCCGGCTTCCTGATTACGTGCGAGATGGAGAACAGTCTGCCGACGACGTACGAAGGGAAAACCGTGTTGTTCGCGACCGGCGTGATGGACCGGCTGCCGGATTTGCCCGGGCTCCGGGCTTGCCTCGGCTTGACGGTGTTTATTTGCCCGGACTGCGACGGGTACGAAACGCGGGGGAAGCGGACGTTGGTGATGGGCTCCGGCAACCCGGGGGCGTCGATGGCGCTGGCGTTGACGTATTTTTGCAACGAGCTCGTGTACGTTAACCACGAACGTAAGCCCGTGGATGCTCCCATGGCGGAAAAGCTGCGCGATGCGGGCATCCGGACGATCGACGCCGCGATCGAGCGAGTGTTGACGGAGGGCGAGGAATCCGAGGGGCGTTTCCGCGGCGTCGCGCTCGCCACCGGCGAGACGATCGTCGCGGACCGGGCGTTCGTCGCCTTCGGCGGCAACGAGGTGCGAACCGACCTCGCGAAGCAGCTGCACGTCGAACGGATGGAGACGAAGCATATCGTGACGGACCCCCGGACGAAGATGACGAGCGTCCCGGGCGTCTGGGCGGCGGGCGACGTCGGCGTGCATTCGGAGCAGCTCGTCATCGCGATGGGCGAAGGGCTTCAGTCGGCGATCTGGATGCACAAGTGGCTGCTCGCGCGGGAGAAGGCGTCGGGCGCGTCGGGGGAATCGGCGGCAGAGTCCGCCCGCGGGGAAGCGCATAGCTTGGTCGGCGCGGGCAAACCCTAATCCGGTACGAATCCCGAACCTCAAGCAGAGAGGATGGAGCGCTAAGATGAAGAACGATGCGAAAATCACCCATGAGGAGAACGTTCAGAACCGCATGAGCGGCACGGAGATCGCGCTCGACGATCGCGGGCCGGGCGTCGGCAACGTCGCCTCCGTGAACAAGGAGACAGCCGGCAAGGAGGCGCTCCGGTCGTTGGCGCTGAACGAAACGGACAAGCGGAAGCTGACGGATCTCGAAACCGGGGACGAGAGCGACCCGGGCGACCGGGCGAACGTGCCGCGCGGTCCGTGGCCTTACGAATAAGCGAACGACTACAAGCCGGGGGAGCCCCCGGCTTGTTCGCGTTTTCGCGGCCTGACCCGATCCGGGTCGCCGTGGCGCTAGCCGAGTCGCGCCGTGACCCGAATCGGGTCGAGCGGCGGTCGGCGCGGGCGGGTTGACCCGATCCGGGTCGCCATGGCTCTCGCCGTACCGCGTAGTGGCCCGACCCGGGTCGGACGCCGGTCAAGGGCGCCATCCCGAAGCGTCGGGCGTTCGCCGGAGGCCGTCTACCGATATTTTTCGTTAAACGGCCCCTCCTGGCACTCGAGCCGGAGCTGCCGCGGCTACTCGCGAGCCGCGCCGGCCGCGGCCGACGGGCGGCCGGCGGAGACGACGTCGGCGAAGTCGCCGAGCGCCCGCTCGCCCGCGGGGGTTAGCGCGTAGACGCCGCGCGACACTCGTCGGAACCAGCCGTACACGTTCCGGGCCAGGATCGATCGCGCCATGTCGCTGGCGATCAGATCCCGCACCTGCCGCGGGGCCAGCGGCCCGTGCGTATGGAGCGCTTCCGCGCACCGCAGCGCCTTCTCCCGGTAAGCGGTCACGAGCTTCCGCCCGGTGATGCCGCCGGCGTTGTAATCGCCGGACCGCTCGCGGAACTCGTCCAGCACGCGTGCGGTCCGCCGCCCCGGCGCCTTCGGCGGTCCCCCGGCGACGCCGCCGAAAGCGCTCGCCGCGTCAGGGGCGGCCGGCTCGCAATGCAGCTCTACGAGCGACGGCTTGCGCTTGTACAGCTTCACCGTCAGCAGCCCGATGCCGAGCAGCCCGCACAGCCGCCGCAACTCGGAGACCGCGAAGGCGTTCTTCCGGTCCGTCCGTTCCGCGGCCACGTACACGTACGGCGTCAGCGCCCGCCGCTCCACCGCCTGAAGGAACAGCGACAGGTTGAACCGTTTCTTCAGCTCGACGACGACCGGCCACGGCTCGTCGTCCCGCACCGCGACGACGTCGCAGCCGCGCACCTCGCCCCGCACGGCGTAGCCTTGCGCCTCCAGCCACCGCTTCACCGGCGCATACAGCTCTGTTTCCGCCTTCGCCCGCACGGCGCGTTCCGGCTCGCCGTCGCCGCCGGATGCGCGCTTGGCGCCGGCCGTCTTCGCGCGCGCGGCGCGCTCCGCTTCCGTTTCGCCGCCGGCCGCCTGCGCAGGCGGCGCCGCGCCGCCGGACGCTGCAGCGCGGCGCTTGCGCACGGGCGCCGGCGCGGCGGGGTCCGGGGGGTTCCTTTTCGCCATACCTGACTTCTTCCTTCCGCGTCTTGTTCGTCCCCGTATTATAGCATGCGGCTTCCTCGCTTTCTCCGAAATTTGTACGAATTTTCAGGTCAAGGTTTCTGGGCCCCCCGCATAGACTGAATTACGGCACCAATCAAAGGTCAAAGTGAATGTCCCTCCACTACCCAGGTGCAATGCAGCTCTTCCAGCGTCCGAGAAGGAGGTTAGTTCTATGGACAACATACTAAAGCGTATTTCGCAGTATCGAAGTGAAGAGGAACAGCTGGCGTGGTCCGGCACGTTCGCCGAATACCTGAACCTCGTCCGCGAGAAACCGCATCTTGCGATGACCGCCCATTCCCGCGTGTACGAGATGATCAAGAGCGCAGGCGTGGAGACCGTAGACGGCCAAAATCGATATATGTTTTTCGAAAAAGAGATTTTCGGTCTCGAACGCGCGCTGGAGAAGCTGGTCGAGGAATATTTCCACTCGTCGGCCCGACGGCTGGACGTGCGCAAGCGCATCCTGCTGTTAATGGGACCGGTGTCCGGCGGGAAGTCGACGATCGTCACGCTGCTGAAGAAGGGGCTGGAGCAGTTTTCGCGGACGGACCAAGGCGCGGTCTACGCGATCGAAGGGTGCCCGATGCACGAGGAGCCGCTGCACTTGATTCCGCACGGCCTGCGGCCGGAAATCGAGAAGGAGCTCGGCGTGAAAATCGAAGGCAATCTGTGCCCGGCGTGCCAGATGCGCCTCAAGACGGAGTTCGGCGGCCGCATCGAGGATATGCGCGTCGAGCGGGTGCTCATCTCGGAAGACAATCGGGTCGGCATCGGCACGTTCTCCCCGTCGGATCCGAAGTCGCAGGATATCGCGGACCTCACCGGCAGCATCGACTTCTCTACGATCACGGAGTACGGCTCGGAGTCGGATCCGCGGGCGTACCGGTTCGACGGCGAGCTGAACAAGGCGAACCGGGGCTTGATGGAGTTCCAAGAGATGCTCAAGTGCGACGAAAAGTTCCTCTGAAACCTGCTGTCGCTGACGCAGGAGGGGAACTTCAAAGCGGGCCGCTTCGCGCTCATCTCCGCCGACGAGCTGATCGTCGCGCACACGAACGAGACGGAGTACAAGGCGTTCATCGCGAACAAGAAGAACGAGGCGCTGCAGTCCCGGATGATCGTCATGCCGATCCCGTACAATCTGAGGGTGTCGGACGAGGAGAAGATTTACGCGAAGCTGATCGGCAGCTCCGACATGAATCACGTACATATCGCGCCTCACGCGCTTCGGGCGGCGGCGATGTTCTCGATCATGACTCGGCTCAAGGAGTCGAAGAAGCAGGGCATGGACCCCGTCAAGAAGATGCGCATGTACGACGGCGAATCGATCGAGGGGTACAAGGCGGCTGACGTGAAGGAGATGCAAAACGAATTCCTGGACGAAGGCATGAGCGGCGTCGATCCGCGCTACGTCATCAACCGGATTTCGTCCGCGCTCATCCGCCACGACATGACGTGCATCAACGCGCTCGACGTGCTGCGGGCGATTAAGGAAGGCATGGATCAGCATCCGTCGATCACGAAGGAAGAGCGGGAGCGGAATCTCAACTTCATCTCGCTGGCGCGCAAGGAGTACGACGCGCTCGCGAAGAAGGAAGTGCAGAAGGCGTTCGTCTATTCGTTCGAGGAATCGGCGAAGACGCTGTTCGAGAACTATCTCGACAACGTAGAGGCGTACTGCAACTGGTCGAAAATTCGAGACCCGCTGACGGGCGAAGAGATGGACCCGGACGAGACGCAGCTGAAGAAGATGAACGAAGTC
>NZ_DASQMZ010000113.1:0-29643 GCF_035645235.1 Paenibacillus sp.
CGGGACGGCGCGGTTCTTTTCGCCGCTCGGCGTCGATACGTTCCTGAAGCGCTCGAGCCTCATCTCGTACAGCCGCGAGGCGCTCCTGCGGGACGGGGAGCGCATTATGACGCTGGCGCGCCGCGAGGGGCTCGAGGGCCATGCGCAGGCGATCGCGGTGCGGCTTGAGGCGGAGAGCGGACGCTAGTATCGGCGGGGTCCGGCTCCGCGGGCCGGCGGCGGCGAGATAGTCGGAGAAACTCCGACTAAAGCGACTCGGCGGGCCGGCGGCGGCGAGATAGTCGGAGAAACTCCGACTAAAGCGGTCCGGCGGCGGGGAACTTTTTCGAAAGAAGAAACGGGGGGCTACGGAAGATGGCAGGAGAAGCGCGCAGGGCGGAGATCGCCCGGAAGACGAACGAGACGGATATTCGGCTTGCGTTCGGGATCGACGGGACGGGGACGTCGCGGCTGGAGACGGACGTGCCGTTCCTGAATCATATGTTGGATTTGTTCGCGAAGCACGGGCAGTTCGAGCTGGACGTGGAGGCGCGGGGGGACGTCGAAATCGACGATCACCATACGGTGGAGGATATCGGTATCTGCCTCGGGGCGGCGCTGAAGGAAGCGCTCGGCGACAAGCGCGGCATCAAGCGGTACGCGAGCGTGTTCGTGCCGATGGACGAGGCGCTCGCGCAGGTCGTGATCGATATTAGCGGGCGGCCGCATTTCGAGCTGAAGGGCGAGTTTCCGGCGGCGTCGGTCGGCACGTTCACGGTGGAGCTCGTGCACGAGTTTTTGTGGAAGCTGGCGCTGGAGTCGCGCATCACGCTGCATGTGATCGTGCATTACGGGCGCAATACGCACCATATGATCGAAGCGGTGTTCAAGGCGCTCGGCCGGGCGCTCGACGAGGCGACGTCGATCGATCCCCGCGTGCAAGGAGTGCCTTCGACGAAGGGAGTGCTCTAACGGGGCGATGAGGAAAATCGCGATTATCGACTATGGCATGGGCAACCTGCACAGCGTGAGCAAGGCGGTGGAACGTCTCGGGTCCGAGGCGGTCGTGACGCCGGAGCCGGAGGCGATCCTCGCCGCGGACGGCGTCATCCTGCCGGGCGTCGGCGCGTTCGGGGACGCGATGGAGCTGATCCGCGCGTCGAAGCTCGACGAGACGATCGCGCAGGCGGCGGCGAGCGGGAAGCCGCTGCTCGGCATCTGCCTCGGCATGCAGCTGCTCTTTACGGACAGCGAGGAGCACGGGTACCATCAGGGCCTTAATTTGCTGCCGGGCCATGTCGAGCGGTTCAAGGGCAGCTTCAAGGTGCCGCATATGGGATGGAATCGGCTGAAGAAGCTGCAGGACAGCCCGCTGTTCGACGGTGTCGACGGCGGTCACGCGTATTTTGTGCATTCGTATCGGGTCGTTCCGGAGGAGCGCGGCGACCTGCTCGCGACGGCGGACTATTACGGCGAGGTGTCGGCGGTTGTCGGCCGCGGCAATGTGTTCGGGATGCAGTTCCACCCGGAAAAGAGCAGCGACGTCGGCATGCGGCTGCTCGGCAACTTTCTGCGGCTAGCCGCCGGCGCCTCGAAGACGGGGGAACGTCAGCCGTGAATTTCAGACCGTGCATCGATCTGCACCAAGGGAAAGTAAAGCAGATCGTAGGCGAAACGCTGCAATCGGATCCGAGCCGCGTCGTCGAAAACTTCGTATCCACGCAATCGCCCGCCTACTATGCCTCGATGTATCGCGAGGACGGCCTGACCGGCGGCCATATCATTATGCTCGGCGGCGGCAACGAGGAAGCGGCGGAGGAAGCGCTCCGGGCGTATCCCGGCGGGCTGCAGATCGGCGGCGGCATCCGCGCGGATAACGCGGGCCGATACCTCGAGCTCGGCGCCTCGCACGTGATCGTCACGTCGTACATTTTCCAAGACGGGAAGCTGAACCGCGAAAACCTGGAGCGCATCGTCGCGGCGGTCGGCAAGGACCGCCTCGTCATCGACCTGAGCTGCAAGGAGCGGGACGGAAAATATTACGTCGTCACGAATCAATGGCGCACGTTCAGCGACGTCGAGGTGAACGCCGAGAGTCTCGCCGAGCTGGCGGCGTATTGCGACGAATTTCTTATTCACGCGGTGGACGTGGAGGGCAAGCGCGAGGGCGTACAGGAGAAGCTTGCGGCGCAGCTCGCGGAATGGGCGCCGATCCCGACGACGTACGCCGGCGGGGCGCGGTCGATCGACGACCTCGAACGGTTCCGCGACATTACGGGCGGCAAGCTCGACATTACGATCGGCAGCGCGCTCGATATTTTTGGGGGGCGGCTGGCATACCGCGACGTGATCGCGTATACCCGTCAGGGCATGCGCTAGGGAGGGACTTTAGAAAATGTTAGCGAAACGTATCATCCCGTGCCTCGACGTGAAGGACGGACGCGTCGTGAAGGGCGTCAACTTCGTCAATTTGCGCGATGCGGGCGATCCCGTGGAGCTCGCCGCGATCTATGACCGCGAGGGCGCTGACGAGCTCGTGTTCCTCGACATCTCCGCGTCTCACGAGGGGCGTGCGACGATGGTGGACGTCGTCCGGCAGACGGCCGGCGAAATCCGCATTCCGTTCACGGTCGGCGGCGGCATCGCGTCGGTCGACGACATGAAGCGGCTGCTGCGCGCCGGGGCCGATAAGACCGGCATCAATACGGCGGCAGTGCTGAACCCGCAGCTCATTACGGACGGCGCCCGCAAATTCGGCAGCCAATGCATCGTCGTCGCGATCGACGCGCGGTACAACCCCGAATGGAAGACGTGGGAGGTGTACACGCACGGCGGCCGCAAGCCGACGGGCATCGAGGCGATCGAGTGGGCGCGCAAGGCCGAACGGCTCGGCGCGGGCGAGCTGCTGCTGACGTCGATGGACGCGGACGGCACGAAGGACGGCTTCGACCTGCCGCTGACGCGGGCGGTGTCGGAGGCGGTCGGCATTCCGGTCATCGCCTCGGGCGGCGCCGGCCGCGTGGAGCACTTCGCCGACGTATTCACGCAAGGCAAGGCCGACGCGGGACTCGCCGCGACGATCTTTCATTATAAAGAGCTGTCGATCGATCAGGTGAAAGGTTATTTGTTCGGGAAGGGAGTCGAGGTTCGATGACGGGATATACAGTGTATAGGCCATTGAAAGAAATCGCTTCGGATATCAGCTGGGACGAGCGCGGCCTCGTACCGGCGATCGTGCAGGACGCCCGCACGAAGCAAGTACTGATGATGGCGTATATGAACGAGGAATCGTTCCTGCTGTCCGTAGAGAAGGGCGAGACGGTGTTCTGGAGCCGTTCCCGGGGCGAGCTATGGCATAAGGGCGCGACGTCCGGCAACACGCAGCGCATCGTCGGCGTTCACCTCGACTGCGACGGCGACACGCTGTTGATCGAGGTCATACCGGCCGGTCCGGCGTGCCATACGGGCACGACGACGTGCTTCGAGCGGCCGTTGGCGCAGCCGGAGCAAGCGCCATCGCCGACACCGAAAGAAAATCGCTTCGCGATTCTCGAAGCGCTGGAGCGGACGATCGCCCAGCGGGAGCGGGAGATGCCGGAAGGCGCGTACACGACTTATTTGTTCGAAAAGGGCGTCGATAAAATTCTAAAGAAAGTCGGCGAAGAAGCGGGCGAAGTCATTATCGCGGCGAAAAATCGGAGCGCGGAGGAACTGCGCTACGAAGCGAGCGATCTGATCTTCCATCTGCTCGTGCTGCTGCAAGAGCAGAAGCTGCCGCTCGACGAGGTGCTGCGGGAGCTCGAGCGCCGGCACCAACCGAAATAGCCAGCCTTGCCTCCGAATGGCGTTCGGGGGCGAGGTTTTTTTCTTGGCGGCGTTAATGGTACAATTCAATGTAAAGAATTTGTTGCGAACGCGACGAGGAGGAACGGACGGGCATGCCATTGCACAACAGTCGAGTGAAGGTGTTTAGCGGAACGTCGAATCCGCAGTTGGCGGAGGCGATGTGCGCGGAGCTCGGAGTGGAGCTCGGGCGCATTAAAATCGCCCGGTTCAAGAGCGGCGAAATCTATGTGCATTACGAGGAGACGATCCGCAACTGCGACGTATATATCGTGCAATCGCTGTCGCATCCGATCAACGAGCTGCTCGTTGAGCTGATGGTGATGATCGACGCGGCGAAGCGGGCGTCCGCGCGCACGATCAACCTCGTAATGCCGTACTACGGCTATGCGCGGCAGGAGCGGAAGGCGGCGCCGCGGGAGCCGATCAGCGCGAAGATGGTGGCGGACATCCTGACGACGGTCGGCGCGACGCGCGTCGTGACGATCGATTTGCACGCGCCGGCGATTCAAGGCTTCTTCAACATTCCGGTGGATCATCTGACGGCGCTCGACATTATCAGCGACGAAATTCGCCGCATGAACCCCCCGAACCCGATCGTCGTCTCCCCCGACGCCGGCCGCGCGAAGATGGCGGAGAAGCTGGCGGGCTACCTCGATCTGTCGTTCGCGATCATGATTAAGAAGCGGCCGACGCATAACGAGTCGGTCATTACGCATATTATCGGCGACGTGGAGGGCCATACGCCGATCATCATCGAAGACCTCATCGACACGGGGTCGACGATCGTGAACGTCGTGGAAGGCCTTAAGGAAAAGGGCGCCCTCGACGCGATTATTTGCGCGACGCATCCGGTGTTTTCCGACGGCGCGATTCGCCGGATGGAGCATCCGAACATCGCGAAGGTGCTCGTGACGGACTCGATCGCGCTGCCCGAGACGCTGCCGTCGAACGTGCAGGTGCGCTCGGTCGCGCCGCTGCTCGCGGACGCGATCCGAATTATTCACGAGGGCGGGTCGATCTCGGTGCTGTTCAAAAGCGGCGGCGTCTAAGGACGGGCGGCGCCGGAAGGCGGTTACGGGCCGGGCGGAAACTATGGTATACTCAAACATGAACTGACATCAACGGTGGAAGACGGAGGTGCCGATCGCAATTGGAAAAGAGGAAGCATCTGAAACCTACGAATAAAGTCATCCCGCTGTCTATGGATGCGACGTTCTTTTTTGAAAGAGCGGTACAGTCCCTGGACCGATTGAAATACGACAAGGCGCTGAAGTATTTCCGACGCGCGGTCGAGTACGAGCCGGACAATCCGGTCAATCATTGCAACATGGCGGGCATTTTGTCGGAGATGGGGAAATACGGCGAGTCCAACGACGTGCTGCGTCACATCGTGGACCTCGTCGACCCTTCGATGACGGAATGTTATTTCTATATGGCGAACAACTTCGCGAACATGGAAGATTTCGAATCGGCCGAGGAGGCGCTCGTCCATTATTTGGAGCACGACGCGAACGGGCAGTTCCTCGACGAGTCGGAAGAGATGATGGAGCTGCTGAGCATGGAGCTCGAGCGGCCGATGAAGCTGTCGAAAATCAAGAGCCGCGAAGGGCTCGTCGAGCATGACCGCGCGCGGGCGCTGCTCGAGGAGGGCAAGTTCGCCGAAGCGATCAAGCTGCTGGAGAAGCTGGTGCAGATGCATCCGGAGTTTTCCGCTGCGCATAATAATCTTGCGCTGGCGTACTATTACGTCGGGCGGTTTACGGACGCGCTGCAGGCCGTACAGCAGGTGCTGGAGATCGACCCCGGCAACTTGCACGGCCTATGCAACTTGGGCATATTTTATCAGCATGCGGGGGAACGGGAGCCGCTCGAGGAGCTCGTCGCGCTGCTGGAGAAGACGGTGCCGTACCACCAGGAGCACGTCTTCAAGCTGGCGACGACGATGGGCGTCCTCGGGCGCCACGACTCGGCGCTGCGCCACTTCCGCCGGCTGCTCAAGACCGAAGCGGGGCAATCCGACGTGTGCTTGTACCATTACGCGGCCGTCGCCTGCTATAACCTCGACCGGTACGCGGAGGCGCGCCGCTATTGGAAGCAAGCCGAGAAGCTGGACCCGGGCTCGGATATTCCGAAGTTCCATATGAACGTGCTCGATCGCATCGAGAGCGGCCTTGCGACCGACGGGAAGATGACGATCAGCTACCATTACCATCTGCCGTTCGAGGAGCAGCTGCGCCAGCTCCAGCGGGCGCAGAGCGCCGGGTACGTGCCGGAGCGGCTGCGCAACGATCCGCTGCTTCGCTCGTCGTTCTTCTGGGCGCTGCGCCACGGCGACCGGGAGACGAAGCTGCAGGTTATCCAGGCGTACGGCATGCTCGGCGACGCGGAGGTCGCGGACTCGCTGCGGGAGCTGCTGGCGGACCCGACGGAAGACGACTACGTGAAGCGGGTGTCCGTCTTCGCCTTGCGCGGCATGGGCGTCAAGGGGCCGATCGCGGCGACGATCGGGGGACGTGACGTGACGTTCGAGAAGAACGTATACTCGCCGAACTTGCCCGTGTGGCATCCCGAATGGCAGGAGATTATCGACTTGGCGCTCGTGCGCATGTCGACGCGCTACGATATGATCCAGCAATTCGACATGATGACGCTGTGGGTCGAATTTTTGACCCGCTCGTATCCGGCCGTTCCGAAGATTTCGAAGAAGGAAGGCTGGGCGGGCGCGCTCGAATATTTGACGGCGAAGATGCACCGCCGCACGACGTCGTACGACGACGTCGCCCGCCGGTACGGCGTATCGATTACGACGGTCAGCAAGCACGCGAAGCTGATCGACGAAACGTGCGGGCTGCGGGAGAAGATGAATTCGATCTTTGCGAATTTCGACGGAAAGTTGTAAGATAGATTACGTATTTTAGAATCATTCTAAACAGCTTCGTTATACGGGCAAGTATCGGATTGGAGGAGAGAGACGATGCGGAAAGTCATCATTATCGGAACGGGCCCTGCGGGGCTGACGGCCGCGATTTACTTGGCGCGGGCCAACATGAACCCGCTGATCATCGAAGGGCCGGAGCCGGGCGGACAGCTTACGACGACGACCGAGGTGGAAAACTTCCCGGGCTTCCCGGACGGCATCATGGGACCCGAGCTGATGGATAATATGCGCAAGCAGGCCGAGCGCTTCGGCGCGGAGTTCAAGACCGGCTGGGTGAACAGCGTCGATCTGTCGAAGCGCCCGTTCAAGCTGCAAGTCGAAGGCCACGGCGAGCTGGTCGCCGAAGCGCTCGTCATCTCGACGGGAGCGTCCGCGAAATATCTCGGCATCCCGGGCGAGAAGGACAACGTCGGCCGGGGCGTAAGCACCTGCGCGACGTGCGACGGCTTTTTCTTCCGCGGGAAGAAGATTATCGTCGTGGGCGGCGGCGACTCGGCGATGGAGGAAGCGTCGTTCCTGACGAAATTCGCATCGCAGGTTACGCTCGTTCATCGCCGCGAAGAGCTTCGCGCTTCGAAGATCATGCAGGATCGCGCGCGGGAGAACGAGAAAATCAAGTGGGCGCTCAACATGACGCCGCTTGAGGTGCTCGCCGGCGAGAAAGGCGTGACGGGGCTTAAAGTGCGCAACAACGCGACGGGCGCGGAAGAGGTCATCGAGACGGACGGCATCTTCGTCGCGATCGGTCACACGCCGAACACGAAGTTCCTCGGCGGGGCGATCGAGACGGACGAAGTCGGCTACATCCAAGTGAAGCCGGGCACGTCCGAGACGAATATTCCGGGCGTCTTCGCCTGCGGCGACGTGCAGGACAACAAATATCGGCAGGCGATCACGGCCGCGGGCAGCGGCTGCATGGCGGCGCTCGACGCGGAGCGGTTCCTTGAGGGGCACGCGGCGCACGACTGGAGCCAGACGCTGTCGAAGTAACGCGATTGCGGAGTACGGGAACGCCGTTCGACCCGATAAGGTCGAACGGCGTTTTCGTTTTGAGCGAAATCATCGTCCCAAACGGACGTCGCAAGGCATATTATCTTCTCCGGGAGGCCGGTTCCGCCCCTGCAAGTCCGGCGGAATTTGGCACCGTTCGGCCTCGTCCGCGCCTTGACCTCCCGGGACGGTTGCCTTATAGTGAGGTACAGAATCAATACGGTGACAAGGTGGGAATCGCGCATGACGCAACCCTTATACGTGGGCGTCGATATCGGCGGAACGACGGTCAAAGTAGGCTTATGCAACGAGGAAGGCAAGCTCTTGCACACATATGAAGGACCGACGGGCAGCGAGCAGGGCCCGGACGCGTCGCTCGGAAACATCGCCGAGTATGCGCGCCGCGTCGTGAACGACAACGGGTACGCTTGGGAGGACGTCCAAGGCATCGGCGTCGGCATGCCCGGCTTTATGAATTTCGAGACGGGCGTCGTGCATCTGTCGGCGAACTTCCCCGGCTGGAAGGACGTGCCGGTGAAGTCGAAGCTGGAGCAGCTGACGGGCAAGACGGTGCGGATCAACAACGACGCGAACGTCGCGGCGCTCGGCGAAGCGTGGAGCGGCGCGGGACGCGGACTTCAGAACGTCGTCGTCTTTACGCTCGGCACAGGCGTCGGCGGGGGCATCATCATCCGCGGCCAAATTTACGAGGGCTTCTCGGGCATGGCCGGCGAGCTCGGCCATGTGCAGGTCGTGCCGGATATGGAAGCGATCCAATGCGGCTGCGGCCAGCATGGCTGCGTCGAGACGGTGTCGTCCGCGACGGGCATCATTCGTATGGCGAAGGATGCCGTGGAGCGCGGGGATAAGACGTCGCTGGCCGCCCTTCCGAGCATCGCGGCGAAGGACGTGTTCGACGCGGCGAAGGCGGGCGACGAGGTCGCGATTCGCATCGTGAAGCGGGCGGCGTATTATCTCGGCAAGACGCTCGCGGCGACGGCGGTTATCGTGAATCCGGAGCGGTTCATTCTGGGCGGCGGCGTCGCCCGCGCGGGAGACGTCCTGTTCGACGCGGTGCGCGAGGTATTCGCGAAATATACCCCGAAGCAAGCGGTCGTCGACGTCGTGCCGGCGGAGCTCGGCAACGATGCGGGCGTCGTCGGCGCGGCGGGCCTGAACCTGCGCGCGATCTAGCGCGCAGCGAAGCGAAGACGGCCTCGAGCGGCGAACTGCAGGAAGGCGAGGAGAGCCATGGAGACGAATCAGACGCATTCGACGGCGCCCGCGAAGCTCGTCATTATTACGGGCATGTCGGGGGCGGGCAAGACGATCGCGGTGCAAAGCTTGGAGGACTTGGGCTTCTTCTGCGTAGACAATTTGCCCCCGGTGCTCATTCCGAAATTCGCGGAGCTGATCGAGCAATCGCAGGGCCGCATCGGCAAGGTGGCGCTCGTCATCGACCTCCGCGGGCGGGAGTTTTTTACGGCGTTGTCGGAATCGCTGGCGTATTTAAAACATCATGCCACCGTTCATTTCGAAATATTGTATTTAGACGCGACCGACACGGTCTTGGTACAGCGTTATAAGGAAAGCCGGCGCCGCCATCCGCTTGCGCCGACGGGGGCGCCGCTCGAGGGCATTCGCCACGAGCGCGTGCTGCTCGAGGAGCTCAAGGGGATGGCGACGCAGGTGATCGATACGAGCAGCTTGAAGCCGGCGGCGCTCAAGGAGCGGATCGCGTCGCGGTTTACGGATGCCGAGACGCACGCGATGTCGATCAACATCGTCTCGTTCGGCTTTAAGTACGGCGTGCCGATCGACGCGGATCTCATTTTCGACGTAAGGTTTCTGCCGAATCCGCATTACGTGGAGCAGCTGCGTCCGAACACGGGGAAAGATCCGGACGTCTACGATTATGTCATGAAGTGGAACGATACGCAGACGTTCCTCGCGAAGCTGCACGATATGTTGAATTTTTTGATTCCGCAGTATCGGAAGGAAGGCAAGGGCCAAGTCGTCATCGGCATCGGCTGCACGGGCGGCAAGCACCGCTCCGTCGCGATCGCGGAATATTTGGGCAAGGCGTTCTCGGGCAGCGAGACGGAGGCAGTTCGCGTGAATCATCGCGACGCGGACAAGGATCGACACTAGAGGGGAGCGGGGCGATTGGCGAACATGGAGGCGGCGGCGAACGCCGCGAACCCGCGGATCGTCGTCATCGGCGGCGGCACCGGGCTGTCGGTCATGCTGCGGGGTTTGAAAAAGAAACCCGTCGACATTACCGCCATCGTCACGGTCGCGGACGACGGCGGCAGCTCCGGCCGCCTGCGCGACGAGCTGCAGATGCCGCCGCCCGGCGACATTCGCAGCGTCATCACCGCGCTCGCCGAGTCGGAGCCGCTGCTCAGCGAGATGCTGCAGTATCGCTTCTCGAACGGGACGGGATTGGCGGGACATAGTTTGGGCAACTTAATTTTGGCTGCGCTGAGAGACATTACCGGTGACTTCGTAACCGGCGTGCGGGAGCTGAGCCGCGTGCTCGCCGTGCGGGGCAGCGTGCTGCCGGCGTCGCACGACTCGATCGTGCTCATGGCGAAGATGAAGGACGGCGCCGTCGTCGAAGGCGAGTCCAAAATTACGAAATACGGCGGACGCATCGAGCGGGTGTATTTGCAGCCGCAGGACGTGACGCCGCTGCCGGAAGCGATCGAGGCCATTCGTGCGGCCGACGCGATCGTGCTCGGGCCGGGCAGTTTATATACCAGCGTGCTGCCGAACCTGCTCGTCCCCGGCATTACGGACGCGATCCGCGAATCGAGCGCGGTGAAAGCTTACATTTGCAACGTAATGACGCAGCCGGGGGAGACCGACGGGTATTCCGTCTCCGACCACGTGAACGCGATCGCCGAGCACGTCGGCGGGCGATTGTTCGATTACGTGATCGTGAACAACAGCGACATCCCGCGGCGCGTGCGCAGCCTTTATGCGGAGAAGGGCGCGGACGTCGTGCGCCTCGACCTGGACGCGCTCGCGTCGCTCGGATATACGACCATCGCCGACGAGCTGATTATGTTCCAAGGCGTGCTGCGGCACGACGCGAACAAGCTGAGCCGCCATATTTACGAATTGGCGACCGGCCGATAACAGGCAAGGAAGAGGGGAGACGAGGATGTCTTTCGCCGCCCAGACGAAGAAAGAACTGACGATGATCGAGGCCGACGACTGCTGCGCGAAGGCGGAGCTGTCGGCGCTCATCCGAATGAACGGCGCGATCCAAATTACGAACGGGCGCGTCGCGCTCGACATCACGACGGAGAACGCGGCCATCGCTCGTCGCATCTTTTCCTTATTGAAGCGTTCGTACCGCCTGCATGCCGAGGTGCTCGTCCGCAAGAAGATGCGTTTGAGGAAAAATAACATCTACATGGTGCGGGTGCCGGCCGGCGTGGAAGAGCTGCTCCGGTCGTTGTCCATCATCAAAGAAGGCTTTCAATTTACGCCGGGCATCGAGCCGGATATCGTAAAGGGGACTTGCTGCAAGCGATCCTATCTGCGCGGCGCGTTCCTGGCCGGAGGCTCCGTCAACAATCCGGAGGGGTCGTCGTACCATCTGGAGATCGCCTCGATGTACGAGGAGCACTGCATGGCGCTTTGCGATCTCGCCAATACGTTCTACCTGAACGCCCGCTGCATCGAGCGAAAGAAGGGTTACGTGCTTTATATCAAAGAAGGCGAGAAAATCATCGAGATGCTGAGCGTGATCGGCGCGCATCAGGCGCTGCTCAAGTTCGAGGACGTCCGGATCATGCGGGACATGCGCAACTCCGTCAACCGGATCGTCAATTGCGAAACCGCCAATTTGAATAAAACGATCGGCGCCGCCGTGCGGCAGATCGAGAACATAAAGCTGCTCGAGCAAGAAGTCGGACTGGACAACCTGCCCGAAAAGCTCCGGGAGGTCGCCGTCATTCGGCTGAAGTATCCGGACTTGAATTTGAAAGAGGTCGGGGAGCTGCTCGGAGGGCGCGTCAGCAAGTCCGGCGTCAATCATAGATTGAGAAAAATCGACGAAATGGCAGAAAAATTGAGAAATTAAGCCGCTTGCGCTTTTCATTCTAGTGCCAAGGGCGGAAAAGTGCTATAATAGTGAAAACTTCGTGGTAAACCGTTACGCTAATGGTATATTTACGGTTAGGGGGATATTGAATCCAATGACGAGACAGCCAGTGGTCGTGAAACTGAAAACTGGTCTCCACGCTAGACCCGCGGCTCTATTCGTGCAAGAAGCGAATAAATTTTCATCCGAAGTGTTCGTCGAGAAGGATGAGAAGAAAGTAAACGCGAAGAGCATTATGGGCATTATGAGCTTAGCGATCAGCTCGGGGACGGAAATTCACATAAGCGCGGAAGGTTCCGACGCCGAACAGGCTGTAAACGCTTTAGTAGCATTGGTCAGCAAGGAAGAGCTGGAAAACCAATAAGCACGAGGAGCTTCCGGGATCCGGGAGCTTTTTTTTCAGGGTTGGGCAATTTCATAAAATAACGAACGTCGGCTTCGGCTCCGGTGAATATACTGGAAGACGAAGCTTTTTTCGAGCCGAACGGGAGGGGACTGACGGAAGATGATCGTGACTACGGATCAAGAGTTAGCGGGGCTGCGTCTCGCGGGACGGGCGGTCGCCGCCGCGCGGGAGGCGATGCTGGCGGCGGTGGAGCCCGGCATTACGACGCTGGAGTTGGATCGCATCGGGGAACGGGTGCTGAAGGCGCACGGCGCGGCCTCGGGGCCGCAGACGATGTATAACTTTCCCGGCGCGACCTGCGTCAGCGTCAATCGGTGCGTGGCGCACGGCATTCCGGACGGACGCAAGCTGAAGGCGGGCGACCTGGTGAACGTCGACGTCTCGGCCGTACTGGACGGGTACTATGCCGACACCGGCTCCACGATGGTGTGCGGCGAGAGACCAGACGCCTATCGCAGCTTTGCGCCGGAGCATCCGTACGCGGAGAAGCTGCGGATTCTGGCGGCTTGCGAGCGGGCGTTGTTCGCCGGCATCGGCAAGGCGAAGGCGGGCGGCAAGCTGAGCGAAATTGGCCGCGCCGTCTTGCGCGAGGCGCAGAACAACGGGTATACGGTCATCCGCAATTTGACCGGGCACGGCCTCGGGAGACAGCTGCACGAGGAGCCGAGCCATGTGTTCAATTACCCGGATCCTCGGGAGCGCCGGCTGCTGAAGAAGGGCGTCGTGCTCGCGATCGAGCCGTTCTTGTCGACCGGCGCGCAAAACGTGAGCGAAGGAGAAGACGGCTGGGCGCTGCTCGTGCCGGACGACAGCCTCGTCGTTCAATTCGAGCATACGGTCGTCGTCACCGAAGGCGAAGCGGTCATCTTGACGCTGTCGGAATAATTGTCGGAAATTTCAGCCGAGCTCGGCAACATTCGGCGAGCCCCTTCCGTCTAGAAGGTAATTCTGAGCGATCAGATACACTATTTCGGACGAAAGAAGGGGTTTTTGTGTTGATCGGCGGCGGAGCGTTGAAGCGATGGGCGATGGCGGGCATGGTCGGGGCGTTGTTATCGGGGGCTGCGGTGTACGGTCCGGCGGTGCTGGATGCGGCGAAAGGGGGCACGGCGATGGCGGCGGAGGCGACGACGACGGCGCAAGCGGCGCGCACGATCGCGGTGTCGGGCGAGGGCAAGCTTACGGTGCAGCCGGACGTGGCGTACGTCTCCTTCGGCGTATTCACGCGGGAGAAGACGGCGAACGAGGCGCAGACGGCGAACGCGAAGACGTTCGCGGCGATCGAGAAGGCGCTGAAAGACCAGTTCGGCATCGCGGCGAAGGATATCAAGACGAGCGGGTTTTACGTGCAGCCGGAATACCATTGGTCGGAAAAGGGCGAATCGTCGATCGTCGGCTACACGGCCGATCATACGGTGACCGTGACGTACCGGGATTTGAACGGCTTAGGCAAGCTGCTGGACGCCGTCTCGAAGGCGGGCGCGAATCGGGTGAACGGCATCCAGTTCGGCACGGAGAAGCGCGAGGCATACGAGCTGCAGGCGATCGAGAAGGCGATGGCGAACGCGAAGACGAAGGCGGATACGATCGCGAAGGCGGCGGGGCGGTCCGTGAAGGGCGTGCTGCACGTGCAGCACAGCGGCGCGATGGGCGGCGGTCCGATCTACTACCCGATGGCGAAGGAAGCGGCCGCGATGGATATGACGGGCGCCATGCCGGCGACGTCGGTGCAGCCGGGCGAGCTGGAGATCACGACGTCGGTCAGCGTCACGTACGAGATGTAAGACGACGACATGAAAAGAGCGGCATTCCCGTAGCCCGTCTACAGGAAAGCCGCTCTTTTTCTTCTAAGAAAATTAAATCTTCTCGATGACTTTGTCGACCAAACCGTATTCCTTCGCTTCTTCGGCGGACATGAAGTAGTCGCGGTCGGTATCCTTCTCGATGCGCTCGAGCGGCTGCCCGGTCCGTTCGGACAAGATGCCGTTCAGCTTGTCGCGCAGCTTGAGGATCCGCTTCGCGCGAATTTCGATGTCGGACGCTTGCCCTTCCGCGCCGCCGAGCGGCTGGTGAATCATCACTTCGCCGTTCGGGAGGGAGTAGCGCTTGCCCTTCGCGCCCGCCGCAAGCAGGAACGCGCCCATCGAAGCCGCCATGCCGACGCAGATCGTCGAGACGTCCGGCTTAATGAATTGCATCGTATCGTAAATCGCCATGCCCGCCGTAATCGAACCGCCCGGGCTGTTGATGTATAGGCTGATATCTTTCTCCGGATCGTCGGCCGCAAGGAACAGCAGCTGGGCGATAATGCTGTTGGCCACGACGTCGTTCACGCCCGTACCCAAGAAAATGATGCGATCCTTCAACAATCGGGAGTAAATATCATAAGCACGTTCGCCGCGGTTCGTCTGCTCCACGACCATAGGAACCAAATTCATGTTCATCCGCTCTCATCCTCCGCTTCATCCAATGGAAACTAGTGTTGCCAAAATCATAATACCCCAATCCCGTACTAAAGTCAAAATTGGTCAAATAGGGTTTTGCTTCTTCACGTCCGTCGGGCGAAGTCCCGTAACTTGCTTGAATTGCCTGCTGAAAAAGTACACGCTGCTATAACCGAGCGCCTCCGCGACCTCCCCGACGCCCATGCCTTGATACCGCAGCAAATACCGCGCCCGCTCGATTCGTTTCCCGATAATGTACGCTTCGACCGTCTGTCCCATGATCGCTTTAAATTGGAGGGAGAAGTAGCGAGGGGACAGATGCGCCCGCCGGGCCAGCGATTGGATCGTATGCGGCTTCGCGGGGTCTTGGCTGACGTAGGCGGCGACCTCCGATAGGACGGGGTACAAGGGATGCGCGGAAGCGGGCGCCGAGACGGCATCTCGGCTCTCCCGCTCGAAGCATAGCAGCAGCAGCTTCAGCAGCATCCGCGCTTCCTCCTCGCGGCCGTGCTCCCGGGAACGCATCGCGTGAACGAAACGGTCCAAATACAGCTCTTGGGGCGATTCCGGCCCGAAGCGCACGAAGGAGGGGAGCGCCGCCAAGGCGGCGGGATCACCGACTTTCGAGAAGTGGATATACGTTACCGTCAGCGGCCGCTCCGGACGATGGCGCGCTTCGGTGCGGTCGCCCGGCCGAAACAGAAAGCAACTGCCTCGTCCGACCTCGCGCGACGTCCCGTTCAGCACGACCTCCCCTTCGCCGTCCCAGACGTACCAATAGTCGTAATCATGGAACGGCTGATGCGCCCGGTTCCACTTCCATTGCGGTTCGCATACGACCTTCCCGTAGTTTTCGTCCAATTGCAGCTCCGCGTCGCCGAAATTTCGCATCGTCTTTCCCGCCTTATGTAGAATCGTGCAAAACATGATGGCGTGCAATGCATTTATTGTAAGCCCTTCCGGCTATAAAATAAAGGGAAACTACCACATGAGGGCGGGATGGGCGACGATGACGGAGTGCAAAACGCCGGAGCAAATTTCGAAGGAATTGTATCGATACGATCGGGTAGCCGAAGTATGGGAAGGAGCGGAGCGCTTGGAGGAGGAACAGGTAGCCGCCTACCGGCGCGAGGGGTACGTAGCCGTAGGCGGCGTCCTCTCCCCGCTCGAGGTCGGAGCCTCCATCGAAGCGCTGCATGACTTGATCCATGTCGACGCTCGCGGGGCGAAGATTCAATACACGAAGCCGGCCGCCGAATTGCGCACCGCCGAGGAACGCGAGCTGGCGGTGCGGAAGGTGTACGACTTCGTAGAATTCGAACCGCGCTTGCATGCGGTCGCGCATCATCCTCGCATTCTCGCCGCCGTCGAGCGCTTGCTGGGAGAGCGGCCGGTGCTCGTGCAGGATATGGCGCTCTTGAAGCCGCCGAACGGGGGCGGCGAAAAGCCTTGGCACCAGGACATGGCGTACGGCCCCCTCGCGTTCGACAAGGCCGTCGCGGGGGTGTGGATCGCGCTCGACGAAGCGGGGCTGGACAACGGCTGCATGCACGTCATCCCCGGCTCCCACGCGGACGGGGCGACACCGCATTACGCCGTTCGCGATTGGCAGCTGTGCGATACGCACGTCGACGTGGAACGGGACGTCGCGGTGCCGCTCGCGCCGGGAGGGGTGCTGTTCTTCCACGGGCTGCTCAAGCACGGCACGCCTTACAACCTGTCCGCGAAGAAGCGGCGCGCGCTGCAGTTCCATTACGCGCCGGCGTCGGCCGCGAAGCTGACGCCGCAGGAGTATAAGCGGTTTTTCACGAACGAAATGACGGGCGCCGAGTGTTAGCGTCAGTGCTCGGGCGGGCCGCTCCGCCGTTATAGTCGGAGTTTCTCCGACTATCCACGCCTTGGAGGGCCGCGCCTCCGTTATAGTCGGAGTTTCTCCGACTATCCGCGCCTTGGCGGGCCGCGCCGCCGTTATAGTCGGAGTTTCTCCGACTATCCGCGCCATGGCGGACCGCGCCGCCGCGCCGCGGAACATCAAAAAAGCCGTCCCTTCGTCATCTAAGATGACGCCGGGGACGGCTTCTATTGTTTATGTATGGCGCGCCCGCAGGGAATTGAACCCCGATCTCAGGCTCCGGAGGCCTACGTCATATCCATTGGACCACGGGCGCGTATTACAAGTGACAGCGAAATTAAGTATATGACATTCGCCGAAGAAATGCAAGGGGCAATGGAAATCCATTTTCCGGAAGGCGGAAGTTCTCGACAAATGCTTTGAAAAGAGTTGCAAGCTGCCACCTCGTGGAGTAAAATAACGGTAGTGGGACTCATAATGTTGCAGTGGGACATTTATAGTCCCGAAACTCACGCGCTCGGCACGTTTTATCGTTCGAGGCTTCGGACAAAATGAACGTGTCGGGCGTGTACTATCCGAATGATGTCATGCGATGCGCTGGAGGTGGTTCGCGATGCGGACCGTTCTCGAAATTCAGAGAGTGTTGGCTCCGGACGTCGTGGACGTTCTTAAGAAGCGATACACGATACTTAGACACATCGGCGACGCGGGCGGCGTCGGGCGGCGCACGCTGGCGACGGCGCTCGGCATGACCGAGCGCGTGCTGCGCGCCGAGACCGAATTCCTCAAGCAGCAAGGGCTTGTGGACATCGAGACGTCCGGCATGCGGATCAGCGAGGCCGGCCTTCGGCTGCTCGAGGATATGGAGCCGATGATGAAAGAATGGTTCGGTCTCGCCGCGCTGGAGACGCGGATCGCCGCCGCCTACGGGCTGCGGCGGGTCGTCGTCGTGCCGGGCGACTCGGACGTCGATCCGGGAGCGAAGCGAGAGCTCGGCAAGGCGGGCGCCGCGATGCTGACCCAAGCGGCCGCCGCGGCGCGCGACGGGGAGACGTCCGGCGAGCCGCTCGTCGTCGCGATTACCGGCGGCTCCACGATCGTCGAGGTCGCCGACCATCTTAGCGCCTCCGCGGCGCTCAAGGGCGCCTTGTTCGTGCCGGCGCGGGGCGGGCTCGGAGAGCGCGTCGAGCTGCAGTCGAACACGATCGCCGCGACGATGGCCAAGCGCACCGGCGGCGGCTACCGGCTCATGCACGTGCCCGACGACGTCGGCGAGGAAGCGACCCTCTCGCTTATGAGCGAGCCGCATATTCGCGAAGTGGCGGATCTTGTGCGCAAAGCCCGCATCGCCGTACACGGCATTGGGGAAGCCTATGAGATGGCGCGCAGAAGGCGGGTCGGCGAGGCGACGATCGATCGGCTGCGCGCCGGCGGCGCGGTGGCCGAGTCGTTCGGCTATTATTTCAATCGCGCCGGGGACGTCGTGCATCGGATGCCGACGGTCGGCCTGCGGCTGGAGGATATCCAGCGCATGGAGACGGTCATCGCCGTCGCGGGCGGGGCCAGCAAGGCGGAGGCGATCGCCGCCGTCCTGCGGAACGGGCACGAGGACGTGCTCGTCATCGACGAAGGGGCCGCGCAGGCCATGCTGAAGTTCTCTTGACGCAATTACGCTCGCGCTCGTGATCGGTGAATTTCCGAGACGGCGGGGGCGGGCGTCTTGATATAAACCATTTTCCTAGGAGGTAATCTTTCATGGTTAAAGTAGGCATTAACGGTTTCGGTCGCATCGGACGCAACGTATTCCGCGCGGCATTCAGCAACCCGGATGTGGACATCGTCGCGATCAACGATTTGACGGACGTCAAGACGCTTGCTCACCTGCTCAAATACGACACGACGCACGGCAAATTCGAAGCGAGCGTCGAAGCGGCCGAAGGCGCGCTGATCGTAGACGGCAAGACGGTGAAGGTGTTCTCCGAGCGCGACCCGGGCAACCTGGCTTGGGGCAGCGTCGGCGCCGAAATCGTCATCGAGTCGACGGGCATCTTCACGGCGAAGGAGAAGGCCGAGCTGCACCTGAAGGGCGGCGCGAAGAAGGTCATCATCTCCGCTCCGGCGACGAACGAAGACATCACGATCGTTATGGGCGTCAACGAAGACAAGTACGATCCGGCGGCGCACACGATCATCTCGAACGCGTCCTGCACGACGAACTGCCTCGCGCCGTTCGCGAAGGTGCTTAACGACGAGTTCGGCATCGTGAAGGGCATGATGACGACGATCCACTCGTACACGAACGACCAATCCGTGCTCGACGTGCCGCATAAGGATCTCCGCCGCGCGCGCGCCGCAGCCGAAAACATCATTCCGTCGACGACGGGCGCGGCGAAGGCCGTTTCCCTCGTGCTTCCGGAGCTCAAAGGCAAGCTGAACGGCATGGCGTTCCGCGTGCCGACGCCGAACGTGTCCGTTACGGACCTCGTCGCGGAACTGTCCCGCTCGGTGACGGTCGACGAAGTGAACGCGGTGCTGAAGGAAGCGGCGAACGGCAAGCTCAAGGGCATCATGAACTACTCCGAAGAGCCGCTCGTCTCGAGCGACTACAACGGCGACCCGGCTTCCTCCACGATCGACGCGCTGTCCACGATGGTCGTCGAAGGCAACATGGTGAAGGTCGTCTCCTGGTACGACAACGAGTGGGGCTACTCGAACCGCGTCGTAGACCTCGTGGCCTACATCGCCGGCAAGGGTCTCTAATTCGAGCAACGCAACGCATCCCGCAAGGAAGGAAGGCGCTCCGGTACGCGTGACGGGGGCGCCTTTCCGCGGGTCTAGACCCAAATACGGAGGTTACGAACTCATGGCCTATAACAAGAAGAGCGTAAGAGACATCGAGGTTTCCGGGAAAAAGGTATTCGTCCGCGTCGACTTCAACGTGCCGCTCGAGAACGGTGCCATCACCGACGACACGCGGATCCGAGAGACGTTGCCGACGATTCAATATTTGATCGAGCGCGGCGCGAAGGTCATTCTCGCAAGCCATCTCGGGCGTCCGAAGGGCGAGGTCGTCGAAGAGCTGCGCCTGACGCCGGTCGCGGCGCGGCTGTCCGAGCTGCTCGGCGGCAAGCCGGTGGCGAAAGTCGACGAAGCGGTCGGTCCGGCGGCGGAAGCGGCGGTTGCGGCGTTGGCGGACGGCGACGTGCTGCTGCTCGAGAACGTACGCTTCTACCCGGGCGAAGAGAAGAACGACCCGGCGCTGGCGGCGCAGTTTGCGGCATTGGCTGACATCTACGTGAACGACGCGTTCGGCGCGGCGCATCGGGCGCACGCCTCGACGGAAGGCATCGCGCGGCAGCTGCCGGTCGCGGTGTCGGGGCTGCTCATGGAGAAGGAGCTCGCGGTGCTCGGCAAGGCGCTGTTTGATCCGGACCGCCCGTTCACGGCGATCGTCGGCGGCGCGAAGGTGAAGGACAAGATCGACGTCATCAACAAGCTGCTCGAGATCGCGGACAACGTCATCATCGGCGGCGGGCTGTCTTATACGTTCCTGAAGGCGCAAGGCTATGAAATCGGCAAGTCGCTGTGCGACGATTCCAAGCTCGACGTGGCGAAAGAGTTTATGGCGAAGGCGAAAGAGCGCGGCGTCAATTTCTTGATGCCGGTCGACATCGTCGTGACCGACGACTTCAGCCCGACGGCCAACACGCAAATCGTCGGCATCGACGCGATTCCGGCCGATTGGGAAGGCATCGACATCGGGCCGAAAACGCGGGAGATCTACGCGGAGACGATCGCGGCATCCAAGCTGATCGTCTGGAACGGGCCGATGGGCGTGTTCGAGATCGAGCCGTTCTCGCACGGGACGCGCGCGGTGGCGGAAGCTTGCGCGGCGACGTCCGGCTATACGGTCATCGGCGGCGGCGACTCTGCGGCGGCGGTCGAGAAGTTCGCGCTCGGCGACAAGATGGATCACATCTCCACGGGCGGCGGCGCGTCGCTCGAGTTCATGGAAGGCAAGGCGCTTCCGGGCGTCGTAGCGCTTAACGATAAGTAATTTTCCGTAGGAGGTTGTTCGAGACATGAGCAGAACCCCGATTATTGCAGGCAACTGGAAAATGTTCAAAACCGGCGCCGAAGCGTCCGCTTTCGTCGCGGAAGCGCAAGCGGCCGTCGCCGCCGTCTCCGGCGTGGAAGCGGTTGTCTGCGCGCCGTTCACGGCGCTGCCGGCGTTGGTGGAAGCCGCTCGCGGCACCGCAATCGCTGTAGGCGCGCAAAACATGCACTGGGAAGCGAACGGCGCGTACACGGGCGAGATCTCCGGCCCGATGCTGGTCGACCTCGGCGTGAAGTACGTCATCTTGGGCCACTCCGAGCGCCGCCAATATTTCGCGGAAACCGACGAGACGGTCAACAAGAAGACGAAAGCGGCGTTGTCGTATGGATTGATCCCGATCGTGTGCGTGGGCGAGTCGCTCGCGGAGCGGGAAGCGGAACGCACGAAGGACGTGTGCCGCACGCAGACGCTCGGCGCGCTCGAAGGCTTGACCGCCGAGCAAGTGGCGGGTCTCGTCATCGCGTATGAGCCGATCTGGGCGATCGGCACCGGCAAGTCGTCGACGGCGGCGGACGCGAACGAAGTCATTTCGTTCATCCGTTCGGTCGTGGCCGAGGCGTTCGGCGCCGACGCGGCGGCAGCGGTGCGCATTCAATACGGCGGCAGCGTGAAGCCGGAGAACGTGCGCGAGTATCTCGGCGCGTCCGACATCGACGGCGCTTTGGTCGGCGGCGCTTCGCTGCAGCCGGCGTCTTACGTCGCGCTGGTCGAGGGTGCGCGGGCATGAGCAACGTCCGTCCGAAGCCGGTAGCGCTCATTATTCTCGACGGCTTCGCGCTGCGCGGGGACGTGCACGGCAATGCGGTCGCGCAGGCGAAGAAGCCGAACTTCGACCGCTATTGGTCGACGTATCCGCACACGACGCTGACCGCGCACGGCGAGGCGGTCGGGCTGCCGGAGGGCCAGATGGGCAACTCCGAGGTCGGCCACCTGAACATCGGCGCGGGCCGCACCGTGTACCAGGATTTGACGCGCATCTCGAAGTCGATTCGCGATAACGAATTTTTCGATAACGAAACGCTGGTCGGCGCAGTGCGCCACGCAAAGACGAACGGCAAGAAGCTGCATCTGTACGGCTTGTTGTCCGACGGCGGCGTGCACAGCCATATCGGCCACCTGTTCGCCTTGCTAGAGCTTTGCAAGAAGGAGCAGCTGGACGAGGTGTACATCCACGCGTTCCTCGACGGCCGCGACGTCGCGCCGGACAGCGCGCGCAAGTATATGAGCCAGCTGCAGGAGAAGATCGCGGAGCTCGGCGTCGGCCGCATCGCGACGGTGCAAGGCCGCTATTATGCGATGGACCGCGACAAGCGATGGGAGCGGACCGAGAAGTCGTACCGCGCCATGGTGTACGGCGAAGGTCCGACGTACACGGACCCGATGGCGGCGATCGTCGAGTCGCACGAGAAGTCGGTGTACGACGAGTTCGTCATGCCGACGGTCATCGTGGGCGCGGACGGCGCGCCGGTCGGGTTAGTCGAGAGCGGCGACGCGGTCGTCTTTTTCAACTTCCGCCCGGACCGCGCGATCCAGCTGTCGCAGGTATTTACGAACGCCGACTTCCGCGGCTTCGACCGCGGCGAGAAGGCGCCTACGGGGCTGTATTTCGTCTGCTTGACGCTGTTCAGCGAGAGCGTCGACGGGTATGTTGCTTATAAGCCGAAAGAATTGGATAATACTTACGGGGAAGTGCTCGTGCAGCATGGCCTCAAGCAGCTGCGCATCGCGGAGACGGAAAAGTACCCGCACGTGACGTTCTTCTTCAGCGGCGGGCGCGACGTGGAGCTGCCGGGCGAGACGCGGATTTTGATCAACTCGCCGAAGGTCGCCACGTACGATCTGCAGCCGGAGATGAGCGCCTACGAGGTGGCGGCGGCTTGCGTCGCCGAGATTGAAGCGGGCAAGCATGACGCGATCGTTTTGAATTTCGCGAACCCGGACATGGTCGGCCACTCGGGTCTCCTCGAGCCGACGATCCGCGCCGTCGAAGCGACGGACGAATGCCTCGGGCGCGTCGTCGAGGCGGTGCTCGCCGCGGGCGGCGTGGCCGTCATTACGGCGGACCACGGCAACGCAGACGTCGTGACGAACGACGACGGCACGCGCAACACGGCGCACACGATCAACCCGGTGCCGCTCATCGTGACGCGCGAGGGCGTGTCGTTGCGGGACGACGGCATCCTGGCCGACATCGCGCCGACGCTACTCGAGCTGCTGCAGCTGCCGAAGCCGGCCGAGATGACGGGCGTGTCGCTGCTGAAGTAGCGGCGGAAGGCGCGCTTCTGGGCTGCGGGAGCGGGATAGTCGGAGAACCTCCGACTATCGGCGCGGTTCTGGGCTGCGGGAGCGGAATAGTCGGAGAAACTCCGACTATCGGCGCGGTTCTGAGCTGCGGGAGCGGGATAGTCGGAGAAACTCCGACTATCGGCGCGCACCTGAGCCGCGGAAGCGGAATAGTCGGAGAAATTCCGACTATCGACATTAACCCGGGCTCATCCGGCCCCGTGAAATCATGCATCATAGGCATCCTGCCTACTGAATAAACCTATCTAAGGAGTGTACCCAATCCATGACGATCATTGCAGACGTATACGCACGCGAGGTGCTCGATTCCCGCGGCAACCCGACGGTCGAAGTCGAAGTGAAGCTCGAGTCCGGCGCCAAAGGCCGCGCCATCGTTCCGTCCGGCGCTTCCACGGGCGCGCACGAAGCCGTTGAGCTTCGCGACGGCGACAAAGGCCGTTACCTCGGCAAGGGCGTCCTGAAAGCCGTCCAGAACGTTAACGAAGTGATCGCGCCGGTCATCATCGGCCTCGACGCGCTCGAGCAAGTCGCGATCGATAAGGCGATGATCGACCTTGACGGCACGCCGAACAAGGGCAAGCTCGGCGCCAACGCGATCCTCGCGGTATCGATGGCGGTCGCTCGCGCCGCAGCCGACGCGCTCGACATCCCGATCTACAATTACCTCGGGGGCTTCAACGCGAAGCAGCTGCCGGTGCCGATGATGAACATCGTCAACGGCGGCGCGCATGCGGACAACAACGTCGACGTGCAAGAGTTCATGGTGCTGCCGGTCGGCGCGCCGAGCTTCGCCGAAGCGCTCCGCGCGGGCGCGGAAGTGTTCCACGCGCTGAAGTCGGTCCTCAAAGAAAAGGGCCTCAACACCGCAGTCGGCGACGAAGGCGGCTTCGCGCCGAACCTCGGCTCCAACGAAGAAGCGCTGCAGACGATCATCGCGGCGATCGAGCGCGCGGGCTACAAGCCGGGCGTCGACATGTTCCTCGGCATGGACGTCGCGTCCACGGAGTTCTTCAAGAACGGCAAGTACGAGCTTGAAGGCGAAGGCAAGTCGTTCACGCCGGCGGAATTCGTCGACCTGCTCGCGAGCTGGGTCGACAAATACCCGATCATCACGATCGAAGACGGCTGCTCCGAAGACGACTGGGAAGGCTGGAAGCTGCTCACCGACCGCCTCGGCGGCAAAGTGCAGCTCGTAGGCGACGACTTGTTCGTCACGAATACCGAGCGTCTCGGCAAAGGCATCGAAGAGGGCATCGGCAACTCGATCCTCATCAAGGTCAACCAAATCGGCACGCTGACGGAGACGTTCGACGCGATCGAAATGGCGAAGCGCGCAGGCTACACGGCGGTCATCTCGCACCGTTCCGGCGAGTCCGAGGACAGCACGATTTCCGATATCGCCGTCGCGACGAACGCAGGTCAAATCAAGACGGGCGCGCCGTCCCGGACGGACCGCGTCGCGAAGTACAACCAGCTGCTCCGCATCGAAGACAACCTGAACGTCGCCGCGCAATACGCCGGCAAGAAGGCGTTCTACAACCTTAAGAACTTCAAGTAAACAATAGCATCTTCCGAAAAGGGGGAGCCGCTCATGGGCCGATGGATCGTCACGCTAACGTTATTAGCGGGGTGCTTCGTGCTGACGGAGTGGCTCCCCTTTTCGCCGTATTTCCGCAATATGGATACGATGGTGCACGAATTCGGACACGCGGCGGCGACGCTGCTGCTGTCCGGCCATGTGCAGTACATCCACCTGTACGAGGACCACAGCGGCGTGACGCTGTCGGCCGTCCAAAGCGGGTGGCGGCTCATTCCGGTCGCGCTTTCGGGCTATATCGCCGCTTCTCTGTTCGCGGTGCTGCTGTTCGCGCTGCACCGGCACAAGCAGCATCGGCTCGGTCTCGCGATCGTCACCGCGATCGCCGCCGTCAGCCTGCTGCTGTTCGTGCGCAACGCCTACGGCGCCCAATGGCTGCTCGGCTTCATCTGTCTGAATGCGGTCGCGTTCGTGCTGCCGATCGCCATCGTCCGAACCGGCTATTACTTGCTGCTAGCGTTCCTGTCGCTCGTCGAATCGGTCGTCGGCGCCGTGACCATTCTCATTCTCGCCTGGACGACGCCCGACGCCGCCGGCGACGCCGCCAATCTCGCGAACGCGACCGGCGTCCCCGCGCAGCTCTGGGGTTTGCTGTTCGTCGGGTTCGCGCTGCTCTGCGCGAAGAAGGCGATCGGCCATTTCCTCGCGCCGCCGAAGAAGAAGCCGTCGTGGCCGGCAAAGAAACGAGGTTTATCCTCCCCGTTATCATAGGAGACTACACAGATGGTGCATCGATTTTTAACCGAAAGATTCGTCTATATGCCGGCGGACGGCTCCGTCGACCGTCCGATCCTCGGCGCGGTGCTCGGGGACGAGCGGACGCTCTATATCGACGCCGGCAACTCGAAGCGGCACGCGGCTGCGTTCCGCGAGAGCGTACGGCGCGAGGGACTCGTCCGACAGCCGTTGACCGCGCTGACGCATTGGCACTGGGATCACAGCTTTGGCGCAGCCGAAGACACCGAAACGCTGTTAATCGCGCACGAGCGCACCCGGAACGCCTTAACGACGCAGGTCGGCCTCGACTGGTCCGACGCCGCGATCGACGAGCGGGTCCGTGCCGGGACCGAAATCGAGTTTTGCGCGACGTACATGAAAAAGGAGTTCGGGAGCGACCGCGACATCGACGTGCGGCTGCCGGACGTCACGTTCGACCGCTCCCTAACGATCAACCTGGGCGGTGCGACATGCCGCATCGATCACGTCGGAGGCGTGCACGCCGACGACTCCTGCTTCCTCTACGTGCCGGAGGAGCGCGTCCTGTTCCTCGGCGACGCTCTCGGACCCGCGATCTACGACGGACCGCGATACTACAAGGCCGGCGACTTGCTGCGCCTGCTCGAGCGCGTCCGAGCGTACGATGCGGAGTGGTATATCGAATCGCACCACCGCCCGGTCCAGTCCGACGAATTTTGGGCGGAGATGAAAGAGTTCGGCGCGCTCGCCGAGATCGTGCTCGCCTACGGCGACAACGAAGCGAAGGTGTCGCGGGAGCTCGAAGCGGCGCTGGGCCGCCCGCTCACGGACGACGACCGGCGGACGGTCGGCGAGTTTATGGAGGGCGAGCGGCGGTAGCGTTTTCTAAACTGGTTGCCTTGTCCCCCTCCATGTGGTACTATTAGAGATACGTGAGTTTTGTGCTTCGGAGGTGGAACGTTTTGGAGACGTTGTTTAAAGTATTGTTGATCATTTTCTCCGTATCCTTGATCGCGATCGTCCTGCTGCAGAAGGGCAAGAGCGCGGGCTTATCGGGCGCGATTACGGGCGGCGCGGAGCATTTGTTCGGCAAGCAGAAAGCGCGGGGCATGGATTTGGTGCTGCAGCGCGTAACGATGGTGCTTGCGGCGGGCTTTTTTATCTTGACCGTCGTCGTGGCGTACGTCGTTGGGTAAGGTACAATTATACAGGAATGAGCGCTATACAGCAGGTTAATCTAAACCTGCTGTTTTTGTTTTGCTCTGACGTGGATACACTAGAAGTAAGGAATCGGGGTGATGCGCATGGTAACGAAGCAAGAGCTTCTTGATTTTATGAAAGAGACGGCGTATAAGCCGATGACGGTGCAGGAGCTGGAAAGCCATTACGGCGTCGACGACGCGGACGAGTTCAAAGAACTGGTCAAGCTGTTGAACGAGATGGAAAACGAAGGCGAGATTCTGCGCACCCGCACCGACCGGTACGGCGTGCCGGAGCGAATGAATCTGATTCGCGGGCGGCTGCATGCCCATCCGAAGGGCTTCGGCTTCTTGATCCCGGACGACAAAGAACATCCGGATATCTACATCCATTTGAACGACATGAAGGGCGCGATGCAAAACGACATCGTGCTCGGTCGGGTGACCGGACGCAGCGGGCCGAACGGCGCGAAGCTCGAGGGCGAGGTCGTTCGCGTCGTGAAGCGGGCGAATTCGAAAATCGTCGGCACGTTCGAGAGCCACGAGACGTACGGCTTCGTCCTGCCGGACGACAAACGGATCCAGAAAGACGTGTTCATTCCCCGCGAGAAGTTCATGGGGGCGGTGACCGGACAGAAGGTCGTCGTCAACCTCGTGTCGTTCCCGGACGGGCGGGCGGCGGCGGAGGGCGAGGTCGTCGAAATTCTCGGCCATAAGGACGATCCCGGCGTGGACATCCTGTCCATCATCCGCAAATTCGGCTTGCCGGAGTCGTTCCCGCCCGAGGTGATGGAAGAGGCCGAGGCGGCGCCGGACACGATCCGCGAAGAGGAGCTCGTCGGCCGCCGCGATTTGCGCGGGCGCACGATCGTGACGATCGACGGCGAGGACGCGAAGGATCTCGACGACGCAGTCGAGGTGCAGCGTCTCGAGAACGGAAACTATATGTTAGGCGTGCATATCGCGGACGTAGGGTACTATGTGCGCGAAGGCTCGGCATTGGACCGGGAAGCGTTCAACCGAGGCACGTCGGTGTATTTGGTCGATCGCGTCATCCCGATGCTTCCGCATCGGCTGTCGAACGGGATTTGCTCGCTGCATCCCCGCGTCGACCGGCTGACGCTGTCGTGCGAGATGGAGATCGACCCCACGGGTAAAGTGGTGCGCCACGATATTTACCCGTCCGTCATTAAGACGGTGGAGCGGATGACGTATAAGAACGTACGGCTGTTAGTGGATGAAGAAGCGGATCCGGAGCCGGAGCTGCTCGAGCGGTATAAAGAGCTGATTCCGTTCTTCCGCCAGATGCGGGATCTCGCGCTCATCCTGCGCGAGAAGCGGATGCGCCGCGGCGCGATCGACTTCGACTTCTCGGAATCGAAGGTGATCGTCGACGAAGATGGCAAGCCGATCGACATCGTCAAGCGTCCGCGTACGATCGCGGAGATGATGATCGAGGAGTTCATGCTGGCGGCGAACGAGACGGTGGCGGAGCATTTTCATTGGCTGAAGGTTCCGTTCTTGTATCGCGTGCACGAAGACCCGGATCAAGAGAAGCTGCTGCACTTCATGCAGTTTATTACGAACTTCGGGTATGTCGTGAAGGGCAAAGGCAACACCGTCCATCCGCGCGCGCTGCAGTCGCTGCTGGAGGAAATTAAGGGCGCGAAGGAAGAGACGGTCATCTCGACGGTCATGCTGCGCTCGATGAAGCAGGCGCGCTACGACGCGGAGTCGCTCGGGCATTTCGGCCTGGCGGCGGAGTTTTACTCTCACTTCACGTCGCCGATTCGCCGGTATCCGGACTTGGTCATCCACCGCATCATGCGCGAGGTGATCAACAACGGCGGCGCGGGCCTCGCGGATCACCGCCAAGATTATCTGGCGTCGCGCATGCCGGATATCGCTCAGCAATCTTCGGAGCGGGAACGGCTCGCGGTCGACGCGGAGCGGGAGACGGACGCGCTGAAGAAAGCCGAGTACATGGTCGATAAAATCGGCGAGGAATTCGAAGGCATCATCTCGTCCGTCACGTCGTTCGGCATGTTCATCGAGCTGGAAAATACGATCGAAGGCCTTGTGCGCCTCAGCGACCTCTCCGACGATTATTATCATTTCCACGAGATGCAGCTGGCGCTTATCGGCGAGCGGACGGCGCGGGTGTTCCGCATCGGCGACGAGGTGAAAGTGCGCGTGGCGCGCGTCAACGTCGACGAGCGCAACATCGACTTCGAGCTCGTCGACATGAAGTCCCGCGCGGGCGGCCGGGCGAATTTCATTCGCGGCGACGCGGCGGTCGGACGCGGCGGTTCGGCGGGCGCGGGAGCCGGCGGGCGCGGCAAGCGGCACCGGCCGAAGGTCATCGCGACCGAGGGCACGCAGGAGCGCAACAGCCGCGGCTCGCGCAACGCGAACGAGGGCGCAGGCGCGGGAACGGGAACGGGGGGCGCCGATTTCTGGGGCTTTAAGACAAGCGGCGAGAAGAAGCGCCGAGCCGGCTCCGCGGCGGGCGGCGGCGCGGGCGGCACGGGCGGCGGTCCCGGCAAGCGCAGCGGCGCCGGCGGGAAGAAGAAGCCGCGCACGGGCGGCTTCGGCGGCGGCTTCGCCGCGGGCCCCGGCACGGGCAAGGACGGCGGCAAGAAGAAGAGCCGCAACGGCCCGCGCGCGGGCGGCGGCAACCCGCGCACGTCGGCGATGGCGGAGGCGTCGGCAGAGCTGACGCCGTCGCTGCCGGCCGGCGGCGAGAAGAAGAAGAAGCGCTGGAAGAAGAAGCGCAAAGACTAGGCGTCGCGGCCGGCGGCCGCGCCTCGGCAGCGTCCGGGGCGCGGTCGTTGTCTGCGGATTCGCATTCGAATTCGCGATGGATGGCGTTCCACCAGTCCCCATACCATTGCGCTTCGTTTTCTGATATACTTGGTTTTGTAACGCCGCTTCATTGATCGACGCTCGGGGCCGTTTTTGGATTCGACGGGAATAGTTCGAGCATGAGTAGCGAGTAGCGGGGCTGCGTCCGCTTCATCAACGCGAAAGCCAATTAACTGGCAAAGCACAACCTTCTTTCGCAGCAGCAGCTTAATAACCTGCTCTCGAGCTCTTACCCTGCATCGCCCATGTGCCGGGATAGGGGCTAACCTCTAGTGGGATACGCCGTCAGGTCT
>NZ_DASQMZ010000114.1:0-10825 GCF_035645235.1 Paenibacillus sp.
CGCTGCGCCGGCTCGGCGCGACGCTCGTCGAGATCGAGGACTTAACGAAGCTGGAGCGGCAGAAGTGGGATCTCACCGTGCTGATCTACGAATTTAAGCCGTCGTTCAACCATTACTTAAGCAAGCTGGGCCCGCACGTCCCCGTCCATTCGCTGAAGGACGTCATCGAGTTCAACCGGTTGTACAACCCAGGCGTGGCGTTGTACGGCCAGCAATATTTGCAGGAGGCGGATTTGACGAGCGGCACGTTGACCGAGCCGGAGTACATCCGCGCGAAGCGCAAGGATTTGACGGTGTCGCGAGTCGAAGGCATCGATGCGTACGTTCGCGAATACCGGCTCGACGCCATTCTGTCGCCGGGGCACACCGGCGTCGCCGCTCCCGCCAAAGCGGGCTACCCGTCGATTACGGTGCCGGCCGGCTACCGGGCGTCGGGGCAGCCGTTCGGCCTTACGTTTACCGGTCCGGCGTTCGCCGAGCCGACGCTGCTCCGGCTCGCCTTCGCCTACGAGCAAGCGACGAAGCACCGCAAGCCCCCTCCGCTGCCGCCGGCTCACCTCAAGGAGTATATCCAGTAATAGAACTCGTTCCATGTCCGCGTCTCGCCGTCCTGCACATACTCGAGCCGAATGACGAGCTCCCGCTTTCCGGCCGTGTAAGCGGCCGGAATGTCGAACTCGTCCTCCAACCACCGCTTATACGGGTTGCGATCCGCGAAATACCAGCTGCGTTCCTTCACCGGCGCGCCGTCCACGTAGACGTTCGCCCGCTGCCGTCCCGTCATCTGATCGGACCGCCTGCGCAGCCGTACGCCCCGATTGTTCGGATCGACGTCGACCGTAAATTCGCTCCAGCCTTCCACCTCGTTGCCCGTATCCCGTACGAGAACGCGGTCCTCCCGGCCTTCGTAGTAGCTTTCTAACGTGTAATAGCCTCGGCCGCCGGTCGTCCGGTAGCTGTGGGTGCCCTCGGACGCCTTGTCGCCGATGTCGAGCTCGTCGGTCAGCGCCATGCCCGGCGTGTCGACGCCGTAGTAAAACAGGACGCCTGAGTGCCGAATGTACTGATTGTTGAATTCCCCGGCTTCGATCCCGAATACGAGCTCGGTCTGGAACGGGTACCAATCCCCGCTCAACAGCCGGACCATCGACCAAGGGTTATCCGGCAACCCGTCGTACGCGCTTGAAGGATTCATTTCCGGCGGCGTCGGAAAGCCCCAGCCGTAATTGACCCAGCTTTCCGAGCCGTCGCTCTCCACCTGCGGCGTCCCGATGCCGTCGATATAGACGCGTACGTCGCCTTCGCAGCTGATGAGGCCCGGCTTCCTCGTCATCCCGGTGACATGGCCGGCGACCAGATGGCCGCGGCCGGAAATGCGGGCGATAATGGTGTCCGCGCCGGGCGTCGCTCTCGTCGAGGGATAGTAGGCGGAGGAACGGAAATAACCGGTGCGGCCCTCGACATACAGCGCGTTCGTATCCGTCGTCCAGCTCGTCGTCCAAGCGTCGAACGCCGCCGCGCGTTCGCCTCGGTTCGTCAGCTCGATGCGCGCGCCGTTCCAGAACGGCATCGGGAAATAGTTGTAGCAGGTTCCGTCCGGCTTGCGCCCGTGCGACAGCACGCCGACCGGATTGTAATCGAGCTCGTTCGCGAAGAAGACGCCGAGCGGGCATTCGACGTCCGGTCGATCGTGCCCGTCCCACGTCGCCTTGATCCAAATCTGCTGCAGGTCGGTGCCGGCGGCCGGCGACGCGACGATGGACGCCACGCTGCCTTGGCCGTCCGCCTCCAGCACGAGCCGCGTCTCGCCGGGCGCGAGCTTCACATCCGCAAGCGCCGCCGTCTCCGCCTTCGTCTGCGGCTTCGGGTCTTCGCCGACGCGGCTCCACATGTCGATCAAGCGGTCGTACCCTTCCGCGCCGGTGAATGATTCGATGCCATCGGCGGTGTCGTACGCGTGGTATACGACATGGCCCCAGCCGCCGTCCCCTTTGTGCGGGGCTTTCAGCTGCAAGTCCGTCGTAATTTTGCAGGACGAACGGTACGGCATCGGCACGAAGCTTCGGATGACGCGGATCGGCCCGCGGCCGTTGTCGTCGGGCCCAATATACGCGTCCGCCAGCGGACGGACGAACGGCGCCTTCGTCCCGAATTCGGAGGCCCGAATTTCGAACCGCGGCGTCGCCTCGCCGTCGAAGTAAAAGCGGAACGTCGGCTCCGGGCTGTCCGGATACCGGTGCTGCACAAAATTATAGATGCACCCCGGACCGTCGACGTCGAAGATGACCCACTCGGAGCGATCCCGATACAACCACCAGTCCCAGTCCGCGTTAAATCCCTGCTTGTCGATGCTTCCTTCGTACTGCACCCGAACGCCGTCTTTCAAAATCGGCAATAAATCGAAACGTTCCATATTCGCAAGCCCCTTGGGCTGCATCATCGGCTGTAAAGGCGACACCGGCGCTCCTCCATTCATACTATATTTTCTTGTGTTATTGTTTACTATTATATATGAGAGTTTGAAGGGGATGTCAACCAATTTTCAGGATATTCAACAACACTCGACAACAGAAAACGAGCCGGCCGCCCTGTCCGGACGTCCGACACTTCTCCCTTCCGTCGACGACACCCTCCTTCGGCTATTCGACGAGCACGACCTCGACGGCGTCGATGAACGCCGTGTTGTCCCCGGTCGTCGCCGTCCCGACGAACTGTACCGTTCGGCTGCCTCCGGCCGGAATGACGAATGACGCCGTCTCATAGGTTTGGAACGCGGTCGTCGCAGGCGCGAACGTCCCGACGACCTCGCCGCCGACGCGCACCTCGAACGTCTGCTGCCCGCCGAAGCCTCGGCGCGCGGCCTGGAAGCGAATCGCATACGTTCCCTTCTTAAAGAAGGCCGTCTGCGCGAACGAGCCGATCGCGCCGTCCTTGTTTTGAATGAGCGCGGTTTGCTCTCCCTCTGGCGCCGGCGCCGCGCCGAACGCGCTGCCGTTGCGCTGGATGCCCGCGTTCGCGTTGAACGTCCACCCGTCCGTCATGTTGCCGCGCACCGAGCTGACGTAAGGCGACTCGAAGCCGGCGTTCGCGAGCGCGGGCGCCGTCTGCGGTCCGGGCTCCCGAATTTCGATCGCGTCGATGAACGCCGTGTTGTCGCCCGCCGTCGTCGTCGCCGCGAACCGGATCGTATGGCGTCCCGGCTTCTCGATCGCGAAGCCGTCGGTCGTGAACGGCTGGTAACTGCCGGAGGTCGGCGTATAGGCGCCGAGAATCGTATCGTCCAAATAGACGTAGAACGATTGCTGACCGCCGAAGCTCGTACGCTTCGCCGCTTGAAACTTGATTGCGTACGAGCCTGCCGGGAAGACGAGCGTCTGCCCAAATTCGCCGGCGATGCCGCCGTTCGTCTGCAGCAGCGCCGCCTGCGTGCCTTCCGGCGCGTCGGCCTGGCCGAAGGCGCTCCCGTTGCGCAGCATGCCCGAGCGCTCGTTGAACGTCCAGCCGTCTCCGCCGGACGGGAGCACGCCATGGCTCGTCGTAATCGTCGGCGACTCGAAGCCGGCGTTCGCCGGTTGCGGCCAGGCCGGAATTTCGATCCGCTCGATCGTCACCGCGTCGACGAGCGCCGTTTTCTCGCCTTCGCCGGCGACGGAGACGAACGTTACGTCCTTCGCGCCTTCTTCGACCGTGAAAAACTCAGTTTCATAAGGGGCATATGTCGTTGCGGCCGGCGAGAACGTCCCCACGGACGCCCCGCCGACGCGCACGTCGATCGTCGGCGACTCGCCCGCGGGCGCCTTCGCCGCCTGGAACGAAATCAAGTAAGTGCCTGCAGGGAACTGAACCGTCTGCGACGCCGTGCCGTCGACGCCGTCGGCGGCGCGGAGCGCCGCAGCTTGGACGCCGAGCGGCGCGTCGGCCGTCCCCCACGCGTTGCCGTTGCGCGCCACGCCGGACGTCGCGTTGAACGCCCAGCCCGCCGTCACGCCGAAGCGCAAGCCGGTATCGTTCGCCGCGGCCGGCGTTTCGAAGCTCGCGTTCGCGACGTGCGGCGCAGCGGCCGGCTTCGGGAGGCCGATCCGCACGTCGTCGATGAACGCGGTATTGTCGCCCTGCGTCGTCGTCGCGACGAACTTGATCGTATGGCGCCCGCCTGTCGTCTCGAACGGCTCCGTACGGAAGACGACGTATTCGCCGGAGGTAGGCGCGTACGAACCGATGACCGTGTCGTCGAAGTACACGTCGAACGTTTGCGTGCCTCCGAAGCTCGTGCGTTTGGCGGCTTTAAACTCCATCTGGTACGTACCTGGCTTGAAATTGATCGACTGACTGATGACGCCGGAGACGCCGCCGTCCGTCTTTAGGTACGCGGTTTGCACCCCGAGCGGCGCCGGCGTCGCTTGGAACGGCCCGTTATTGTGCTGCACGCCCGACCTGGAATTGAAATCCCAGCCGTTCGTCATCGGACCGGGCCGCGCCGTCGACGTCGCCGGCTTCTCGAAGCTTGCGTTGTAGAACGTTACGACGGGCAATTCGTCCGGGATGTCGAAGGAGACGAAGCAGCGCTTCGGCGCGCCCGGGTTCGGGTCCCCGCCGAACGTCTCCGCCGTGCAGGCGGCGCCGTCCGTAAGCACGCCATAGTTGAACAGCCCGTCGCCGCCGAACGCGACGACCGCCTCGCCCTCGAAGTAACACTCCCCGCCCTCGTACGCGCAAAACTCGTACCCGTCCGGCGAGTTGCTCACCTGATTCGTCTGGTACAGCGCGGAGACGGTGCCGGAAGGCTTCAGCCCCTCCTTGAACGCCTTCGCCTTCATGAGCGCCAGCGTGCCGTCCTTCAGGATGACCGGGCGTTCGTACTTCGGGGACGACGTCGTCGGCTCGCTGCCGTCGAGCGTATAACGAATGTCCGCTCCGGGCGTCCCCGTCGTCAGCGCGACCGCCTCGGCGGACGGATACACGCCCGGCGCGAGGCTGAACGTCGGCGTCTCGACCGTGTTCGGGAGCGACTTCGGCAGCACCTTCACGAGAACGATGCCGTACGCGCTCGGGTCGCGCACGCTCGTCGCCTTCACGGCGATCAGCGTCTCGTTCTCGACCTGCGGCGCGTGATAGACGCCGGTATTTTTATTGATCGCGCCGTTGTTCTCGCCGACGATGCTCCATTCCACGCCGCCCGCATTGTCGATCACGTTCGCGTGAAGCTCGAGCTTATCGCCCGACCGCACCGTCGGCGTCAGCGGCGACACCTCGACCTGCGTCTGCGCCGGCTCCGTCGTGTAAATCGCGAATCCGTACCCTGAGGCGACGTTCGGATCCCGGAACGACGTTCCGGCCTCGAAGCTCGCGGAAGCCGGAGGCAGAATCGCGTTGCCCGTGCGGACGACGTCATCCGTATACGCGTGCTTGCGGAACGTCTTGCCGATCTCGACGCCGCCGAAATCGAACGTTACGTCCTTCGGCGCGCCGGCCTTGCTTTCGAGCAAAATCGCGTACTCGCCCGACGGCGTCCGGAACGCGGCCGCGCGCAAATCCGGGGACCCCGTATCGACAGCAAGCACGTCGCTATGCTCCGGAATGTACCGGTTCAGCAAGCCCGCGCTGTAGTACGTCTTGCGCGGCTCCATGCCGAGCACGATCGAATCCCACATCGTGTAGACGCCGTTGGTGCCGCCGAACGGGTCGGGGCTCCATACGCCGTTGAGCTGCCAGACGAGCGCGGACTTGACGCCTCCGTTCGCCACCGCGACGACGGAGTTGGCGAAGCCGGCGTCCCAGTTGCTCGCGTTGTCGTCCGCCCAGCCGAATTCGGTCAGATGGACCGGCTTTGGGGCGACATAGTCGCTGCGCTGCTTGAGCGCGCCCTTCAACCCTTCGTACGCTTCCCCGTACACATGGAAGCTGTAGCCGTCGATATGCTCGTCGGCATGGTCCTTCATGTAGTTCGTCCACCCGGGAGCGCCCGTCTCCTCCGGCCCCCAAATTTCGACGAGCTCGCGCAGTCCGTCCGCGGCGAGCCGTTCGCTCGCCTTGCGCACCATCTCCGCGTAATACGCCTGTTGGTCGCCCGGCGCCTCGAAGTCCCAGTTGCCGTTCGGTTCGTTATAGAACGTTAGGTATTTAATATTGTCGTACCCGCGATTGCGGATCAGCTCGTTCAGCACGGCCGACGTCGACGCCGCGTACGCGTCCAGATCCGCCGGGGCGCTCGTCCACGGATCGACGCCCGGGATATTGAACCATTCATGCGCCTTAGAGCCGATTTTCCAGCCCATGTTGAACTCGATCTCCGTGCCGGCTTCCTTGAATGCGTCTAAATATTTATAGAACGCAAGCATTTCGGGGCTGTCCCACGTGTATACGCCCTTAACCGACTCCATCCAATCGATCTGGAACCATACTCGCGCGACCTTCGGCTTTACCGTCAGGATGCGCTTCTTATCCATCTCCCAATGCGCCTCGGTGTACCCGTACCGCGTCGTGCCCTCCATCAGCGCCGTCGGAATGACGTTGACGCCGATGCCGAGGAAATCCGTCTGGACCACCTCGTTCGGGTCGATCCGCACCGTATAGGCCGCCGCTTCCGCTTCGATCGGCGCAGCGGACGCCGCCCATGCGGAAGCCAGCATCGACGACGCCAGCGCCAAGGCGCCGAGCCGCCGCAGGATCTTCCTTCCGTTCCTATTCATTAATCGGACTCCTTTCTAAAGTAGAATACAAACAACATCGTACACGGCAGAAACCGCTTCCAGTTTGAAGTTTCTTAAGAAACGATTGAATTGTTTACCGATTCGGCGAACGCTCCGGTTGAAAAATATTGCGCTCCGCTTGAACAAGCGCGGCCTGCCTAAAGAAAAACGAGCCGAAGCTTGTCGGCTCCGGCTCGTTGTCCTTTCTTATGCGATTCTCGGTTCCTCCGCGATTACAACCCGTGGGCTGCGCGCAGCTTCTTGACTTCTTCGTTGTAGAATTGCGTGAACTGTTCGGCTCCGCCCTTCTTGAACGCTTCGATCGCTTCCTGCTTGTTCTTCTCGAACTCTTCTTCGGTCTTCGAAAGAATGATCTTCGCCGCTTGACGAGCCGCGAGCTCCTTCAGCGCCGCTTCCGTCTTCTTGAGATCTTCCGTCAGCGTGACGCCCGGAACCGTGTTGCGCTTAAGGATTTCATCGTCGGACATGCCGTTCATCCACGTCGTGAACGTATCCAGCTTGCCTTCTTCGATAAGCTTCTCGAACACTTCGCCCGAGTACGTAGCGCCGTAATGCGCCGCGAAATCTTTCTCGAGCGGCGTCGCCGCCTTCGCGAGCGCTTCGCCGGCATTGAACAGGTTGATCGGTTGGCCGTCGTTCGGGTTGATCAGGTCGCCGCCGAGGCCGATGATGTTGCGGTCGAGCGAAAGACCCGTCTTCTCGAACTCGACGCCGCCGGCGGACTTGAGCGCGAGCGTCTCTTCCGTCAGCGTCGGAACGCCGTTCACCATATTCCAATGCGTGCCTTCTACGCCGTTGTACATCGTTCTTGCGCCTTCGTAGGAGTAGATATAGTTCAGGAACTGCATCGCCTTCTCCGGGTGCTTCGAGCTCTTGGAAATCGCGTACGTCTTATCCTGCCAGCCGAGCGGGTTGACGCCGCCCGTCCAAGCGAGCTTGCCGGCCGGCACGACGATGTAGCCCTTGTCGCCTTCCGGATGCTGCGCGTTGAAGTCGCCCATCGCCCACGTCGCCGGTCCGAGCACGATTTGCCCGGCGGTCGCTTTCGCCATGAAGTCGTTGTTCTTCATCGTCAGAGAGTCCGGATCGAGCAAGCCTCTGCGATGCGCTTTGTTGAAGAAGTCCATTGCCGTCCAGTAGTTGGACGATTCGTCGGTAAGCACGCTGATAAACTCGTGTCCGCCGACCGGAGCGGCCGTCAAATCGCTGGTTACGCCCGTCAGCTTCGTGAAGACGAGCGGGGTAATCGTGTACGGCCACAGGCCCCAATCCTGCCACATCGATACGCCGTATACCGGTTTGCCGTCTTCCGTCTTTGGATGGTTCTTCACGATTTGCTCGACGGCGTCGAGCGCCTGGTCCATCGTGTCCATCGGCGGCGCGCCGATTTCCTTGTACCAGTCCCAACGAATCGTCGCCCCGATCGTGATCGGCGCCACGGCCTGACCCGGCTTCGGCTGCACTTGCGGCGGCAAGAAATACAGCTTGCCGGTATCGTTGCTCCAATTCTTCTTGCTATACTCGACGACCGTGCCGATGTTCGCCGTTATGTCTTTCCCGTGCTCGGCGAGCATATCGTCCATCGGAATAATCAAATTGCCCTCGATCAACTGCTGCTCGTATTTGTTGACGTCCGCGCGGACGATATCCGGCAGGTCGCCGCCGGCGAGCAGGACGTTGAATTTGTTTTCGTCGGCTTCGACATATTCGATCTTTACGCCGAGCTTCTCCGCGAGCTCTTTCGCGATCACGCTGTCCGGGTACGTGTTCCACTTCGTGCCCGGCTCCATGACGAGGACGCGAAGCGTGACGAGTTCCTTCGGCGCCTCGGCCGCCGCTCCCGCATCCGAGCCGCCCTCGTTCGTCGCGGTTTGCCCCGCGTCGGTCGTGCCGTTCGACTCGCCTGCGTTGTTCGCGCCGCCCGAGCAGGCCGACAACAGCAGCGCCAGGATCATCGTCATGATGACCGCAAGCTTCCAGGATCCTTTCATTTTCACTTGAAACCCTCCCAATGTTTGTATTAAGGATTATAATTATCGGCGGCCGGCCGCCGGATAACCCAAGCGGATCAGCCCTTCACCGCGCCGAGCATGATGCCCTTCACGAAGTACCGCTGCAGCAGCGGGTAGACGAGCACGATCGGCAGCGTCACGAGCATCGTGATCGTCATGCGGATCGACTGCGGCGTCAGCGACCGCACGAGATCGCCGCGGTTGAGCTGCTCCGTCGTCATGTTCGACAAGTTGCTGGACTGATTCAAGAAGTTGTATAACACAAGCTGCAGCGTCTGCAGTTTCGGGTTTTCTACCAGGAAGAAATTATCGAACCACGTATTCCACTGCCCGACCGCGGAGAAGACGGCGATCGTGGCGATGATCGGCATCGACAGCGGGAAGATGACGCTCGTGAATATTTTAAAGTAGCCCGCGCCGTCGATTTTCGCCGATTCCTCCAAGGAGGAAGGCAGCGCCTCGATGAACGTCTTAATCAAAATCACGTTGAACGCGGAGAGCGCCGTCGGAATGACGTACAGCAGGAAGTTGTTCTGCAGGCCGTACGCCTTCATCGTCAGGTACCACGGGATGAAGCCGGCGTTGAAGTACATCGTAATCAAGACGAAGCGATAGACGTACTTGCGAAGCGGCATCTCGTCCTTCGTCATCAGGTACGCGAAGAAGGAACAGCAGAACACGGTAATGATCGTGCCGACGACCGTCCGCGACAGCGAGACGAACGCGGAATCCGCGATGCCCGGCAGCTGGATCGTCGTCTGATACGCCTCGAGCGAGAAGCCCGCCGGCCACAGGTAGACGCCCTTCTGCGCCTCGATCGAGTCGCTGATCGAATAGATAAATATATAATAGAAGGGATAGATCGTAACGACGATCAGTAAAATCAGGAAGAAGTAATTCAAGGCGTCGAACGCGACGTCTTTCCAATCGATCGCGCGTCTGCGGCGAACCGCGCCCGCGCTTGCATTCGTATTCATAGCGTTGCTCCTTCCCCGGTTACACGATGCCTTGACCGCGTATCTTTTTCGATAAGAAGTTGACCGTAAACAGCAGAATGATGCTGATCACCGATTTGAAAATGCCGACGGCCGTCGAGTACGAGTAGTCGCCTGTCACGAGACCGAGTCGATATACGTAAAGATCGAGCACCTCGATGCGATCCGCGACCATGACGTTGCTGAAGACGAGATATTGCTCGAAGCCGGCGGACAGCAGGTTGCCGATCGAAAGCAAGAGCAGCACGATGAAGGTCGGCATAATGCTCGGCAGCGTTATGTGCCAGATCGTGCGGAGCCGGCCGGCCCCGTCGACGCGCGCCGCGTCGTATTGCTCGCTGTCGATGCTGACGATCGCGGCCAAATAAATGATCGCGCTCCAGCCGACGCCCTTCCAAAGCAGCAGCAGCGTCTGTACCGTCCACACCCGCTCGTAGTTGCCAAGCACGTTCACGGGGGTGTCGCTGAGGCCCAGCTTGAACAAGATCGAGTTGACGGCGCCTTCCGTGCTGAACATGCTGAACGCGAGCGAGTAGACGATGATCCAACTGATATAATGCGGCAGCGTCGAGGTCGTCTGCACGATGCGCTTAAACCATTCGTTCTTCACCTCGGACACCATAATCGCGAACATCATCGGGATCGGCGCCGTGGCGATGGATAGCAAGCTCAGCGCAAGCGTGTTGATCAACACCTGGCCCATTCGCGGATCGCTCCACATGGCCGTGAAATTTTCGAGGCCAATAAACTCCGTCCGACTGAGCGGAATGCCGGGCCGGTAATCGAAGAAGGCGTAAATCCAGCCGAACAGCGGGACGTAGCTGAAGGCGAACGCGATCGCCACGAACGGCAGCGCCATCAGGAGCAGCTTGATGCCGTCCCTTCGGAACAGCTTCGTCCGCTTGGCCGCGGTTTGTTTTTTCGCGGAGTACGTCATTTCCATGGGGGGTCTCCCTTTCTCTGCAATCTCTGTTCTCTCTCCACTATGCTTTCATGATAACGCTTCGATCGGCGTCGCCGAATGAAGGATCTTTCGACTCTATTGAAAATTTACCGGCAGCGTTTCCGAGAGATTGAACGATTTTACGATGCGGTTGAACGATTCGCC
>NZ_DASQMZ010000115.1:0-2362 GCF_035645235.1 Paenibacillus sp.
GGGCGGCGTGCCGCTCATCGCGGATATGTCCAGCGACATTCTGAGCCGGCCGCTCGACGTGTCGAAGTTCGCGCTGATCTACGCGGGCGCGCAGAAAAACCTAGGGCCGTCGGGCGTCACCGTCGTCATCGCGAAGGACGAGCTCGTCGACCAGTCGCCGGAGCATCTCGCGACGATGCTGCGGTACGATACGCATGCGGCGAACAATTCGCTTTACAACACGCCGCCGTCCTTCTCCGTATATATCATGAACCTCGTGCTTAAGTGGATCGAATCCGAAGGCGGTCTTGCGGGGATCGAACGCCGTAACGTCGAGAAGACGGACCTGATCTACCGGGCGATCGACGAGAGCGAAGGCTTCTACCGCGGCCACGCCGACGCGCCGTACCGCTCGCGCATGAACATAACGTTCCGGCTGTCGAACGAGGAAGACGAGAAGGCGTTCCTGAAGGCGGCGGACGCGGCGGGCTTCATCGGTCTGAAAGGGCACCGAAGCGTCGGCGGCTGCCGCGCGTCGACGTACAACGCGGTGCCGTACGAATCTTGCGCGGCGCTGGCGGAGTTCATGCACGATTTCCGCCGGAAGCGGCAATAAGCGTTAAACTTGACGAATTGCAAAGGGTTCCGTCATATGACGGTAACGAAGCCGAGGAAGCACCTCGCCTAAGCGCCGCGCAACACGCGGCCTAGGCGGGGTGTTTTGCGTGAGGGGGACATTTTCGCAGGAAGAGGGGAAGGGAAGTGAGAAAGAAAAGGCCGGTCGATCGGGCGAAAGAGGAAATGGAAACGGTACGATGGGGAGGAGGCGCGGCGCAACCCGGTTATCGAGGAGCGGTACGAATTCGTCGAGGGCAGCGGCAAGTTCGAGCTGCATGAGACGTATGCGCCAGGGAATGCGCTGACGTCGCCGGCGATCGGCTGCGCGGCGCTCGACATGGACGAGCCGTTCGCGAGCGCGGCGCCGGAGGGGCAGCCCCGCCGACGCGTCGACTTCCCCGCGCTACCCGTTCGAAGCGGCTTGCTTGTCCGCGGCATCGCTCAGCTTGTACCCGACATTGCGGACCGTTACAATATACTCAGGATTGCGAGGATTCGCTTCGATCTTGTCCCGGAGATGGCTGATGTGGACGTCGACGATGCGCGTGTCGCCGAGGAAATGATAATCCCAGACGCCTTGCAGCAGCTGCTGCCGCGACAACACCTTGCCCCGGTGCTTAATGAGGAACAGGAGCAGTTCGAACTCCTTCGGCGTCAGGTCGACGGGCTGACCGTCCAACGTCGCTTCCCGCTGCTCCGGCTTCACGGCGAGGCCGCCGTGCACGAGCGTCTCGTCCGCCTGCAACGCGGGCAGCGCGGTCGTCCGGCGCAAAATCGCGCGAATGCGGGAGATCAGCTCTTGGGGAGAGAACGGCTTCGTCATATAATCGTCTGCCCCGTTATCGAGGCCGGCGATGCGATCGGGGAGCTCTTGCAGCGCGGTCAGCATGACGACGGGCACCATGTTGCCCTCCTCGCGGAGCCGGCGGCACACCTCGAGACCGTTCATTTTCGGCAGCATAAGGTCCAACACGAGCACGTCGGGACGGAACGATGGGAGGACGCGGAAGACGGCTTCGCCGTCGGCTACGCATTGCACGTCGAATCCGGCCAGCTTCAAGTTGAACTCGATGAGCATCGAGATGGACGGTTCGTCGTCGACGACGAGAATTTTTCTGGTCATGGCGTGGCTCCGCTCCTTATAGTGAAGTATCCTCATTATGCGATACGGCCGTCAACGCCGGATTAACGGATGATTAAATTTGTGTAAAACGTAAACAGAAGCGACTCAAGGAGGATTCTAACGTGGCATTCCATGTCGTGCTCGTCGAACCGGAAATTCCGGCCAACACGGGCAATATTTCGCGCACTTGCGCAGGCACCGACACGCATCTGCATCTCGTGCGGCCGCTCGGCTTCTCGATCGAAGACAAAGACTTAAAGCGGGCGGGGCTCGACTATTGGCCGTCCGTTAAGCTGCACGTGCACGACTCGTTCGACGAGGTGCTCGAGCAGTACGGCGGCGGGCGCATGTTCTTCGCCACGACGAAGGGCAGCCGCAGCTATACGGACTTCGAGTACCAGGACGGGGATATGTTCGTGTTCGGGCGAGAGACGAAGGGGCTGCCGGATTCGATTCTCTCGCGGTTCCCGGAGCGCCGCATTCGGATTCCGATCAACGACAACATCCGGTCGCTCAATCTGTCCAACTCGGCGGCGATCGTGCTGTTCGAAGCGCTGCGGCAGGCCGATTTCCCCGGGCTGAGACGGGGGTAACGCGATGGAGCTGGAGTGGACCGGCGAGCGCGTCATTCCGAAGCTGATG
>NZ_DASQMZ010000116.1:0-3890 GCF_035645235.1 Paenibacillus sp.
ATCTACGACGTCGCGACGCTGTCGCAGGAATGGATCGGCGCGTTCGGCGCGGAGACGGGAGCGGACGCCGCTCCGGAGGACGAGACGGCGGCGCGGAATACAATCGCTTCATATATGGAAGCATTAAATCAAGAAGATCTCGCCGGAGCGCTTCGGCTCGTCCATCCCGACTCGCCGATGCGGAGCGCCGCCGAGAAGACGCTTCGATGGATGTTCGAGACATACGCCTTGACGCACGAGCTGGAGAGCGTACGGGTGCTTGAGGCTTCCGGCGACGAGATGTTCGTGCACACCGTGCAGGCGATGCGGAAGACGGACGGTCCGAAGCTCGCCGACGTCCGGAGCGAATCGATCCACACGCTGCGCCGCCTGGCCAACGGTCAATGGAGGCTGTACGCCACGATCCAAGGCGAGACCGAAGCGTTATCGATTCCGCAATAGCTGTTGACAAACCTCGTTGCAACTGGATATAATAAACTTTGTGTGTTTGAGGTGATTCTTCGTGAACCTGAATTTGCGCGAGCTTGCGCTCCGCGGCGCCCCGATCGAATTGAGCGGACGGCTGCACGTCGAAGACGACGTGACCGGTCGTAACGACATTCGAGTGGCGGGTCCGCTGGAAGCAAGGTTGACCGCCCGTTCCGATTCCGGAACGGCGATCGTTGACGGAACGCTGTCGGCCGACTTGGAGCTCGTCTGCTCGAAGTGCCTGCGGCCGGTTTCGGAGAAGACGGAGGTTCCGGTGACGGAGCTGTTCACGTTGCAGCGCGGAATTGCCGAGCGCGACGAGGATATTCATCTCGTCCACGAGGAGATCGTCGACTTGACGCCTTACCTTCGCGACGCGTTCGTCGTACAGCTGCCGATGGCGGCGGTATGCGGAGAATCGTGTAAGGGATTGTGTCCCGTCTGCGGCAAGGATCGTAACGTTGAATCCTGCGCGTGCGTGCAGGAGCGAGTGGATCCGCGTCTTGCCGGTCTCAAGGATTTTTTCAAATCTTAAAAACTACGGTGTTGTTTCACGAGCACTCTCGCAAGGAGGTGGGAACATGGCAGTACCATTTGCAAAAACGTCGAAGATGCGCAAGAACAAGCGCCGGACTCACTTCAAATTGGAAGTTCCGGGCATGGTAAAGTGCGATCACTGCGGCGAATTGAAATTAGCCCATCACGTATGCAGAGTATGCGGAACGTATAAGTCTCGCGACATCGTGAAGCAAGGCTGAGCATCCGAATAAAAGGAGCATCCCGTATTCCGGCCGGAATCGGGGTGCTTTTTTTGTTGCATGTTTTTGGGTTAGTACTATATACTAGTATTAAGACTAGGTACTAATCATTAACGACATAGAAGATTAACGTTGCGTACCCGGGGGTGTCCGTGATGGAGCGATTACCGAAGCCGAAGCGTCAGGAGCGTCTCGCGGAGACGCTGCGCGCGAATCCGTTCGTGACCGACGAGGAGCTGGCGGCGGATTTCGGCGTCAGCATTCAGACGATTCGGTTGGACCGGATGGAGCTCGGCATACCCGAGGTTCGGGAAAGAATAAAACAGATGGCGGCCGTCTCCCAGTCGATCGTTCGATCGCTGCCGATGGACGAGGTGATCGGCGACGTCATCGATTTAGCGCTCGACAAATCCGGCATCTCGATTCTCGAGATCGGCGAGGAGCACGTTTTCTCGCGCACGGGCATCGCGCGCGGCCATCACATCTTCGCCCAGGCGAACTCGCTCGCGGTCGCGCTGATCAACGACGAGATCGCGCTCACGGCGTCCGCCGACATCCGGTACCTCCGATCGGTCCGGCTCGGCGAACGCTGCGTCGCCAAGGGCTACGTCAAGTCGGCCCCGGGGGACAAGGGGAAGGCGAAGGTCGAAATTTTCACGTACGTCGGGGATGATTTGGTGTTTCAAGGGCATTTCGTTATTTACCGGTCGGCGAAGTCGGCCGAAGCCATGAGAGGAGATTCGGTCGATGCGAATCGCCATTGACGCGTTCGGGGGAGACAACGCCCCGGAGGGCATCGTAGCGGGCGCCGCGGAAGCGGCGAAAGAATATAGAGAAGCGTCCATCACGCTCGTCGGAGACGAGAAGCGGATTCGCGAGCTGCTCGCGGCGAACGGGGCGGCGTCGCTGCCGAACGTGGCCGTGCGCCATGCGTCCGAGGTCATCGCGACCGACGAGGAGCCGGTGCGCGCGGTGCGGCGGAAGAAGGACGCATCGCTCGTCGTGGCGGCGGCGATGGTGAAGGACGGCGAGGCGGACGCGGTCATCTCGGCGGGCAACACGGGCGCCCTGATGACGGCCGGACTGCTCGTCGTCGGCCGCCTGAAGGGCATCGAGCGCCCGGCGCTCGCGCCGATGATTCCGACGATGGACGGCGTCGGCGTGCTGGCGCTCGACCTCGGCGCCAATATGGACGCCACGGCGGAGCAGCTGGCGCAGTACGCCGTCATGGGCAGCGTGTACCGCGCGAAGGCGCACGGCATCGCCTCGCCCCGCGTCGGCTTGCTGAACGTCGGGACGGAGCCCGGGAAGGGCAACGAAGTGACGAAGGCGGCTTATCCGCTGCTCGAGGCCGCGCCGATCCGCTTCGTGGGCAACGTCGAGGCGCGGGACGTGCTGAACGGCGTGTGCGACGTGCTCGTCTGCGACGGCTTCGTCGGCAACGTCATGCTGAAGACGCTCGAAGGCGCGGCGTCCACGCTGTTCGGGGCGCTGAAGGAAGAGTTCACGCAAAATGCGATTCGCAAGCTGGCGGCGGCGATTCTGAAGCCGGGGCTGCGAAAGTTCAAAAACAAGATGGATTACAAGGAAGTCGGCGCGGCGCCGATGCTGGGGTTGACGGGGCTCGTCATGAAGAGCCACGGCTCGAGCGACGCGCGCGCGATCAAGAACGCGGTGCGGCAGACGGTCGACGCGATCCGCTCCGACGTCGTAGGGACGATCCGTTCGGAATTGGGGAAAGGGGAGTGAACGGCATGATGGCAGGAAGACCGGTCGGCATTATCGGAACGGGGCACTACGTGCCGGAGAAGGTACTTACGAACGCGCAGCTGGAAGCGATGGTAGAGACGAACGACGAATGGATCGTGACGCGCACGGGCATCAAGGAGCGCCGAATCGCGGCCGACCATCAAGCGACGTCGGATCTCGCCTACGAAGCGGCGCAGAAGGCGCTGGCGAACGCGGGCATCTCCGCGGAGCAGCTCGGATTGATTATCGTCGCCACGATGACGCCCGACGTCATGTGCCCTTCGACGGCTTGCATTCTTCAGGATAAGCTCGGCGCGAAGAAGGCGGCGGCGTTCGATCTCGCCGCGGCTTGCTCCGGCTTCGTCTACGGCGTCGCGAACGGCGCCAACTTCGTCGCCTCCGGCATGTACGACTACGTGCTCGTCGTCGGCGCCGAGGTGCTCTCGCGCGTCACCGACTACACGGATCGCAACACGTGCATCCTGTTCGGCGACGGCGCGGGCGCGGTCGTGCTCGGGGTCACGGAGCAAGGGCGCGGCTTCGAAGCGTTCGAGCTCGGCGCGGACGGCGCGGGCGGACCGCTCCTTCGCGGCGGCTGCGTCGGCGGCTCGCGCTACCCGAACAAGGAATGCCTCCCGGAAGGCGTGACGCATTACATCTGGCAGAACGGGCGGGAAGTGTTCAAGTTCGCGGTGCGCATCATGGAAAATTTGACGGAGAGCGTCCTGGCGAAGGCGGGCAAGTCGAAGCAAGACATCAAACTGCTCGTGCCGCACCAAGCGAACATTCGCATCATCCAAGCGGCCATGGATAAGCTCGAGCTGACCGAGAACGAGGTCATGATCAACGTCGACCGATACGGCAACATCTCCGCGGCGACGATTCCGATCGCGCTCTCCGAAGCGGTGGAAGCGG
>NZ_DASQMZ010000117.1:0-35414 GCF_035645235.1 Paenibacillus sp.
GACGGCAAGCATGGGCTCAATACCGGTGAGGCGGCACCAATCCATGAACTCGTTGGTGCCGAAGGTGTTTGGCTCGGTCGAAAGCCACGCCAGATCCAGCCGCCGCGGCCGTTCGGATACGGGCCCGACGCCGTCCTCCCAGTTATAGCCGGAGACGAAGTTGCCGCCGGGGTAGCGCACGATCGGGACGCCAAGGTCTCGAACGGCGTCGAGCACGTCCCGCCGGAAGCCTTGCTCGTCGGTGTCGGGATGGCCGGGCTCGTAGATGCCGCCGTAAACGGCGCGGCCGATATGCTCGATGAACGAGCCGTAGATGCGCTCGTCGAGCGGGGCGATGCGATAATTCGGGTGGAGCGAGACGGCAGCCTGATGAACCATGGGTGTACTCCTTCTTTCGTTGAAAATTTGGTTTGCGCGGGTTCGCGAGGGCGAGGCAGGGGTCAAGGCCGGGGGAATTGACATTCCCGGCGGACCTCATTACTATTCAGATCAACGGGAATGAATCCCCCAAACCGCCGGAATAGGAAGAGGATCTCATGGACGATAAGGATGAAAGACAGCCCCTGCGCGCGCCTACGCTGAAAGATATCGCCGAGCTGACGGGTTTTACGGTCAACACCGTCTCCCGCGCCCTGAAAAACAAGGAGGACATCTCGGCGGCTACGCGCCAGCTGATTCAAAACAAAGCGCAAGAGCTTGGGTACATCGGCAATGCGCTCGCCAGCTCGCTCCGGTCGGGGCGGACGAAGACGCTCGCCGTCATCGTCTCGGACGTATCCAATCCGCACTTCGCCATTTCCGTGAAGGAAATCGAGACCGCGGCCCGAAAGCACGAATATACGACATTCATCCTAAACACGTACGAGGACCGGGAAGCGGAGCGCCAGGCGATCCAGTCCGCGCTGTCCAAAAACGTGGACGGCATCATCATCTGCCCCGCGCAGGGCGAAGGCGCGAGCATGGACGTCCTCCGCCGGACCGGCACGCCGTTCGTGCTGATCGGCCGCCATCTGCAGGACGACGCGATGGACTACGTCATCAGCGACGACGAGAAGGGCGGGTACATGGCCGCCGCCCACTTGCTCGACCTCGGGCACCGGGAGATCCTGTTCTTGAACGCCCACCGATCGATTTCGAGCGCGCGCGAGCGGTTGGCCGGCTACCGTCGGGCGCACGAGGAGGCGGGCGTCCCCGTCCGTCCGGAGCTCATCCGCGAAGTGCCCAATATCGAGCGGGGCTGCCGGGGCGAGCTGAAGGCTGTGCTCGACGCAAAGCTGCCGTTCACGGCGGTGTTCGCGTTCAACGACATGATGGCGTGGGAGACGATTTACGTGCTGCAGCGCCAAGGCCTTCGGGTGCCGGAGCAGATCAGCGTCGTCGGGTTCGACAACATTCAATCCCGCATGTTTATTCCCTTTCCGCTGACGACCGTCAGCAATTCCAAGGGAAAGACGTCGCGCAAGGCGTTCGAAATTTTGATGAAGCGAATTCATGGGCAGGCGGCCGACGGGCACCGATTCCACGAGGTCGTCGACACGACGCTCGTCGTCCGGGAAAGCACGAGACCGATCCGTTGAAGGCGCCCGCGGCGTCGGGCGGAGGTTCTCGATTCATCGGCGGGAACGTTTTTAAATAAGCGCTTACGAAAAGGATTGACATCTACGACACCCCTGTTTATGATGACATTAACGTTAATGTTAACGGTAACGTCATCGTTTGTCTAGTAAGAATATCGGCGTACGCCCACAAGGAGCGTGGATCATGAACGCAAAAGTCAAGGCGATTTCCCATGAAGCCGTTACCCTGAAGGACCCGTTCTGGTCGGGCAAAATTCGAACGATCCGGGAGAAGACGCTGCCTCATCTTTGGCGCACCTTCGAGGAATCCGGACGGTTCCGGAATTTCGAGCGGGCTGCGGGAAAGCGCGACGGCGCGTACGAGGGGCTGCTGTTCGACGACGGTCTCTTCTATACGGGGCTCGAAGGCGCGTGCTGGATGTATAAGCAGGAGCCGACCCCGGAGCTGGCCCGGTTGATCGACGAGGCGGCGGATCTCATCGTCGCGATGCAGCACGAAGACGGCTATCTCAACTCGTTCTTTACGGTGGTCGCGCCGGAGCATCGGTGGAGCGATATATTGTTCGGGCACGAGCTGTACACGTGCGGCACGTTCTTCGAGGCGGCCGCGGCCCATGCGGAGGCGACCGGCAGCGACAAGCTGCTGAACGCGGCTCGCCGTCTCGCCGACCACATCTACGAGCGGTTCGGTCCGGGGAAACGGCCGATCTACCCCGGTCACGAGGAGGTCGAGCTGGGCCTGCTGCGCCTGTACGACAAGACCGGGGATGCGCGCTACCGGGAGCTGAGCGAGCTGTTCGTCTCCCGGAGAGGGCAGCCGGAGGCCGAGAGGGAGATGTACAAAGGCTGGTCGTCGATCGCGCGGGCGCCGCGCGCGCTGGGCGAGCTCCTCTTCGGCGAATACGGGCGAGCCCGCTACATGCAGGCGCATCTGCCGGTGAAGGAGCAAACGACGATCGAGGGCCATTCGGTTCGGGCAGGCTACCTGTACGCCGCCGTCGCCGAGCTGGCCGCGCTCGAAGGGAACGAGGCGTACGCCGAAGCCGTTAAGCGGCTGTGGGACAATATGGTACAGCGGCGGATGTACGTCACCGGCGGGATCGGAGATAACGTACATCATCCGGCGACGGGCGGACCGTCCGTGGAGGGCTTCTCCGACGATTATCGCCTCCCGAACGATCAAGCCTATTGCGAAACCTGCGCCTCGATCGCACTCGTTTTCTGGGGCCGCCGGATGGGCGAGCTGTTCGCCGACGCGACCTACGCCGATGTCGTCGAGCGCGCGTTATACAACGCGCTGCTGGCAGGCATCTCGCTTGACGGGGAAGCCTTCTTTTACACGAACCCCTTGGAAAACGACGGCAGCCACCGGCGCCAGCGCAACTTCGAGTGCGCGTGCTGCCCGCCGAACGTATTGCGCTTTTATCCGAAGCTCGGGGAGTACATATACGCCGCCGCGGAGCAGGACGTATTCGTGAATTTATTTATCGGCAGCGGCGCGCGGGCGACGGTGAACGGCACGGCGCTCGAGCTCGAGATGAGATCTTCCTATGCGGCGGACGGGAACGCGGCGTTGACGCTCCGACCGGACGCGCCTGTCGCGTTCCGCCTGCACGTCCGCGTTCCAAGCTGGTGCGACGAGGCGGAGTTCCGCGTGAACGGCGAGGCCGTTCGCAGCGTCCATCGGGAGAGAGGTTATGCGGTGATCGAGCGGACGTGGCGCGCAGGGGATCGCGTGGACGTGTCGTTCTCCGTAACCGTCAAGCAGCTGCTGGCTCACCCGCTGGTGGAAAGCTGCCGCGGGAAGACCGCGCTCCTGCGCGGACCGTTCGTGTACTGCCTCGAGGAGGCCGATCACGGCCGGGACGTGCGGACGCTCGCGCTGCCTCGCGGGACGCCGCTGCGCGCGGAATATCGACCGGACTTGTTGGGCGGCGTGCATGCGATCGTCGGCGAAGGGAAGGCGTACGCGCCTGCCGATGCCGAAGCGAGGGAGGCTTTCTGGAGCGACCGTCTCTACGGGACGTGCGAGGAAGCGCCGGATCCGGAGCCGCAAACGATTTCGATCGTGGCCGTCCCTTATTACGCTTGGGCGAACCGGACGCCCGGCAGCATGACCGTTTGGATTCACGATACGGCTTCACAGGCGCCTACGAAGTAGGCGCCTTATAAAAAATACATTAACGTTAACATTATCGTTAAAATCATTCCTGGGAGGCGGCGGGAATATGCCGGTCGATTTGAAGCTGGGCATTAATATGGGGTTCGCCAACAATAAATATCCGGAGCCGGAAGTATGGACGCGGATCGTGGCGGAGGAGATGGGCTTGAAGTACGTGCAATTCGTCGCCGATCTCCTGAACGTCTTTCTTCCCGAAGACATCGTGGAGGAGCAAACCGAACGCATTATTCAAAGCGCGGACCGTTACGGCTTGTCCATTACGAGCAGCTTCCTCAGCTCGTTCACGCGGGTCAATCACTTCATGCACCCCGATCCGAAGCAGCGCAAAGCATGGCTCGTCTGGTTCAAGCGCTTCGCGGACATCTCCGCTCGGATGGGCGCGAAGATGACCGGCGGGCATCCCGGCATCTTGACGTTCAACGACTACGACGATCCCGTACGCCGGGAGGAGCGGACGGTCGAAGGCATTAAGTATTGGCAGGAACTGAGCTGGCATTGCCGGGAGCTCGGCATGACCAACATGATTTTCGAGCCGATGTCCATCCCGAGGGAATACGCCAATACGGTCGAGGAGACGAAGGAGCTGCTCGAGCGGTTGAACGACGGGGCGGGCATTCCGTTCAAGCTTTGCCTGGATCCGGGCCATGCGCCGCATCCGAGCGACCGCGACCCTTACCGCTGGATTCGGGAGCTGGGCAGCGTGTCGCCGATCATTCATCTGCAGCAAACCGAGGCGGGGCACAGCCGGCATTGGCCGTTCACGAAGGCGTACAACGACATCGGCATCATCCACGCGGACAAGGTCATCGAAGCGCTCGAAGCGTCCGGCGCCGAGGAGGCGGAGCTCGTGTTCGAAATTTATCATCGCGAGGCGTGGTCGACCGAATTCACGATTATTCCGGATCATCGGGAATCGGTCGAATATTGGCGGCGCTACGTCGCGAAATAACGGGGGCGATTCGAATGGCCGAACTCGCGAAACTATCGGAAGCCGCGCCGACCGTCGCAGTATGCGGGCACATCGCCGTCGACATCATTCCGAAGTTCGAAGAGGCCGGGGGCGGCGGCCTCCGGCTGACGCCCGGCAGCTTGCTGGAGGTCGGGGAAGCGGCGTTCTGCACCGGCGGCGCCGTCTCGAATACCGGCATCGCGCTCCATCGGCTCGGCGCGAACGTGCGCCTCGTCGGCAAGGTGAGCGACGACGTCTTCGGCGCCCTTACGATCCGCCTGCTGCGGGACGTGCACCCGGCGCTAGCGGAGCATATCGCGCAAGTGCCCGGCGAGACGAGCTCGTACACGATCGTCGTCAATCCGCCGGGGATGGACCGCATCTTCCTGCATTGTCCGGGCACGAACGATACGTTCTCCGGGAGCGACATCGACTGGGAACGGCTTGCGGGTGCGACCCATTTCCACTTCGGCTACCCGCCGCTTATGAGAGGCATGTACGCCGACGGGGGCGATCGCCTCGCGGCGCTGCTGCGGCGCGCGAAGGAGTCGGGCATGACCGTGTCGCTCGACATGGCGATGCCCGGGAAGGGGACAGCGGCCGACGCGGCCGATTGGATCGGCATCTTGAAGAAAGCGCTTCCCTATGTCGACGTCTTTTTGCCGAGCCTCGAGGAGACGCTCCGCATGGCGATGCGCGACAGATACGAGGAGCTCTGCCGCGAAGGCGGAGACTTGTGCGAGACGACGCCGGAGGAGACGATCCGCGAGCTGGGGGAGCGGCTGCTCGACCTCGGTTGCGGCATCGCGGCGCTGAAGCTGGGCGCTTCGGGGCTGTACCTTCGAAGCGGGGAGCGCGGCTTCGGGGACGATCCTGCGTGGCGCCGAAGGGAGCTGTGGGCGCCATGCTTTCGGACGACCGTGGCCGGCACAACCGGAGCGGGCGATTGCACGATCGCGGGCTTCTTGAACGGCCTCCTGCACGGTCTCGCGCCGGAGGATGCGATTACCGGCGCCGTCGCGGTCGGCGCCTTCAGCGTCGAGCGGCTGGACGCGACGAGCGGCATCGCCCCTTGGGATGTCGTGCAGGAACGAGTCCGCGCGGGCTGGGACCGACTCCCGACCGGGAGGACGCTGACGAACTGGCGCCTTGACGGGCGGACGCGCGCCTACATCGGCCCCGCCGACGAGACGCAAGCGGCATCGCCCCGAAGCGGGGAATAAAACGGAGGAGGAAGCAATCATGGCACATCAAGCGCAAGCGCGCACGACGCTCGGCGTCATCGTAGGCAACCGGGGGTTTTTCCCCGATCATCTGTGCGATTCGGGCAGAACGGAAATCCTTCGCGTGCTGGAGGAGGAGGGCATCGACGTCGTCGCGTTGGAGCCCGCGGATACGAAGTTCGGAACGGTCATGACGCTCGACGACGCGAAGAAATGCGGCAGCTTGTTCCAAGCGAACCGAAGCCGCATCGACGGCATTCTGGTCACCTTGCCGAACTTCGGCGACGAGAAGGGCATCGCGAACGCGATTCGCTATTCCGGCCTCGACGTCCCCGTTCTCGTGCACGCCTTCAACGACGATATTAAAGCGATGAGCATCAAAGACCGCCGGGACAGCTTCTGCGGGAAGATGTCCGTCTGCAATAACCTGAAGCAATACGGCATCCCGTTCTCGCTCACGACGCTGCATACGGTCGACCCGGGCAGCGAGAGCTTCCGCGCCGACCTGCGCCGGTTCGCGGGGACGTGCCGCATCGTACGATCGCTGCGCCGCGCCCGCCTCGGCTCCATCGGCGCCCGCCCCGCTTCCTTCAACACGGTGCGCTACAGCGAGAAGCTGCTAGAGCGGTCGGGCATCACGATCGAGACGCTCGATTTGTCCGAGGTGTTCGGACGGGCGAACAAGCGGAAGGAACATGACCCTGCCGTCCAGCGGAAGCTCGAGGAGATCGCGGCTTACGTCGACGTGAAGGGGTTCCCACGCGAGAATCTTCTGCGCATGGCCTCGCTAGGCGTCGTCGTCGAGGAGTGGATGAAGGATAACGACCTCGCGGGAACGGCGCTTCAGTGTTGGACGTCCATGGAGGAATATTTCGGCATCGTGCCGTGCACGATCATGAGCATGCTCAGCAGCAATCTCATTCCGAGCGCGTGCGAGGTGGACATTACCGGGCTCGTCGGTATGTATGCGCTGCAGCAGGCTTCCGGCCGGCCGAGCGCCCTGCTCGATTGGAACAACAATTACGGCGACGATCCCGATAAGGGCGTCGTGTTCCACTGCAGCAATCTCCCTAAAGAAGTCTTCGAGGAAATTCATATGGACTACCACGAAATTTTGTCGGGAACGGTCGGGCGGGAAAATACGCTCGGCACGATCCAAGGCCGCATCAAGGCAAGCAAGTTCACGTACTGCGGCGTGACGACCGACGACGCGAACGGGCGTATCGCGGCGTATACCGGAGAGGGCACGTTCACGCGGGATCCGCTCTTAACGTTCGGCGGCTACGGCGTCGTGCAGGTTCCGAACTTTCAAAAGCTGCTGCGATACATTTGCGAGAGCGGCTTCGAGCACCATGTGTCCTCGAATATGTCGACGGTGGCTGACGCAGTCGAAGAGGCGCTCGGCAAATACATGGGATGGAGCGTTTACCGCCACGGGGCCGACGCATAAGACGCGCCGGGTTTCGGGAAACGTCGTAAACGCGGAAAACCCAAACCGAAAAGAAGGGCTGCATGCGGCGGAATATTTCGCGGTGCGGCCCTTCTTTTGCATCGAGGAGATTATTGTCGAACGGCGGATCGGCGGTACACCGTCGGGAAATGATCGCCTTGCAATATTTCGCCGGGCTGCACCTGTACGTACCCGTGCATCGGATGGCTGGCGGACGGCTCGTACCGGGTATGGCCGGGCATGTAATGGACGGCGATCGCGCGCCGCTTCATCTCGGAGCGGTTGTGCGGGGACCCGTGCCACGTCATGCAATGGTGGTAGCCGACTTGGCCTTTCTTGATCTCGAACGGCACCGACTCGACGACGGCCCCTTCGGGCAGCAGCTCCGGCTGCTTATGGTACGGCTTAAAGTCGGGCGTGCTCGCGATATATTTTTGATGATTGCCCCACTTATGGCTGCCGGGCACCATCCACATGCAGCCGTTCTCGATCACGGCGTCGTCGAGCGCGACCCACGCGCTGACGAGGTCCGCGGGCTGGATAATCGGCCACAGCGGGTGATCTTGATGCCACCCTGTCGGTCCGCCGGAGTGCGGCGGCTTGTATTGCACTTGATCGTGCCAGACGCGAACCGTGTCGGTCTCGCATAGCTGCGCGATTTCTTCGCAGATCGTCGGATTGTTCGCATGCTGGAAAAATGCGTCGCTCGCCATCCATATATTCACGATTTGCACGACGCGCTCGGTCACGATCATCTTCATGTTGTCGTACAAGCTGCCGCCGTCCAGCATATTGTGGTTCAGCACCGGCCGGCGCACCGATTTCCCCTCCATCACAAGGTCCAACTCGGCGCGGAGCAGCTCGACCTCGTTGTCGCCCAACACGACGTTCCCTTTGACAAACCCGTTGTTATGAAACTCTTGAACTTGCGCCTCCGTTAACATTCGGATGTCACCCTCCGGAAGTGGTTTATTAATGGCTATGAATCCATCATAATGGAGGCAGCAGAGTGCCGTATTTAGAACAAGTCAACGAACAGTTGCGATTTTTCAAGATCGGCAGGCGGCCGCGAATCGGGACGAATCGGAGGAGAATGCGCATGAACGTCGGATCGCTGAACGAGCTGCAGCCCGTCGTCAATTTCGCCAGCCGGGACGCGGCGAACCCGGGGGATACCTGGGGGCCGCGCTACATCCCGGATTTTCAGCTGTTTTATGTCGTGTCGGGGGACACGGAGCTGACGGTCGGCGGCGAGCGGCTCGCGTTGAAGGCCGGCGACGTGGGTCTGTACGGCCCCGATCGTCCGCACCGGCTTGTGGTGAGGGAGCGGACCGAATTCGTTAGTTTGCATTTCTTATGGAACGGACCGTCGGCCGTGCCGGTGCATCCCGCTTACGCCATTCGGGAGGCGGAGGAAGCCGAACTTCAACGCGTCTTTCCGCCTTACGCGGTCGACTGCCCGGGCTTTGGCTCCGTGCGGTTGGGCTCGCGCCTCGCGCCGGCCGGCGCGGAGTCGCTGCTCATGCGGATCGTAAGGGAATACCGCATGGAGCTGCCGGGGTACCCGCTGCAGCTGCGCGCGCTGCTCTCGGAGCTGCTGCTGTCGCTTGCGCGGGAACTGCTGTCCGGCGACGCCCGCGAGCGCGCAGGGAAAATCGACGCGGCGCTGCACGCGATGCGGGAGCGGCCGGAGCGGGCTTGGACCGTGACGGAGCTCGCCGCGCTGTGCGGCTACCATCCGAGCTATTTCACGCAGGTGTTCTTCCGCGAACAAGGGAAGAAGCCGAAGCAGTACTTGATCGAGGAACGGATTAAGGAGGCGAAGAGGGCGCTGCTCCGCGGGGAAGCGATCGAGTCGGTCGCGGAGCGTCTCGGCTACGGGAGCATCCATTATTTCAGCAGCAATTTTAAGAAAGAGACGGGGCTGTCTCCCAGCGAATTCCGGCAGCGTCCGGGGCGCGTGCCGCAGCCGTCCATGACCGGGCCGAAGGCGCCCGATGCTCCCGAAGGGACGGACCCGACGCGATGAGTTCCGGGTCCTCCCGTTTCCGATTCCGGCATTCGGTCAATGCGGAGCCCCCTCGAACTCGACGCCGCACGGCCCAGGGCTTTCGTTCCTCGCGACGCCGACGCGTTCGCCGCGGCGATCGTATAAATCCTCGTTAATATGAAAGCCGAGGCGGCGGGTCGATTCGGGAACGTAGTGGCAAATGAAGGAGCGCCGGAATCGTTCCGAAGACCGGTTCGGGTAAGACCCGTGAATCGTGCTGCCGTTGAAAAACAAAACGTCGCCGGCGTCCATATCCGCGGGCACGATCGTTGCGCCTTCGGGGACGTCCACCTCGTCGCGGAAGTACGACAGGGAGCTGTCCGCCTCGTGCGGGCATTGGATGTCAAGGCGCTGCGTGCGCGGGACGACGACGAGCCCCCCGTTGTCTTGATCGGCCGCGTCGACGGCCGTCCAAGCCGCGATGCAGGTGCCGGGCTCGGTGCGCAAATAGTAGTTGTCTTGGTGCAGCGCTTGGCCTCGGGCTCCCGGCGGCTTGTAATAAAACATGCTTTGGGCCGCCAACGCTTCCTCGCCGAACAGCGCTTCAAGCACATCCATCACGCGCGAATCCAGCATATACTTCTTCGCTGCGGGGACGATGCGGTGCGGATACAAGATGCGCGGATACAGGAGCAGCGGGTCGCCGCCGGCCCGCTCCGCAGGGACGGGCTCGAAATAACCGGGAAGCGTGCCGTTGGCCGCGATCGCCATGAACGTATCGCGAATTTCGGCGATTGCCGCGGGGTCGAACAATTTTCTTACGATGAGGTACCCTTGCTCTTCAAAGAACTGTATTTGCTCCGGCGCGAGTCTCAAGACATTCACCCTTTCGCGATGCTTGACGTTGACTTTATGATAGAAGAAAAGTCCGCCGCCGAAAATGAATGCGCTTGCTAAAAATTTGCACGATGTTGCGAAAGGCGCGCGGCAAAGCGGGAGGTGCGCATTGAACGAGCACTTGTTCAAGGTGGAGGAGGAGACGGCTTCGCCGAAGGCCGGCGTGCTGCTCGCCGATCGTTTCCGCCGTCCATTCGGCTTTCAGGGCCATCGATCCCGAGGGACGGACGACTGGCTGTTGATTTATACCGTGGCGGGCAGCGGTTCGTTCCGCGTCGACCGGGAGGTACGCGTATGCGCCCGCGGCGACGCCGTCTTGCTCTCGCCCGGCGTTCCCCATCATTACGCATCGAACGAAGAAGGCGAATGGGACATTTTATGGGTTCACTTCCTGCCGCAGGCGGACTGGAAACCTTGGCTCGCCCTGCCGAGAACCGCCGAGGGACTGATCGTTGCGCACGTGAGGAACGAGGAAGCTCGCCGCCGCATCGAGCGGGCGTTCGAGCGGATGATCGCCGACTCGTCCGTCCCGGACCGGCCGCATCGGGAACTCGCCAAGCTTGCGTTGGCGGAGACGCTCGTGCTCCTGAACGCCAACCATTCGGAAGGAGGAGGGGCGGGCGTAACGGACGAACGCGTGGACGCCGTCCTGTCGTATGTGTCGCAGCGCCTCGACCGGAAGCATCGGTTGTCCGAGCTCGCCGCGGTCGCCGGCTTGTCGCCAACCCGCCTATGCCACCTGATGAAGGAGCAAACCGGCGATACGATCACTTCCGCGTTGACGAAGATGCGGATGGCGAAGGCGGCGAAGCTGCTCGAATACTCGACCCGACGCGTCAATGAAATCGCGGCCGACGTCGGGGTCGACTCCCCTTATTATTTTACTCGCTTGTTTACCGCGCATTTCGGCGTCAGTCCTTCGGCGTACCGGAAGCGAACGCTCGGAGAGACGGAGTCGGGCGAATGAAGGCGGACGACGGCATCAATTCGTGACGAGGGAGGCGCAAAACCGGCTCAGCGAAGTGCCGACCCTGTTCTTGAACGCCCGGCCGAACGTGTGCACGTCGCTGTAGCCTACAAGCCTTGCGATTTCTCCGATCGACAGGTCGGTCTGCAGCGCCAGCTCTTTCGCCTTGCCGACGCGGACCGCGGCCAAATATTCGAACGGCGTCATGCCGTAAGCTTCTCGAAACTTCGCGATGATGTAATTGCGGCTCAGCCCCGAGACGCGTTCGAGCTCGTCGTGCGAGAGCGGAGACGCAAAGTGGCGGGCGATGTGGTTTCGAATCAGCACGAGCTTCGCCTTCGTCTTCTCCTGCACCTTCGTCCGACTGCCGTCCGCGGCGCGCGCGTGCAAATCGTGGACGATCTCGAGCAGCAGCGATTGGCACCGCAGCTGGTTCGCGAGCCCCGGCTGATGGTAGCGGCTCACCAAGGAGGACAGCTTCCGCTCGAGGCCGGTATCGGCCATGGCCGCGACGTGCCAGCCTTTCTCGAACAGCGAAGCGAGCGGGGAGCGGCTCGAGCCGAAGTGGAAGACGACGGAGATGCAGATGTAAGGAGCGTTCTCCGACGTCCGCACCTGATGGGCGACGCCCGGCGCATGGTATACCAAGTCGCCGCGCCGCGTCGCATGCGCTTCGCCTTCGAGCACGTATTCGGCCTCTCCCTCGAGCACGTATTGGAATTGGTGCTGCGTCAGCGCACGGGCCGGCAGCCTCCACCCGGCGGGCGCGTTGAACAGATGGGCGAGCGTAATATAGGGGGGGAACAAATAATCCTGCAACGCTGCGATCGTTTCGTCCGGGTCCAAAATATGCAGCAAATCGACCATGCGGCGCCCTCCTTCTCTTCGGCGGATTTCGTTGCTCTCACCGTACCGAACGTCCGGACGTTCGTCAACAATTTATGTGATTTCGGCAACCGAATTATACATTTCGGCTAAATACAAAGCCAACCCCGCGACTTTATACTTGGGTTAGGTAACGCATTCATAATCCAAGTCAGGGGATGATGATCATGGCAACTCCGCCGCTCCAAATTCCCGAGATCGACGCCAGAACGCAAGACGCGATCACGGAGGAGCAAAAGCAGTTTTTTCTCGACAACGGCTTCTTGGTCGTCCGCAACGTACTGGTCGGCGACGAGCTGCGCACCGTGCAGGACGAGATGATGAAGCTGTACGAGAAAGGCAGCAAAACCGTCCAGGACGATCCCGACTTTATGTACGGGAAGGGCGGCAAGAGCGGCAAGCCGGTGCTCAAACGGGTCGAATACGTCATCGATAAGAGCGACCCGATGAAGGCGCTGCTCGGCCACCCGTTCATCTTGAAATCCGTCGAGAAGCTGCAAGGCAACAATTTCATCCCGACGTGGGATTCGATGGTGCTCAAGGCGCCCGACGAAGGCATTATCGTCGATTGGCACCGCGACGCGGCCGTGCCCGAAGGATGTCTCGACCCGCGGCCGATTTTTAACGTCGACTTCTACTTGGACGAAGCGGATCTTCGCACGTGCCTATGGGTCATCCCGGGCAGCCATGAGTGGAGCGCCGAACAAGCGAACGAGCGCTGCAGCCGCCCGACGTTCGATACGGACGACGCCATTGCGGTGCCGATGCGGCCCGGCGACGTCATTTTCCACAACATCATGGTGTTGCACGGTTCGCCGGCCGGCGACGGCAATCCGCTGCGGCGGACGGTTTACTACGAGTTCCGGCCGGGCGACATCGAGGCGGAGTTCGGACCGCATACGCTCGAATATTTGGCCAAGAAGCAGCAGGTGCTCTTCGAATGCATCGAACGGCGGAAGCGGACGTCGTACGGCGGCGGGGAGGAAGCTTTCGTTTACCGGCCGAGCGGGCGGTTCGCCATCGCCGAGGTGAAGCCGCCGGAGACGTTCCGGTACGCGCATCGGGACTATTTTGTGAAACCGGTACACCATGTCTAAGAAAACGCGCCATATGATCGGCAACGCCCACCTGGATCCGGTGTGGCTCTGGCAATGGCAGGAAGGCTTCCAAGAAGTGAAGGCGACGCTGCGATCCGCGCTGGATCGGATGAAGGAATACGAGGATTTCGTCTTTACGTCGAGCACGGCGGCCATGTACGAATGGGTCGAACGCAACGAGCCGAACATGTTCCGCGAAATTCGGGAACGCGTCGCCGAAGGGCGGTGGGTGCTTTGCGGCGGCTGGTGGGTGCAGTCGGACTGCAACCTGCCGAGCGGCGAATCGTTCGCAAGGCAAGCGCTGTACGGGCAACGGTATTTTCTCGAAAAATTCGGCGTTCTCTCGACGGTCGGCTACAATGTGGACAGCTTCGGCCACCACGCCATGCTGCCGCAGCTGCTCCGGCTGGGCGGCATGGATGCCTATGTTTTCATGCGGCCGAAGCAGCTCGAGAAGCGGCTCGATACGAATTTGTTCCGCTGGGAGTCCGCGGACGGCAGCAGCGTTCTCGCCTACCGGATTCATGAATATTGCCAATACGTGCCCGATATGGAGGGCCAGCTGCGCTCGCAAATCCGCGAGCGGGAAGCGGACGACCCCGGCGTCGACGAGCATCTGTTTTTCTACGGCGTCGGCAATCACGGCGGCGGTCCGACGAAGGCGCTGATCGAGTCGATCCTCGAGCTGCGGCGCGAGGGAGACGGAGCGTATGCGTTTAGCTCCCCTTCTCAATACTTCGAGCGCGTCAAAGGGCTTCCTTCGATACCTGTCGTCAGGGACGAACTGCAGATGCATGCCATAGGCTGCTACAGCGCGCATTCCGCCGCGAAGCGTTGGAACCGGTATTCGGAAAACTTGCTCGTCGCCGCGGAGCGCTGGGCCGCCGTCGCGCGCCGCGTGACGGGGCAAGAAATGCACGAAGACCTGTCGCGGGCTTGGAAGAACGTGCTGTTTAATCAATTTCATGACATTTTACCGGGCTCCAGCATCGAAGCCGTCTACGAACAAGATGCGCGCGATACGTACGGCGAAGCGAACGCCATTGCGTCGCGCGCGCTCAACGACGCGCTGCAGTCGCTGTCGTGGAACGTCCGGATCGAGGCGGAGGAGGGAATGAAGCCGATCGTCGCGTTTAACTCCCACGTCTGGCCCGTCCGGACGAACGTCGAATTGGAATTCGGGCATTTCGGCGAAGGCCGCGAGTTTCACAATTTTAAGGACACGGATACGCTTGTCGACGCAGAGGGACGGGAGGTGCCCGTGCAGCGCATCGCTTCCCGTTCGTCGACGGTATGGCGGCAGCGCCTTTGTTTCGTAACGGAGCTTCCGCCGCTCGGATACCGCACGTTCCGCGTCGTGCCGAGACATTCGGCCTCAGTCCGCGTCAAAGCGCCGGAAAGCCCGGGAGTATCGGTCTCCGATTTCGTGCTCGAGAACGACCGACTCCGGCTCGAGTTGGACCCCCAGACCGGCTGGATCGCCAGCCTGCGCGACAAGCGGCGGCACGCCGAGGCGTTCCGCGGCTTCGCGGCGATTCCGGCCGTGCTGGAGGACGAGAGCGACACGTGGAGCCACGATCTGGAGCGCTACGACAACGAGATCGGAGCGTTCCGCGCAACGCGCATTCGCACGATCGAAGCCGGACCGGTGAAGTCGGTCATACGCGTAGAGAGCGAGTACGGCAAGTCGATCGTTATCCAAGACTTCGCCATGTACGCCGGGCTCGATCTCGTCGAGGTGAACGTTACGGTCGACTGGCGAGAGCGGTTCAAGCTGTTGAAGCTGCGTTTCCCGGTCGACTGCGACGCCCCGCGCACGACCTACGAAATCCCGTACGGGACCTTCGAGCGCAACAACGACGGGCGCGAAGTGCCGGGCCTGAGCTGGTTCGACCAATCCGGACCGACGGGCGAAGCGGGGACGATGAACGGCGTAAGCATTCTGAACGACGGAAAATATTCGTTCGACGCGACGGGGAACGTCATGAGCATCACCGTCCTGCGCAGTCCGATTTACGCGCATGACCGGGGGCACGTCCCCAGGGAGGATGGCGCGTATACCTTTATGGATCAAGGCGTGCAGCGTTTCACCTATGCGTTGCTCCCGCACGGGGGGGATTGGCGTCAGGCGGAGACTGTCAGGCGCGCCGCCGAGCTGAATCTGCGTCCGTTTACCGTTATCGAAACGTATCACGAAGGGGCGCTGCCGCAGGACGGGTCGTTCGTCTCGGTCGACAAGCCGAACGTCGTCGTCAGCGCCGTGAAGACGGCGGAAGACAACGACGACTTGATCGTACGATGCTACGAGACGAGCCGCGAGCCGACGACGGCCTGCATTTCCGTCCCGTTCCTAGACCGCTCGATGTCGGCTCGCTTCGGACCGTCGGAAATTAAGACGTTCCGCTTTCCCGCAGACGCGTCGAAGCCCGTCGTCGAGACCGACTTCCTCGAGCTCCCGGACGAACATACATAACGGAAAGAGGAATGGACGATGAAATATTGCGAGCAACGGACAGTCATGGAGTGGCAGTTCGCGTCGGAGCATAAGCGCGACGACCCGTGGCGCGACGTTCGATTCCATGCGATCGTAACCGATCCCGACGGCAAAGAAATGCAGATTCCTGGGTTTTGGAAAGGCGGCGACACCTGGGCATTCCGGTATGCCTCCGCGACGGTGGGCGAGCACCGGTACCGGACGGTCTGTTCCGATAAAGCCGATGCTTCTTTGCACGGGCGAGAGGGGAAATTCGCGATCACGCCGTACGAAGGGGATAATCCGCTATACCGTCACGGCGCCGCACGCGCAGCATCCAACCGAAGGCATCTGGAGCATGAAGACGGTACGCCGTTCTTCTGGCTCGGCGATACGTGGTGGATGTCGCTTACCGACAGGCTGACCTGGCCGGACGATTTCCAATGGCTCATTCGGGATCGGCGGGAGAAAGGCTTTAGCGTTATCCAAGTCGTCGCGGGCTTATACCCCGATATGGCTCCGTTCGATTCCAGGGGGGCCAATGAAGGCGGGATCGCTTGGGAAGCGGGGTTCTCGCGGTTGAACCCGGCGTTCTTCGACGCCGCGGATCGCAAGATCGCGGCGATGGCCGACGCGGGGCTCATGCCTTGCCTCGTGGGTTGCTGGGGATATTACCTGGCATTCGCGGGCGCCGAAGTCATTCGGCGGCACTGGGAGTATTTGATCGCCAGGTATGGCGCTTATCCTGTCGCCTGGTGCGTCGCGGGCGAAGCGCTCATGCCGTATTACCTTACAGAGACGTTCGGCGATCGGACGAAGTGGAAGGCGTACGAGGACGAGATGCGTCCGGTATGGTCCTCGATCGCCGCGTACGTGAAGGAGCGGGATCCGTTCGGTCGGCTCGTCACGATTCATCCGGTGGAATACGGCCGTCATTGCGTGGAGGACGCGTCGATGTTGGATCTCGAGATGCTGCAGACCGGTCACGGAGGCTTCCTATCGTTGGAACGTTCCGTCCGGATGGTCGCCGAGTCTTGCGCGAAGGAGCCGCGCCTGCCGGTCATCAACAGCGAGGTCAACTACGAAGGCATCGGCGCCTCTTCGCAAGCCGACGTCCAGCGGTATACGGCGTGGTCGTGCGTGCTGAACGGCGCGTGCGGGCACACGTACGGAGCCAACGGCTTGTGGCAGGTAAACCCGGAAGACCGGCCGTACGGCGCTTCCCCTACCGGCATCGCCTGGGGCCACACGACGTGGAGGGAAGCGGCCGAACTGCCGGGCTCCGCGCAAGTCGGACGCATTCGACGCATCCTCTCCGAGCTGGAGTGGTGGGATATGGAGCCCCATCCGGAGTGGCTGGAGCCCGCCGCGGAACAGGTCGACTTCCTAAATAAGGCGTATATGGCGGGAGTGCCGGGCCGCTTCCGGCTCGCGTTCCTCCCGAACGGGAAAGCATTCAGCGGCGTGGAGCTGCGGGAGCTGGAGCGGGGGACGGTCTACCGGGCGACGTTGATCGATCCGGTGACCGGGGCGCGCACGGACTGGGGGCAAGCGGAGGCTGACGAGAACGGCAATTGGAGCACGGGACGGCTGCCGGTATTTCAGGATTGGGTATTACTGCTGCGCCGTATCGAAACTTAACGACTCCGCCAGGGATGAACGCACGGGAGACCCTATGAGGATTACGTTGGGTCCCCTTCCTTCTCGCCCTACGTACGGACAGACGCCCATCGCCTTCGCACGCTGTCGGTAATGTCCTCGAGCAGCTCCCCGGTGATGCTGCCGCTGCGAACCGCTCCGATGAATTCGACGAACAACAATGACAGCAGCTCGTCCAGCGTCATGCCGAGGTCGCGCCGATGCCGCCATTCCAAGTCCGAGAAAAACACCTCGACCCGTCTCGCGTCGGCGCGGGGCAGCTTGACGAGCAGCACCCGGCATCCGCCTTCGCCGCCGCGGCGTTTGCGGGACAGCGCCCAATCGAATCCCCCTGCCCCGCCGGTCGCCGCGCCTCTGCCCTTCGCCTCCTCCCCCTCCGCTTCCTCAAGGAGTTTGCCGTATTCCTTGCGCATGGCGGACATCTTCTCTAGCAGCTGATGTCCCCCGGTCCGAACCTCGTGCAGAAAGTTATCGAAAAGGAGTTTTACTAGGAACGTAATCGTAACGCCTTCCAATTCCTGATTCGTCCGATGCGCGAGATCCTCGAGGAACACTTCCGCGCGGTCAAAGCAATCCCAAGGCGCGCGAACCCTTACGGTCGCCAAGGCGTCGTCCGCGCCGGCGCCGCCCGAAGGTTCCTTTTTCGGCCAAAGCTTGAAAGCAACCACCTCTAGCACCCGCTCTCTCTTTCTCTCTTTGAAACTATTTTATTCGCTAGCTTTTGATTTATGCCACCCTGCGTATGCAATAAAGCCCCGCGAGCGTATCGCGGGGCTTCGCTAGGATTAATGGAACGCTCGCCAAAACGCGCCATTCTTGTCGAGGATGGGCTCGAGCCGGTCGAATGGGATGCGGAACGTCGGAAAGCCGGCGGCGTAGGGACCAATCTCGTACGGCTGGAAATATACGTGCAGCGCATCCGCCGACACGAAGAACGGCTGGTCGGGTTTGACCCCTTCGTAGCTGTCCGGGAATACATAATCGTATTGCGGATCGGTCTTGATTTGTTCGCCGACGATGTCGCTAAGCGTCTTGACATAGTCGCTGCCGGGCAAGAACAAGTCCTTCAGCGCATAGAACCGGCCGTCTTTGACGTCGACGTGCGCGTAGACGAGCGAAGGCATGCCGTGCGCCGCGCCCCAAGGGTAGTGATAGGCGCTCAACTCCAAGACGAGCAGCGACTTGCGGAAGAACGGGATGTCGAAATCGCCGGTGTAGCTGTAGTCGAGACGTCCGGCGGGAACGTCCTTCACCTCCGACAGCTCGCGCAGCCGCCGATTCGCTTCCGCCTGCGCCGCTGCGTCCGCCATGCCCTCGAGCTGCGGATAATAGACGAGATAATCCCGATTCGGCTTGTATTTAACTTCCCGAACGGCGAGCGTCGGCGTCAGCGCGATCGCCGGATTCGGCGACCAGACGACGGCCCCGAGCCGGCGGTCGTAATAGAACAGGCGCTGATCGACGTTCGCCTGCACGATATCGCCGCGCAGCGTCAACGTTCCGCTCCCGTCGAAGCGAGGAAGCCCCGCGGCCGGCGCGCCGTCCCGGCCGATAAAGTACGTATGTGTCTCGTCGCTCGCCGAAGCGAGGCCGTCCTCATATTCGCCGACGTCGTAGAATCGAAATTCGGTCAAGATGCGCCCGTCGCCCGCGTCGGCGACGGCGTACGTCGAGCCGATGAACGGCTGCTCGGGGTCGATCGCGATCCCGAGCGCGACCCGATCCGCGCCGAGCCGGCGCACCTCGTTGTATTTCGGCTCGACGACGGTCCTCCCCGTTCGGTCGATCAGCCCGTACGCATATCCGTAATCCGGCGCGACGTTCACGACCGCGCGTCCGTCCCGGAACGGCCGCGCCTCGGCGAACCGCGGCTCGATCGCGACGCGGCCGGCCTCGTCGAGGTAGCCGTACGGACCGTCCGCGGCTTCGCGGAACGGCAACAGCCCGTCGCCGGGGGCGCCGACATACGCGTATTCGTATGCCGCCAGGCGCGTTCCGTCGGCATCGATCAGCGCGAATCGGTTTTCCGCCGTCTTGACGATCGCCTTGCCGTTCGCGAAGTCGCCTGCCTCCAAGAAAGCGGCCGGGATCGCCTCGTTCCCGTCTCGGTCCAAGTAGCCGTACAAGGAGGCGTCCCCTTGCAGCTCGGAGAAGAGCGCGCGCCCCTCGCGATAGGCGGAGATATACTGGTACGCTTTCGGGGTCAGGACGCGGCCGGTCGCGTCGATGACGCGTGCGCCCTCCCGGTCGTATGCGATCGCCCGCCCGTCCGCGAACGCGTCGATCCATTCGAACGACGCCGGCACGACGAGCCGGCCGCTCGCGTCGATCGCGCCGTATTTGCCTCCTTGCTCCACGACGGCGAGACCGTCCGAGAAGTCGAACGCGTGCCCGAACGTCGGCGCGATGCGCCATGCGCCGCGGTCGTCGACGAAGCCCCAGCGGGTGCCGCCGACCGTCTTGAACGGAGCCGGGTACATCGGTTCCGCGCGAACCTGCCGGAAGGCGCCGCGTACCGCCGCGCCCGGCGCGGCGGCGTCCGCCGATCCGGCGGCGGCGACGCGGCGGCGAAGCGCAAGCAGCGCCTCTGTAGGCGGATACGGTGCGGGGAGCGCGAGCGCGCGGTCGACCGCGCGCAGCGCCTCCTCGAACCGCCCGGCTTTCTCCTCGGCGTCGGCGAGGTAATACCAGTACGCTCGAACGTTCGGGCGACGAGCCGTCAGCTCCGCATAATACGCCGCGATTCTAGCGAAGTAATACGGGTAGACATCCGTTGCGGGAAGAAACCGGTTCCGTTCCCAACGCACGACCTCGATCCGGTACGCCTCGCCCGTATCGTGCCGCCACAACGCGAGCTCCGCGCGGCCTGCGTTCGCGGGCGAACCGGGGAAGTCGCCGATCTCTAGGCGGCTGTATGCCAGATCGGCCGGCGCAAGGTCGATCAGTCCGTTCGGCGTCCAGGCGTAGACGGACAGCTTCGACCAAGCGGCGCCGAGGCGCCAGCCGACGACCAGATTGCCGGGATAACGGGCGACGACCGGTGCGACGACGAACGTATCGATGTCGTACCCTGTCCCCCTCGCGCCGCCGACGACGCGCCAACCCGATACATATCTTTTCAAGACGACGATAAACAGCTCTTGCCCCAGCCGATACGCGGCGGCGATCTCCGGCAGCCCGTCGCCGTCCAAGTCGGCCTCGCGCGCGAACGGGCGCGAAGCGGCGCCGCCTTCGCCGTAGACGAGCTCGGCGCCCGGCGGCAAATGCGCCCGCACCAGCCGAATCAGGGGTTCCTCGTATATGCCCATGCCTATAGCCATGCCAACACCTCAATGTCGTAGTCGACACAGCGTATGTGGGAAGGGCAGGGTTGGTGCCTAGCGACGGCGCGACGACGCCGTTCCGTCCGGCGTTACCCTCGGTCCGCCTCCGGGAGGGGGCGCTTCGCGTAGGCGCTGCGGTATTGGCCCGGCGTCATTCCTTCCTGCTTGCGGAACGAACGGATGAAATTTTGCGGATTGTTATAGCGGAGCCGGGCGGATACGTCCTTGATCGGCATATCGGTTTCCGCCAGCCACCGTTTCGCCATCTTAAAGCGGTACATCGTCAAATACTCGGTGAAGGAGCAGTTGGTTTCCTTGCGAAACACGCCGCTTAAATAATTCGCGTTGTAATGCAGCAGCTCGGCGCACTCCTCCAGCGTCAGGTCGGTGTCGTATCGACGTTGGATCAAGTCGATGATTTTCTCGGACACGTTGTGATACTGCTCGTTCTGCCGGTCGCGGAAGATGCGGATCATCGGCTCGGCCAACTTGCGCCAAAACCATTCCTCTACGTCGCCGGCGATCTGGAGCCGGAACAGCTCTTCGTAAAGCGACTCGTTGGACGAATGCAGCTGGCTGAGGCCGATGCCGGATTCCTGCGCGGCGATCACCAGATTGTTCAGCAGCCGCGCGAGCGGGATTTGGTAATCCTGCGGCGCCAGCTCGGCTGCGAGAATCGTGTGGAGCAGCTGCTTCAGCAGCTCGCGCGCTTTGGGGGCGTCGGCGAGCTTGATCGCGTCGAAGAGATCGTTTTCGGACTGATTCGGGTAATTCAGCAGCAGGAAATGCTTGCCCGCGTTCAAGTTTTCATATGGAATAATGACGCCTTCGCCGAGCTTCAGGCGGTGCTTCAGCGCCTCCAGCCCTTCCCGGTAGGCGGCGGTCAACCGATCGACCCCCTGGAACGGGAGAGAGATGCCCGCGCTCACCTGAAGGGACAAATAGTGGCGGATGCTGCGCTGCAGCTTCTCGGTCCATTCGTACGCTTGCGCGGCGAAGCGTTCGAGATCGGCTTCCTCGCTTCCGATCAGCGTCACGAGCGTATGGTCGATGACGATCGGCTGCAGCCTTGCATCCGCGTCGATCAATTCCTCCGCGATATTCTGTACGGCGAAGAGCACCAGCTCCAAGTCGTTGCGCCCGAAGCGGGCCGGATCGAGCGCGTCGATCTGCAGCGTAACGACCGCCATGGAGCGCCAGCGGCGGAGCTGCGAGCCGAAGCCGGAAGCGTCGAGCTTCCCCTCGATGTCGTTCGGCTTCAGCTGGCCTTGGAACGCCTTCATCAGCGCGAACGTTCGGGCCTGCTGGAGATGCAGCCCGAGCTCCTTCTCGAGCCTCGAGTTCGATTGAAACAGCCGCTGCAGCTGTTCCCCGATCGCCTGAAATTCGTTGCCGGGCGCCGGTCCCGCGTCCACGGGAAGCCGATCCTTCATCTGGCCGAGCAGCGCGCGGATGGGGGAGTACATACGGCGGGAGCCGAACCAGGCGAGCAGCGCCGACAGCGCAAGCATCGAGAGGCATATGTACACCGTGTACAAGCCGATTTTCCGGGATTCCTGCATCAGATCGTCGACGGATACGGCCGACACGTACGTCCAGCCGTTAAAATCCGAGCGATGCAAACCGACGGAATAGCGCTCAGAGCCGATCGTCGCCGCGAACGGCGCGGTCGCGCGCTCCATCCGCTCCAGGTCGAGGAGGCCTGTCTCCTCGACGGGCAGCCCGATCCGGTCCGGATTCGTATGGAGCAGCACGCGGCGCCGTTCGTCCAGAATCATTAAGGCGGCGCCGGCTTCTTGGCCGTGCGCGAGCAATTCGCTTAACGCGCATGTCGGGATGTTGGCGATCGCGAGCGCAAATTTTTCGAGGCTGGCCGCGGGCAGCCGCTTAACCAAGGAGATCGTGTACGGACACGCGATATGATTCGCGCTCTCCTCGCTGTAAAACCACGCCGTCGGCGTCAACGTCCAGACCGTGTCCTCGCCGGCCTGCAGCAGCGCTTCCAGCGCATCGGCATGCTCGTAGTCGTCGAAACGGTACAAGCCCGAATTTTTAATCATCCAGTTATGCCGGGTGTTAATCAAGACGACGTCCTCCACGCGCGTATCGAACGATTGCATGTGCCGAAGTTCCATGCTAAGGTCGTTATAGGCTTTGAAATCGCTTGCAGAAAGCGGCGAATCCAAAGAACGGCGCAGGACGGTGGAATTCGTTGCCTGATTTAGCGTGTGGTTGACAGTCGTTAAAATTTGTTCTACATTGGCACTGGTTTGATGGAGCAGCTGCATCTTTCCTTCGTTCACTCGGCGCTCGATCTCGTTCGACGAGGTTACGTAGGCGAACGCGCCGATGAAGATCACGGGCAGCGTACCGAGCAGGACGCCGAAGACGATTAGCTTGGATAGAAAACTCAGTCGCATTCCGCATCACCTCGCTGACTTATGTACTTATCATAATAGAGGTCGCTCGCGCCGCAAATAATCATCTTTCCCGGCGATAATCATCGTCACAGATTAGCCTTAGCGAATGGGAGGGAATTCCATGATACCACAACCGCGCAAACGTGAATACCGCCGGGCGGTCGCATCGATGCTGCTTCTATGCGCCGCGTCGACGCTGATTGCCTCCTGCGGGCGCGCGGAGAGACCTGCGTCGAACGAGCCGAACGATTCGGTGTTGACCGTCATGGCGCCGCTGCATTTCCCCCACCCTCCCCATGAGGATGTCGTCGGAGAACTGGAACGCTTGACCGGGACGCAGCTGGAGATCGAATGGGTGCCTAACGAAATTTACACCGATAAGATGAATACGGCGCTGACGACGAACTCATTAAAGAAAGTTACCTTCGTGAAGAGCACGGACTACATGTTTCTAAAGACGTCGATCCGTTCGGGGGTCTTTTGGGAGATTGGGCCCTACTTAAAGGACTATCCGAATCTGAAACACTTGAACGCGGATATTTTGGAGCAGGCGGCAGTGGGAGGCGGTATCTACGGGCTGTACACGGAGCGGCCGTCTTCGCGGCAGGGCGTGATCCTTCGGAAGGATTGGCTTGACGCGCTGGAGCTTCCCGTGCCCGGGACGATCGAAGAACTTTACGAAGCGATGCGGCGCTTTACCGCGGACGATCCGGACGGGAACGGCCGGCACGACACGTTCGGGCTCACCGATCGGAACGACCTGATCTACGGCGCCTTCAAGACACTAGGCTCCTACTTCGGCGTGCCGAACAACTGGGGCGTCGAAGGGGATCGTCTCGTGCCCGAGTTCGAGACCGAGCCGTACCTCGCCACGATGAATTTCATGAAGAAGCTATATCAGGAAGGCTTGATCAATCGGGATTTCGCCGTAACCAGCAAGCAGCAGCAGCGGGACTTATTGATTCGGGGGCAAGCGGGCGTGTACATCGGCAGCATGACGGACGTGCAGCGGCTGTCCGACGAAGCCAAGAAAATTAACCCGAACGCCGAATTTACGCTGGCGAACCGGATCGAGGGGCCACACGGATACCGCGTATGGTCGATCCCGAATTATAACGGCCTCTATTTATTTTCGAAGAAGGCGATCGCGACCGAGGAAGAGCTTCGAATCGCGCTCGGATTTTTCGACGCGACGATGGAGGCCGAAGCGGCGAACCTGATGCGCTATGGCTTCGAGGGCCGCCACCACCGCGTCGAAGGCGGCGCCGTCGTCTTGCCGGAGGAGCTGTCCGCGGCCCGGGTCGCCGAAGTGAACGCGCTCCATGCATTGATGATCGCAGACATGAACAATCCGAACCTGATGCGCGTGGCGGAAGGGGAGCCGCTTACGGAGATCGCGGAGCGGCTGAGCCTCGACAACGAGAAGTTCGTCGTACGCGATCCGACCGCTCGACTCGAATCGCCGACGTACGACGAGAAGGGCGCAGCTTTGTACAACATTATTTCAGACGCCACCTACCATTATATTCTTGGACAAATCGACGAGGCGCAGTTCCGCGAGCAAGTGCAGCGTTGGCGGCAAAGCGGGGGCGACGCGATCATCCAAGAATTCAGCGAAGCGTATTTCAACCAATAGGGAATCAGGCCACGGGGGCTCCGCCGCTTTCCGGCCTGGTTCCCGTTTGCTCTCCTCAGCTTATTCCTCCTTTTTATCCCCGCCGATTTCTCGCTTGTCCAAATCACCTATCCGCTTCCCGTATCATCTCTCCCGCCGAATAATCATCGTCTCAGATGCCGCGCGCCGCGCGCCGAATCCGAGAAAGTGATTGTTTACGCACTCGTGAAAGCGCTTCTATCATGAGGGCGTAAACCAAATTCGAGCCGTATGGAGGGGTAACACGAAACATGGAACGAAAAAAAACTTTGCCGTTATTCATGAGCTTTGCCATGGCGACGAGCCTCGCGCTGGCCGCCTGCTCGCAGCAACCGAGCGCGACCGAGCCGGCGCCGGCGAACGGCGGGAACGAAGGCGCCGCGGCGAGCGGTACGACGTCCGAGCCTAAGGCGACCGAACCGAAGCCGGAGGCGCCGACGGAAATTACGATTATGCTGCCGCTGAACATCGCGGAGACGCCGCCGGACACGATCAAGAACGAACTGGAGAAGCTGACGAACACGAAGTTGACGTACCAATTTTTCCCCGCGGACACGTACGAGGAGAAGCTGAACGCGACGTTCGCGACGGGCGGGCTGCCCGACGTCACCTATTTAAAAAATCAGGCGACGTTCATTCAGTTCAAAGAAGCGATCCGCGACAATCAGTTCTGGGAGATTGGGCCGTACCTCGGGGAATTCGAAAACTTAAGCAAGATGAAGGAATCGGTGCTGAACAACACGAAGGTCGACGGCAAGCTGTATTCCCTCTACATCGGGAGGCCGCTCGCTCGGCAAGGTCTGATTTACCGGAAGGATTGGGCCGACAAGCTGGGCCTGAAGGCGCCGGAGACGACGGAGGACCTGTTCGCGATGGCGAAGGCGTTCACCGAGCAGGATCCCGACGGCAACGACGCGAACAACACGATCGGGCTTGCCGATCGCAACGACCTGATTTACGGCGCGTTCAAGACGCTCTCCTCGTTCTTCGGCACGCCGAACAATTGGGGCGAGAAGGACGGCCAGCTGCTGCCGGAATTCATGTTCCCGGAATATATCGAGACGATGGACTACATGAAGCGTCTCCGCGAGGCCGGTTACATGAATCAGGATTTCGCGGCGACGAGCAAGACCGACCAGGTCAATCTGTTCCAGAGCGGCACGGCGGGTCTGTACATCGGCTCGATGCAGGACGTCAACAGCTTGTATAACAACCTGGTAAAGAACGTGCCGGAGGCGGAGGTCGCGACCCACAACCGCATCGTGAAGCCGGGAGGGGAGTTCGGCATCTGGGCGATCCCGGGCTATAACAACGTCGTGCTGTTCCCGAAATCGTCGATCAAGGACGAGGCGGAGCTAAAGAAGGTGCTGGCGTTCTTCGACAAGATGATGACGCCGGAAGTCGCGAACCTGATGTACTGGGGCATCGAAGGAACGCATTACACCGTCGTGGACGGCATGGCGAAGGTCGCCGAAGATTCCGACATGGTGCAGCGCGACGTGAAGGGTTATAAGGACAGCGTCATCGGCGAGCCGGAAACGAACGGCATGTACGCCGGCTACCACGAGCTGCAGGCGCGCATCGACGCGGAGCGGTTTATTATCGAAAACGAGCCCCACGCCATCCACGATCCGACGGCGCCGCTCGATTCGGCGACCTACACGGAAATCGGCCAGGAACTGCAGAAAATCATTACGGACGCCACGTATCAGTACATGTATGGCGAAATCGACGCGGCCGGCTTCCAACAGGCCGTCGAGACGTGGAAGTCCCGCGGCGGCCAGAAGATCATCGACGAATATACCGCGGCCTACAAAGCGAACCGGTAATCCGCCGGAGAGACTGCCGACATTGATCGGCGGTCTCTTCTTCCCGGAAGGACCGATAGAGAGGAGGAGAGCCCATGCAGCAGACGGCGGCCCGCACGGCGCCGAACCCGCAGCGCAATAGCGAGCTTAAGAAGAGGATTTGGAGAAACAAGCTGCTTTACCTAATGGCGCTGCCGGGTCTCGCATATTTCCTATTGTTTAAATACGTTCCCATGTACGGGCTCGTCATATCGTTCCAAGATTTCAAGCCGTACCTCGGCATCGGGGGGAGCGAGTGGGTCGGGCTCAAGCACTTTGAGCGGCTGTTTACGGAGCCCGATTTCCTCATGATTTTATCGAATACGCTCGTTTTGTTCGGCTTAAATCTGTTGTTCTTCTTCCCGATTCCGATCGTGCTTGCGCTCATGCTGAACGAGGTGCGCCATTCGCTGTTCAAGCGCACGATTCAGACGATGGTTTACATCCCGCATTTCATGTCCTGGGTCATTATCGTCTCGATCAGCTACGTCATGCTGACGATGGACGGAGGCATCATCAACGAACTGCTGTTGCTGCTGACCGGGAATAAAATCAACTTTTTGTTGAGTCCGGAATGGTTTCGGCCGATGTACCTGCTCCAGGTCATCTGGCGCGAGGCGGGCTGGGGCACGATTATTTACCTCGCCGCGATCGCGGCGATCGATCCGGGACTGTACGAAGCGGCCCGCATGGACGGGGCCGGCCGGTTCCGCCAAGTGTGGCATATCACGCTGCCGTCGATCCGCAGCGTCATCATCGTGTTGTTAATATTGAAAATCGGGGACGTGCTCGAGCTCGGCTTCGAACACGTGTACTTGCTGCTGAACGCCATGAACCGAACCGTCGGCGAAATCATCGACACGTACGTATATACCGCCGGTTTGCAGCAAGGGCAGTTCAGCTATAGTACGGCAATCGGCTTTTTCAAATCGTTCATCGGGCTGCTCGCGGTGATGCTCGCCAACTGGCTTGCGAAGCGAATGGGCGAGGACGGGGTCTATTGATCGGAGAGGAGGGGCGAACAAGCGATGGTACAAGATAAAACGATTCCGAGCCGGCTATTCGACGCCCTGAATTATACGCTGCTCGCGGTCGTCGGCATCGTCACGCTGCTGCCGTTCGTGCACGTCATCGCAGGCTCGTTCACGACATCGGCCGAGATGGCGATGAAGAAATTTATTTTGATCCCGACCGTGTTCAGCTTGGACGCGTATCGGTACATCTTCTCCACGAGCAAAATTTTCGTCGCCATGGCGACGTCCGTCGGCGTCGCGACGCTCGGGACGGCGTTCAGCATGCTGCTGACGTCGCTGCTCGGCTATGCGCTCGCGCGACGGGATTTAGACGGGCGACGCGTCCTGATGTTTCTAGTGGTGTTTACGATGTTGTTCAACGGCGGACTGATCCCGACCTTCCTCGTCGTTCGCGAGGTCGGGCTGATCGACACATACGCGGCGCTCGTCGTGCCTCTCGCGATCAACGCGTTCAACCTGATCATTCTGAAAAATTTCTTCCAAAACATTCCCGAAGGGTTGGAGGAGTCGGCGAAGATCGACGGATGCAACGACTTCGGCATCTTGTTTCGGATCGTGCTGCCGCTCTCGCTGCCGGCGATCGCCACGATCTCGCTGTTCTACGCGGTGACGTATTGGAACACGTATTTGCCCGCGATTCTTTATATCAACGACGCCGGGAAATGGCCGATTCAGGTGCTCCTGCGCCAGATCGTCATCCTGGCGAGCGGCTTCGAGGGCGATCCGTCGCTCGACAGCGAGGTGCCGCCGCCCGACCAAGCGGTGAAGATGGCGGTCATCGTCGTCGCGACGCTGCCGATTTTGCTCGTCTATCCGTTCTTGCAGAAGCACTTCGCCAAAGGCGCGCTGCTCGGCTCGGTGAAGGGGTGAAGGGAGGGGGCCGATTTTGAAGAGCAAGGGAGAGCTGCACGGCGTATTGTCCGGATTAAGCGACTGCTTCGGTCGCTTCTTCCCGTGGCTGGCCGACCGGTACGATCCGGCCAGCGGGGGGTTCTTCTACGCTGCGAGCTCGCCGCGGCTCGCGAAGACGCCCGACATCGAGTCGACCGCGCAAGCGCTCAACATTCTGGAGCGCGCCGGATTGCTCGGCGGCATGCCGGAGCCGATGCGGCGAAGGCTCGTAAGCTTCTTCCAACGCAAGCAAGATTCGGATACCGGGTATTTTTACGACGAGGACCCTGCGATGCGGCAAGACGACGTGATGGTCGCTCGCGCGCTCGGGTATAGCCGCAACGCGCTGGGAAAGCTCGGCGGGGCGCCGCTTTATCCGTTGCCGGCCGAGGCCGCGCCGCCCTACACGCAATCGCCGGAGGCGTATGCGCGTTGGCTGCGATCCGTTCCGCTCTCGAACGGCTGGAGGGGGTGCGACCGTTTATGCGGCTCCCAAGCGTATCTCAAATTGTTGCCGGAGCCGGCTCGAAGCGAATTCGTGCGCGTCGCATTGCATTTTTTCGAGGAGATTCAAGACCCGGCGACGGGCCTGTGGGGAGAGGGCCGGCCATACGTTCGGCTCTCCGGCGCATTTAAATTGCTGACGTTCTACCGGGCGTTCGGCTCGCCGATGCCCCGGGGGAACGCGTTGTATCGGAGCGTGCTCCGCTGCCTGCGTACGGAACGAGCCGACGACATGTGCTACGTCCGCAACCCGCTCGAGCTGTTAGATGCATTGCGGCCTGCGATGACCGCTTCCGAGCTCTCGGACGTCGTCCGCATCTCCGCGGCGAACGTCGGCGGGTTGCTGCAGCCGGACGGCGGCTTCTCGCGGGAACGCGGCCATTCCCCGCCCGCGCCGAACGTCGCGCAGGTGAAGGCCGGCGAGACGTACCCCGAGCTGCCGGAGCCGGTGCGGCTCGGCCTCGGAGAGCGCGAGGGAGATATGAACGCGGGAACGCAAGCAGTCTGGATTCGACTCTTGCTGCACCGGCTTACCGACGAACCCGGCCCCGACTGGTCGGCGCTGACGGCAACGTTTTACGGTCGTATCGCTGCGCGGATCGCAACTACCGAACTTAGATGAGGAGGAAGTCGGATTGACGAAGACCGTGGAAGCCAAGACGCCGCTCGTATGGGCGAGGGCCGCTTGCGCCGCCTTGATGGAGAAGTATCCGGCGGCGGTCGAGCTGCCGCCGGCGCGCCGGTGGCACTATCACCAAGGCGTGTTTTTATGCGGCATGGAGCAGCTGTGGGAGCGGACGCGGGAGGCGAAATACGACGAGTACATTCGCGCCTATGTCGACGGTTTAGTCGACCCGTTCGGCAATTTCCCTTATGCCCGCGACGAGCTCGACGCGATACAGCCGGGGCTGCTCTTGTTCCGCCTCGACGACGGATCGCCGAACGGGAAATACCGGATCGCCGCCAGAAAGCTTCGAGGGCTGTTCGACACGCTTCACCGGACGGCGGAAGGCGGTTTTTGGCACAAGGATAAATATCCGTATCAGATGTGGCTGGACGGCTTGTACATGGGCGGCGTCTTTGCGCTCAAATATGCGGCTGCCTACGGCGAACCGGAGCTGCGGAAGCTGGTCCTCCACCAAGAGCGGCTAATGCGCATTCATATGAAAGACGAAGCGTCGGGGCTCTTGTATCATGCCTGGGACGAGAAACGCGCGGCCGCATGGGCGCATCCGGATACCGGCTGTTCCCCTGAATTTTGGGCTCGCTCGATCGGGTGGTATGTGCTTGCATTGGCGGAATTTCTTGAGCTGTTGCCGGAGGAGGAGCCGGGCCGCGAGGAGATCGCCGCGTCCCTGCAGGACGTTCTACACGCCCTCATCCGTTATCAGGACCTTAGGACCGGATTGTGGCATCAAGTCGTCGACAAGGGCGGCCTCTCGGACAATTGGCTGGAAACGTCGGGAACGAGCTTATTCGTGTACGCCATGGCGAAAGCCGTCCGTCTCGGTATCGCGGGGGCCGATGTGATTACCTCCGCGAAGGCGGGGTATCAAGGACTGATCGATACGATTCGGGTCGACGGGGAAGGCCGCTTCGAGCTGCCGCTCATTTGTATCGGCACGTCGGCGGGCGATTACGAGAATTACGTCACGCGGCCGACGAGCACGAACGACCTGCACGGCGTCGGGGCGTTCGTTATGGCGTGCGTCGCGATGCACGATATGCTCCGATGACGCAGGGACGAAGCGAAGGTCGGCGGCGCGCGGATGCGCCGCCGGACCCGATTCCGCGCCGCCGGGGAAGACGGGGATCGCCGCGGAAAGGAGGTGAGCGCAAGACTGCGGTTCTGCTCAAACAATTGAAAGCGCAGACATTCTACACAACTTATAGGGAGGATTGCTAATGTTAGGCTCACTCAGGTTTGCAACCCGTAGAACTATCGCCGCGCTGCTCTGTCTCGTCTTGGCGTTCTCGCTTGTCGCCGTCTTGCCGGCGAGAGCGGCCGTTCTCTTCGGCGACGACTTCTCCGACGGCAACGCGGCCGGATGGACGACCGGCGGCGGCAGCTACGACGACTGGTCCGTCGTGCAGGACAACGGAAATTACGTCTACTACTCGTCCAGCACGAGCGAGGGACGTACGTCCGCCGGCAGCGCCGCTTGGACGGACTACAGCGTGGAAGCGAAAGTGAAGGTCGAAAACTTCAACGGCTCGAACCGCGCGTACGTGGCGGGAAGATACCAGGACGGCAACAATTATTACGCCGCATCCCTTAAGGGCGGCAATACGCTGGAGCTGCGGAAGAAGGTTGGCGGGAGCAGCTCGACGCTCGCATCGAAATCTTATACGTTCGCTACGGGCGTATGGTATACGGTAAAGCTCGAGATGGCGGGCTCGAACTTAAAGGTGTACGTCAACGGCAGCTTGGAGCTCGAAGCGACGGACGGCAGCCTGAGCTCCGGCGGCGTCGGGCTGGTCGCTTTTAAGACGGTAACGAAGTACGACGATGTACTCGTGACGGACGCGGGCGGCACAACGGACCCGACGGATCCGACCGATCCGACGAACCCGGTCGAGGAGCGATATGAAGCCGAGGAGGCGTCCTTAACGGCGGCGGTCGTGGAATCCGAGCATGGCGGCTTCTCCGGCTCGGGCTATGTCAATTACGATCCGAACGCGCCGGGCGGCGTCATCGAGTGGGTCGTCCACGCCTCCGAGGCGGCCGATTATACGCTGACGTTCCGGTACGCCAATGCATCGGGGGACCGGCCGGCGGAAGTGCGCGTCAACGGCACGGTCGTTGCGGCGAGCCTGTCGTTCCCGGGCACCGGGGCGTGGACGACGTGGAGCACGGCGTCGACGACGGCGGCGCTCGCGGAAGGCAGCAATACGATCCGCCTGACCGGCATCGGTTCGAGCGGCGGCGCGAACATCGACTACGCGTCCATTATGGACGACGGCGTCACCGGCGGCGGCGGGGAGACGCCCGTACCGCCTGCTGCGCCGACCGGCCTTAGCGCGACCGCCGGCGACGCGCAGGTGAGCCTGTCGTGGAACGCGTCGGCCGATGCGACCGGCTACAACGTGAAGCGCTCGACGAGCGCGAGCGGAGCGTTCGCGACGGTCGCCTCCGGCGTGACGGGCACCTCGTATACGGACGCGGGCCTAGCGAACGGCACGACGTACTACTACGTCGTCAGCGCGACGAACGCCGCCGGCGAGGGGCCGAACTCCTCCGCGGTCGGCGCGACGCCGCAAAGCTCGGGCGGCGAAGCGCCCGTCGATGCGGCCTTGATCGGCTTCGCCGCGATCGCGGGCGGCACGACCGGCGGCGCGGGCGGCGCGGAGGTGACGGTGACGACCGCGGCAGACTTTATCGATTACATCGCCCGGCCGGAGCCGTACGTCATCCGCGTGGAAGGCACGATCGACCTGTCGGGCTTGACGTCGACGAATCCGTCGCCGAGCATGTTCAACGTCGCGTCGAACAAGACGATTCTCGGCGTCGGCTCGAATGCGACGATTACGGGCGGGGGACTCGACCTGTGGACCGTCAGCAACGTCATTATTCGCAATTTGCATTTCACGAACGCGCGGGACGACTCCATCAACATGCAGCACGGCACGCATCATGTCTGGATCGATCACAACACGTTCTCGAACGGATACGACGGATTGCTCGACATGAAGCGGGAATCGGACTACATTACGATCTCTTGGAACAAATTCATGAACCACGACAAGACGTCGTTGGTCGGCCACAGCGACAGCCATACGGCGGATCGGGGCCATCTGAAGGTGACGTACCATCATAACTGGTTCGCCGAGACGAACAATCGGAACCCGCGCGTGCGGTTCGGGCAGGTGCACACCTTAAACAATTTCTATGAAAATGTAGGCGACTACGCGATGGGCGTCGGCGTCGAGGCAAAAATTTACTCCGAAGCCAATTACTTCGAGGGCACGCAAGGCGAGCCGATCCAGATGTACGACACCTCGTCGCAGCCCGGGTACGCGAAGGACGTCGGCAGCTACTTCGCCCCGGGGACGAGAGCGGTGACGTGGCCGTCTTCCGGCGTCACGTGGAACCCGAGCGACTACTACACATACGCGGCGGACAGTGCCGTCGACGTCAAGGCGATCGTTATGGCGGGCGCCGGACACGGGAAGCTCGGCACGAACCCGGGCGGCGGCGGCGATCCGACGCCGACCGTTCCGAGCGCGCCGACCGGCCCGAGCGCAACCGCCGGCGACGCCCAGGTCAGCCTCTCTTGGAGCGCGGCGACGGGCGCGGAAAGCTACAATGTGAAGCGCTCGACGAGCGCAGGCGGGACGTTCGCGACAGTCGCCTCCGGCGTGACGGGCACCTCGTATACGGACGCGAGCCTCGCGAACGGCACGACGTACTACTACGTCGTCAGCGCGACGAACGATGTCGGCGAAAGTCCGAACTCCGCGGCGGTCAGCGCGACGCCGCAGAGCGGCGGCACGGGCGGCGGCGGCTCCGGCGACGATATGGCCGGCTACGTCGGCTTCGCGACGCTGAACGGCGGCACGACCGGCGGAGCGGGCGGCACGGTCGTCACGGTGACGAACGGGGTAGACCTGCAAAACGCGATCAACAACAAAGACCCGAACGTCCCGTTGACCATTTACGTCCAAGGCGTCATTACGCCGTCGAACTCCGGCAGTCTGAGCAAGATCGACGTCAAGGATGCGGACGACATCTCGATTCTCGGTGCCGGCGCCTATGGCGAATTCAACGGCATCGGCATTAAAATAACGCGCGCCAGCAATATCATCATTCGCAACCTGAAAATCCACCATGTGAACATCGGCGACAAGGACGGCATCAGCATCGAAGGACCGGCGAACAACATCTGGATCGACCATAACGAAGTGTACGCCAGCCTCGACGTCGACAAGGATTATTACGACGGCCTGATCGACGCCAAAGGCACATCGGAGTATATTACGATTTCGTACAACTACTTGCATGACAGCTGGAAAACGTCGCTCGTCGGCTCGTCGGACAGCGACAACTTCGACCGGAAGGTGACGTATCACCATAACCGGTTCGAGAACATCAACTCGCGCGGGCCGCTGTTCCGGTTCGGGCAGGGGCACATTTTCAATAACTACTACTACAACATCATCGATACGGGCATCAACTCCCGCATGGGGGCGAAACTTCGCATCGAGCACAACGTGTTCGAGAACGCCAAGGACCCGATCGGCTCTTGGTACAGCTCGGAGCTCGGCTACTGGCATGTCGTCAACAATCAGTTTATTAACAGCACGGGCAGCATGCCCACGACGTCGACCGTCGATTACACGCCGCCGTACGGCTACACGCTCGACCCGGTGGAAGAGGTAAAGGCGGACGTGATCGCGAACGCGGGCGTCGGGAAAATCGATACTTCGGGTCAGTAACGACGCAGGGAAGGGCAGGTCTTTCGGGCCTGCTCTTCCTTTGCATCATGGACCGCCGAGAACTTATGGTTGACAAGCAAAGTTTGGTAACGTATTATTATCTCGAATTCGAGATAATTAGGCGGGGTTCGATATGCGAACGGAAGAAGAGGAAGCGTTGCGTCTTCTGGTTATCCTTTACAGGGCTTACCGAGCCGTCGAGGCGCACGCGGAAAGAAGCATCTCGAAGTCGGGATTGAATCCGACGGAGTTTGCGGTCTTGGAGCTGCTGTATCACAAGGGCTCCATGCCTCTGCAGCATATCGGGGAGAAGATTCTAATCGCCAGCGGCAGCATTACTTACGTGCTCGACAAGCTGGAGAAGAAAGAGTTGGCGGTCCGAATTCAGTCCCGCGAAGACCGTAGAATTACGTATGCGGACTTGACAGCACGGGGCAGACGATTTATGGACGATTTCTTCCCGCAGCATGGCGCGGATATCCGGAAGGCGATGGAAGCCTTGACGACGGAAGAGATGAGCGCTTTGGCCGAAGGGCTGAAGAAGCTGGGCCGTCATGCCAGGGACGCGTTATCGTAAGCTGCGGCAGGGTCGGCATCTCTCGCGCGAGATGCCTTTTGTTCGGCCAAATATCTCGAATTTGAGAATCTCATTAGCGAGATAATGAGAGGGAGGGATGCCGCTAGAGAAGTAGAGTGCCAGGGGTACGATTCAAACGAGGAGGAGATGTCGCATGATTCGCGTAGTGCCTTCCGAGTCTAGACATGCGTCGGATTACGGGTGGTTAAAGAACAAGGTCAGCTTTTCGGTAGGGGACTACTTCGACCCGGACAATATCCGGTTCGGTCCCTTGCGGGTGTTCAACGAGGACGTGGTGCAGCCGTCGACCGGATTCGGCGCGCACGGACATCAGGAGATGGAGATCGTTACGATCGTGCTCGAGGGGCAGCTTGAACAC
>NZ_DASQMZ010000118.1:0-5371 GCF_035645235.1 Paenibacillus sp.
AGCGGGTGGATATAAGGTAGAACTCGGGAAACGCGCAGAAGGGGCAGCGAAAGCCGTCCGGCCAACGCCGGCGAAAGAAAACCTCCACAATTTGTTGGTTAGACATGCCGGGATCGCCTCCTACCCATATTATACGGAACATATGTTCCCGTGTAAATATTCAAAAAGGGAAAAAAGTGTTGGGAAACGAGACGTAGTGGGAGGCTTTTTCTGAGCAAGGGGCGAAAGGCGGGAAATGCGTGCGGGAAGGGGGAGAATGTAGCGGTCCGACGGGAGACGAGAAAGCGAAGGGAACCGCGGGTAGAGGAAACGGGCAAACGGGCGGGTAAAAGGCAAAGGGTAATGGGCGGGGAGACAGGTAGACAGGCAGACAGGCAGGAGCAGGAGGAGGGCAAAGCAGATGGGCATACATTGGCGGGCAAAGTAGATGGGCAAACGGTGGCGGGCAAAGCAGATGGGCAAACGGTGGCGGACAAAGTAGATGGGCAAACGGTGCGGGCAAAACAGATGGGCAAACGGGGGCGGGCTTACGGCAGGCAAGCAGGCCGGAGGGGCGGTTACACGGACCGCTCCTCCCGGTAACGGCCCGGGGGCAGGCCGGTTTCGCGCGCGAAGGCGCGGGAGAAGGAGTGTACCGTGCCGAAGCCGGTGCGCTCCGCGATGTCCTTGATGGCTTCGTCGGTACGGGTTAATAGGTAGGCCGCTTGTCGGATCCGTTCCTTCCGTACATACCCATTGAACGATTCATGAATGCCTTCGGCGAAGACGCGGGAGACGTGGCGCTCGGAGACGTGCAAGTAATCGGCCACGTGAGCGAGCGTAATCGGGCGCTCCAAGTTGTCGCGGATGAACAGCTTCGCCCGTCGGAGCAGCATGTCCGACGAGCTCCCTCGGCGCGCGGAAGCCGCTGGGCGCCGGGGCGAAAATACGTCCGCGAACGAACGAAGCAGCGCTTGGGCCGCGGCGACGACGGCGGCGTCCGATAGACGGAGATGGTCTTGATCCGTGAGCATCAATGCCTTCCATAGGGCGACCGTCGGCGCTTCGCCGGCGCCGCGCACGCATACTTCGGCGTCCTCGGCGAGCCGGCGGAATCGTTCCGCCTCGGCGGGCGTCGAGCGACTCTCATCGAGCTCGAAGGCGACAAACCAAAGCGAGAGGCCGGTCGAGCTTCGGATTTGGTGGACGACGCCGGGACGGGAGCAGAACAGTACGCCTTCGCGCAGCGCGTATAGGGTCCCCTTTTCTTCGTATATCCCTTCGCCTCCGCACACATAGCACACTTCAAAAAACGAATGCTTATGAACAGGATTGTCATAGTGTTGTTGGTCTACGCCCCAAAAATGAACGCGAAACGTCGCATCGACGCCAGGCAGCGTCAGCGCCGTGCGATTCAATCTCTCTTCGCTTTCCTTGCCCTTGAGCATAAGGTGCCTCCTCTTATGTCCGGTTCGGGTAAAAATGCGTCGCCCCGAAGCAAATACGCTTTCATCGTACCCGATATATACTGAAGTCACAACCGTCAACGGTTTTCATCTAGGAACGCAAAGGGGATTCAACGATGATCGGAGCGAGAGAAGCGGAGTTTTATCGCGAAAACGGGTATTTATTGGTAAAAGGAGTCATCGATAAGGCCGAGGTCGAGATCATGCGCGAGGGGGTCGAGCGCATCATCCAGCGAGCGGCCAAGGCGAAGCGGGACGCCAACCATGCCTGGCAGGGCGATTACCTTCCGGCTGATGAATTGAAGAAGCTCGTATTGAAGGGATTTCATGACGTTCATTATCACGACGCCGCGTTCATGCGGGCGATGACGAACCCGAAGATGGTCGCGGTGCTGACGCAGCTGATCGGGCCGAACGTGCAAATCCATCACTCCAAGATGCTGGTGAAGCCGCCGGAAAACGGGGCCGCGTTCCCGATGCACCAGGACTATCCGTATTTCCCCCACGCGAAGCACACGATGCTGGCGGCAAGCCTGCATCTGGACGACGCGGACGAGGCGAACGGCTGTCTGCACGTCGTTCCGGGGTCACATAAACAAGGACCGATCAAGCATGTCGGCCGCCATTACTTAAACCATGTCGAATATCCGATTTCGATGGGTACGCCTTGCCCGGCGGAAGCGGGAGACGTGTTGTTTTTCAATTACTTGACGATTCACGGGTCGGGGCCGAACCGGAGCGAGCGGACGCGGCGGAACGTCTTGTTTCAATACAAAGATCCTACGGATTTCCCCACGGAAATTACGCATATCAACTGGGGCTCGGGCCTCATGATCGCGGGGGAAAATCCGAATTTCGACAAGGCTCAGCCGCCGTTCACGCTAAACATGCAATTGGAGACGGAATAAACGACGAAGGACGCCCGCCGGCAACGGCTGAGGCGTCCTTCTTTATGTACGCTATACGGGTTGATCCGGTGTGATCGGCAGCTCGATCGTCACGGTCGTGCCGGCGTCGGGTACGCTCGCGATGCGAAGCGCGCCTCCATGGGCTTCGAGGATGCGTTGGCAAATCATGAGGCCGAGGCCGGTTCCGTCGGACTTGGTCGTAAAGAACGGCTCCCCCAATTTCCGCACGATCTCCTCCGGCATGCCCGTGCCTTCGTCGCGAATCCGAATCGATAAGCAGCGCCCGTCCGTGGCGGCTATCGCGATATGAATGCTTCCGCCGTGCGGCATCGCTTCGATCGCGTTCTTCAGCACGTTCAAAAATACTTGCTTGATGCGATGCTCGTCGCATCGCACCCGCGGGCGGGCGCCGGTCTCGGTCAAGTGCACGGCGATATTGTACAGCGTGGTCTCGCTTTCGAGAATGACCAGCACGGCGTGCAGCAGCTCGGCGATGTCGTGGTCCCGGTAGGCGACGATATGCGGCTTCGACAAGCTCATAAAGTCGTTCACGATGTAGTTGATTCGGTCGAGTTCGCTGAGCATCGTATCCACATAATAAAATTTCTTGGGGTCCAGCTCTTTGCGAAGCAGCTGCGTAAAGCCGCGCAACGACGTCAGCGGGTTGCGAATTTCGTGCGCGACGCCGGCCGCGAGTTGACCGATGACGGAGAGCTTCTCGGAGCGAAGGAGCAGCTCGTCCGCTTCCTTGCGTTCCGTGACGTCCCTTAAGACGCTCAATGTAACGGACTTTCCGTTATAGTTATAAATTTGAATGCTGGAGATTTCGACCGTAATGACGGTTCCGTCTCCGCAGACGAGCCTGCGTTCCCGGAACGGCGTGGGGTCGTCGGTTTGCAAGACTTCCCGGACGACTTCCATAGACGCGGCGTGGTCGTCAGGGTGAATGAATTCAAGGATGCTCCGCCCGATCACGTCGCTGACGTGCTCCAGACGAACGAGCTTTGCGGTTAGTTTATTGCAGTATACGATCATGCCCTGATCCGTAATGACGATGGGTTCCGGCAAAAACTTGATTAATCGTTCGAACCTTTCGGAATTGCTGCGCAAGCTTTCCTCGTAAGCCAGCCGTTCGGTGACGTCTCGAAGCACGGTCTGAACGGTGAGGCACCCGTCGACATCTCCGACTACAACGCTGGCCGCTTCCGCATCGAACACCTCGCCGTCCAGACGTATCATCTTGTGGACGACAAAGTCGAGGCGGGCGCCGGACTCCCTCGCACGGGCAAGACGCCACTTCCCGACCTCGTGATAATCCGGATGAATAAAGTCGTATATTTTTCGGCCGATCAGCTCGGCCGGGTCTTTCGCATGAAACATGCGCATCGTCGCATCGTTGATGAAATGAACGATATCGTCGGTGTGGAGGACAATCGCTTGGGGAGAAAACTGGATAATTTTTAACAGCAATTGCTCGCTGCGGTAGAGCGACCGTTGGAAATCCTTTTCCGTCGTCATGTCTTTGCAGACCAAGAGGACGGAAGGAACGCCGCCGTAATCGATCGGGAACGCGCGGACGAGTACGTCCGCAAGTTGCCCGTCCAGCCGCAGCCACTGCTTCATGACCGGTTCGGCGGGGGCGCCTCGCCGGGAGATCAGCTCGGCCTCGGTCGACGCGGCGTCGTGATATTTCGGGGGCAAAAATTCGAAGATGGAGCGTCCGACGACTTGTTCCGGCGAAACGGCGCAAACGACGCGCAAGGCTGCCGCATTCGCGTAGACGATACGGAATTCTCTGTAAACGACTATGGGCTCCGGCATCTGTTCCAGAATATATCGATATTGCTCTTCTGAAAACAAAGGCGGCGCCGAGGGGAGGAATTGCGTCATCAGATCAGCCCCTTATAACTCTATTACCCTTTATTTTATTTTTATTTATAATTGTTGACTAGTGCACAAGGACCCTTTTTTTATAGAAATTGTAAAAACGGCCGCCTCGGAGCTTCTCCTGGCGGCCATCCCTTCGTTATTCGTGTATTTGCGCGAACATCGCGCCGAGCGTCTCCAGCGCTTCCGCTTCCCGCTCGCCGTCGATTTCGAGCGTCACCTCGTCGCCGTGGGCGATGCCGAGGGTGAGCATGCTGAGCGAGCTTTTGCCGTTCACCTTCTTGCCCTTGCAAGAGACGGAAATTTTGCAGGGAAACGAAGCGGCCTTCTCGACGAACGTTTTCGTCGGACGGACATGGAAGCCTTGCGGATTCGCGACAGTGAATGTACCCGTAATCATACGGACACGCTCCTTCCTTGTTGTTGTACGAACGTGCGGATTTCCTCTTGGGAGCTCAACTCGAGCGCCTGACGGGCCAGCGCCTGCCAGCGCTCGCGGGACAGCTCGCCGATCTGGCGGCGGACCCGCAAGATGGAACCGGCGCTCATGCTGAACTCATGAAGGCCAAGCCCCAAGAGGAGCGGAATCGCCGTCTCGTCGCCGGCCATCTCGCCGCACATGCCGACCCACTTGCCTTCCTTCGCGGCGGCGCGAACGACGAGGTCGACGAGCCGCAATATCGCGGGGTGGCACGGCTGGTACAAGTACGACACCGTCTCGTTCATGCGGTCGGCGGCCATCGTATATTGGATAAGGTCATTGGTGCCGATGCTGAAGAAGTCGACGTCCTTGGCGAACGTATCGGCGGCGATCGCGGCGGAAGGCACCTCGATCATCATGCCGGTTTCGATACGCTCCGCCACGCGGACGCCTTCGCGGCGAAGCTTCTCGCGTTCCTCGTCGAGCAGCCGCTTCGCGGACAGAAATTCTTCCCGGACGGCGATCATCGGAAACATAATCTTCAGATTGCCGTGCGCGCTCGCCCGCAGCAGCGCGCGCAGCTGCGGACGAAACACGTCCTCGCGCCGCAGCGCAAAGCGCAAAGCGCGCTGCCCGAGGAACGGGTTCGCTTCCTTCGGCAAGCCGAGGTACGGCAGCTCCTTGTCGCCTCCGATGTCGAGCGTGCGGAT
>NZ_DASQMZ010000119.1:0-91259 GCF_035645235.1 Paenibacillus sp.
AGGAGGGCGCCTGATGAAACGGCGTTTTGTCATCGAAGCGGTCATGGCGGCCATTTACGGAGAGATTATGGTCCCGAACCGTCCGGTAGAATATTTGCTTCCGTATTCCACCGTGCAAGAGCTTTACGATATGAAAGAAAACTCGGAGCCCGTCATGCCGGACCCGGCGGACGACGCGCACGTGAAGAAGAAAATCCTGGAGATGATCGCGTTCTTCGAGGATTCGTTCAACCGCAAGAAGATCGAGCGCGCGTTCCCGGCGCCGTGGAAGACGAGCTTGCCGCTCGTCGTTAACGAGAACGTGACGTTCCTCGTCGTCAATTCGATCGAGAACGCGCAATACGGGGAGACGTTCGACCCGATCGAGACGGAGCTCCTGTTGACGTCGCTCCGCGAACAGGTGCCGATTCTTACCGATCAATTGGATTTCCTCGAGCGGGTCATCGAGCATGAGGTGCCCGTTCAAGTGTTCGACATCGAGGATTTTGAATACGCGCTAGAAGCAGACGAGCAAGTGGAGGATTCGAAGACGACGTAATCCAAGACGGCCGGGGAAATTCCCCCGGCCGTCTTGCTGTTCGTACTTATGCAGCATGTCGCAGAACGCGCTCGAGCGCGCACATATTCTTCCAATATATGGAACTATCATTCAATTCGTTGATTCATATTGACGTTAAACTAGGGTCAATATACAATGTGAGATAATGTTTTCATACATATCGAGGGGGATTTCCGAATGAAAAGGAAAACGACGGCTGTATGGTTGGCCGCAGTTGCGGCGTTAGCGCTTGTAACCGGTTGCGGCGGGGGAAATACGTCCGGCAGCGGCGGAAAGGTGTATAAGATCGGCATTTCGCAAATCGTGGAACATCCGTCGCTCGACGCCACGCGGGAAGGTTTCCTTGCAGCCTTGAAGGATGCGGGGCTCGTGGAGGGCGAAAATCTCGAGGTCGACTATAGCAACGCGCAGGGCGATAACTCGACGAACGCGACGATCGCGCAAAATTTCAAAGCGGACAAGAAGGATCTCGTGCTCGGCATCGCGACGCCTTCCGCGGTTGCGCTCGCGGATGCGATCGAAGACGCGCCGGTCATCTTTACGGCGGTCACCGATCCGGTCGGCTCCGGTTTGGTGGAAAATCCGGAGAAGCCCGGCGGCAACGTAACGGGCATCTCGGATACGCATCCGGAAGAAATCGAGAAGCTGATGGAGTTCATCGCGACGCAATTCCCGAACGTGAAGACGGTCGGCACCGTCATCAACGAAGGGGAGCAGAACGCGGTCGTGTCGATCGAGCGGGCGCAAGCGGCGTTGGACAAGCATAACGTGAAAATCGAGAAGGCGGCGGTCACGAACAGCTCCGAAGTCAAGCAAGCGGCGGAGTCGCTCGTCGGACGCGTCGATGCCATCTATGTACCGAAGGATAATACGGTCGTATCCGCTTTCGAGGCGGTCGTCGGGGTGGCGAACGACAACGACCTTCCGTTGTTCGTAGGCGATATCGACTCGGTGAAGCGCGGCGCGTTCGCGACGTACGGATACGAATACTATGACATCGGCTACACGACGGGCAAGATGGCGGCGGATATATTGCTGAACGGGAAAAAACCGGGCGACGTGCCGGTCGGTTTCCCGGAGAAGTTGGATTTGTATTACAGCGAAGCGTCCGCCGCGGCGCAAGGGATCGAAATTACGCAAGTAATGAAGGACTTGATCACAGACGAGGCGACGCAAGTCATCAAAGAATAGCACGGCAAAGACCGGTCGGAGTGACCCGCTATGCGGGCCACTCCTGCCGTTTTTCGGAGGGGTACGCATGTCGATTATACTTTCTTTGCTCGGGTCGATCGTCGGGTCGGTGGAGTTAGGTCTGCTATACGCCATTATGGCGCTTGGGGTGTATTTGACGTACCGGGTGCTCGATTTCCCGGATTTGACGGTGGACGGCAGCTTCACGACGGGGGCGGGCATCGCGGCCGGCATGATCGTGGCCGGTTATTCTCCTTGGCTGGCGACCGTCGTCGCGTTCGTCGGCGGGCTGGCCGCCGGCGCGGTGACGGGCTTGCTGCATACGAAGGGCAAGATCAACCCGTTATTGTCCGGCATTCTCATGATGATCGCGCTCTATACGATTAACTACCGCATCATGGGACGGCCGAACATTCCGTTGTTGAATCAAGACACCGTGTTTCCGGACGGGGAGCTGTTCCTGAACGCCACTTACGCCTTGTTACTGGCGCCGGTCGTCGTGATCGTGCTCAAGCTGCTGCTCGATTGGTTTTTGAAGACCGATCTCGGCACCGCGATTCGCGCGACGGGCGACAATCCACGCATGGTGCGAAGCTTCGGCGTAAACACCGAGCATACGATCGTTACGGGCGTCAGTTTGTCCAACGGCCTTGTCGCGGTGGCGGGCGCGTTCGTCGCGCAGTATCAAGGCTTCGCCGACCTGCAGATGGGCATCGGTATGATCGTGATCGGACTTGCCTCCGTCATCATCGGCGAGGTCATCTTCGGGGTCCGTTCGATCTTTCGGACGACGCTCGCCGTTATTCTCGGCGCGGTCGTGTACCGGATCGTGATCGCGCTCTCGATCCGCTACGGGCTCGAAGCGTCCGACATGAAGCTGATGACGGCGCTGATCGTTACCGTCGCGCTCATCGTGCCGATGGTGAACGCGCGCCGAAGGGCGCGGCAGATCGGCCGCAGGCGCGGCATGGAGCTGTACGAGGAGGCGGGCAAATAATATGTTGACGCTGCAGAACGTCACGAAAATTTTTTATCCGTACTCCGCCGACGAGAAGATCGCGCTCTCGAACGTGACGTTGACGCTGGAAGAGGGCGACTTCGTCACGGTCATCGGCAGCAACGGCGCCGGGAAGTCGACGCTCATGAACGTCGTCTCCGGCGCGCTCGTGCCGGAGCTCGGCACGGTGACGATCGACGGCACGGTCGTCAACGGCCTCTCGGAGCACGAGCGCAGCCGATGGATCGGCCGCGTGTTCCAGGATCCGATGGCCGGGACGGCTCCGCATATGACGATCGAAGAAAACCTCGCACTCGCGCATCTTCGCGGCGGTCCGAGAGGGCTTCGCCAAGGCGTGACGCGGGAGAAGCGAGCGATGTTCCGGGAACGGCTGAGCAGTCTCGGACTCGGGCTGGAGAGCCGCTTGACGGCGCGCGTGGGTCTTCTATCCGGCGGGGAGCGCCAAGCGCTCAGCTTGCTTATGGCGACGTTCACCCAGCCGAAGGTGCTGCTTCTGGACGAGCATACCGCGGCGCTCGATCCGTCCCGGGCGGCGCTCGTGACGGAGCTGACCGACGCGATCGTGCGCGGAAGCCGACTTACGACGCTGATGGTGACGCATAACATGGAGCAGGCGATACAGCTCGGGAACCGCCTCATTATGATGGACAAAGGAAAAATCATCCTCGACATCGGCGGGGAAGAGAAGCGGTCGTTGACGGTCGCTTCGCTGCTCGAGCGGTTCGCGGCGATTCGCGGCGAACGGCTGGCCGACGATCGCGTCGTGTTGGGGTAGGTTCATACCAAAAGGAAGACGCGCTCCGGGGCTGCCCGGCGGCGCGTCTTCTTTGTTTACGCGTTATGTTCCTTTGGAGCATCGAACCCATCGCATCGCCTCGCGGCGAGCATGTGGCGCACGATCTTAGTGCCATGGTGGCGGCCCGTCTCGATGAACACCTCGTTGGCGTCTTCCCCGGAGGCGACGACGCCGGCAACGTAAAGCCCCTTGACCGTCGTCTCCATCGTCTCCGGGTCGTACACGGGAGCGCCGGTGTCCGGCTTCGTCTCGGCTCCGGCTCCGCCAAGCAGCGTTCTGTCCGGTCGGAACCCGGTCAGCGCCAGCACGAAGTCGGCTTCCGTCTCCGTCGCGGCGCCGTCTTCCGATTCGATGGCGACGAAACCCGGTCGGATGCCGACGACCCGGGAGCGGTACAGCATGCGGATCGCGCCCTTCGCGACCGCGCTCTCGAACAGCGGGCGCACCCATGGCTTTATTTTCTGCTTTCCGGCGTCCCCGCGGTAGACGACCGTCGGGGCGGCGCCGACGCGGGCAAGCTCCATCGCCGCGTCTACGGCCGAATTGTTGCCGCCGATAATCGCGACCTTGGTGCCGGCGTACGGATGCGCCTCGGTAAAGTAATGGGAGACATGAGGCAGATCCTCGCCCGGGATGCCGATGCGGTTCGGCCGATCGAAATACCCCGTCGCGAGGATAACGGCTTTCGCTTCGTAGAACGCCTTGATCCCTTGCCGCTCCGTCTCGACGAGAAACCATCCTTCGGCGGTTTTATGGATGAGCGTCGCTTCCTCGTACGGCCGGATACGCAGCTTCCGCCGCTGCGCGACGTTGCGGTAATATTCGAGCGCCTCCCGGCGCGTCGGCTTCTCGTGGGGCGTCGGGAACGGATAGCCGCCGATCTCGAGCAGCTCCGGCGTGCTGAAAAAGTGCAAATGCGCAGGATACCGGTAAATCGAATGGACGATGTTGTACTTTTCGATGACGACGGCGTCGATGCCGGCGTCCTGCAGCGCGATCGCCGCCGCCAGCCCGCACGGTCCCGCGCCGACGATGATGACTTCTTCCATGGCGAACCTCCCGGTCGGATAAGGATATACGTTATCCTACCTCATTTCCGCCGAAAGCGCCACGCGCCGGCGCCGCCAGCGCCTCGCGAAGAAACGCCGCGGCTTCGGAGGCGGGGCGGTGGGGACCGAACACGGCCAGAAAGCCGGCCGCTCGCAGCGCCGCCTCGTCGGCAGCGGGGATGATGCCGCCGGCGACGAGCGCGCCGCGCCAGCCGGCTTGCGCAAGGGCCGCCGACACCCTCGGGAATAACGATAAATGCGCGCCCGCGAGCGACGATAACCCGACGCAGTCGGCCCGGCACGCGACCGCCAGCGCGGCGATCTCCTCCGGCGTCCGACGGAGGCCGGAATACCGGACGTCGAACCCGTCCTCCCGAAGCGCCCTGGCGACGACGAGGGCGCCGCGGTCGTGCCCGTCGAGTCCGACCTTGGCGATCAGGACGACCGGTTTGCGGATCGTCGTCATAGGCAGCCCACTTCCTCGCTCACAGGCTCTCGATATTCGCCGAACTCGGCGGCCAGGGCGCCGTACAGCTCCCCGATCGTACAGCCGCTCGCGGCCGCGACGGCCATCGCGGGCATAACGTTCTCGCCGCGGCTCGCGCAGGCGAGCACCTGCTCGACGGCGCGAGAGGCATCGTCTTCGCTGCGTTCCTCCCGGCGGCGCCGAACGGCGTCCCGGGCGCGACGCTCCTCCTCCGCGGCGGCCGCGGACCGCGAAACTCCGCGGCGGGTCGCTGCGGCATGCAACGGGACGTCCGCGTATTTGTTTACGCCAACGACGACGCGTTCTCCCCGCTGGACGGCGACGTAGTCCCGATACGCAGCCTCTCGAAGCCGCGACTGAACGAAGCCGGTTTCGACCGCCCGCACAGCGCCGCCTTGCCGTTCGACCGCTTCGATCCAAGCGAGCGCCTCCGCCTCGAGCCGATCGGTGGCCGCTTCCACCTCATACGCTCCTGCGAGCGGATCGATATGCTTCGCGATGCCGGATTCGAAGGCGATGATTTGCTGCGTTCGCAGCGCGAGCGCGGCGGAAGAAGGGGTCGGCAGCCGCAGCGCCTCGTCCTTGGCGTTCGTGTGCAAGCTTTGCGCGCCGCCCAAGACGGCCGCGAGCGCCTGCAGCGCCACGCGCACCACGTTGTTGTCGGGCTGCGACGCCGCGAGCTCCGAACCGGCGGTTTGCGCGTGAAACTTCATGCGCCACGACTCCGGCCTCTTGGCGCCGAACCGCTCGCGCATGAGCTTCGCCCAAAGCCGGCGGGCGGCCCGAAATTTGGCGGCTTCCTCGAGCAGGTCGCAGCAAGCCGCGAAGAAGAACGACATGCGGGGCGCGACATCGTCGATCGAGAGCCCGCGGCGCACCGCGGCTTCCGCGTAGGCGAGTCCGTTCGCGAGCGCGAAGCCGATCTCCTGCGCCGCGTCCGCGCCGGCCTCGCGCAGGTGGTACCCGCTGACGCTGACCGGATGCACGCGAGGGAACGCGCGGCAGCCGAATTCGATCGCGTCGACGGCCATGCGCACAGACGGCTCCGGCGGCAGCCGGTAAAGGTTGCGGGCGGCGTATTCCTTCAGCATGTCGTTTTGGATCGTCAGCCGGAGCTCCCCCGGGGGAACGCCGCGCTTCGCGGCGGCCCCCGCCGCGAACGCGAACATGGCGGGCGCCGTCGCGTTGACCGTCATCGAGAGGCCGACGCCGTCGAGCGGAACGCCGCGGAGAATCGTCTCGAGATCGGCCTGCGACGCGACGGAGACGCCGGTCTTGCCGACTTCGCCTTCCGAGCGCGGATCGTCGGGGTCGTAGCCGAGCTGCGTCGGCAAATCGAAGGCGATGGACAGCCCGGTTTGTCCTTGGGCCAGCAGCCGCTTCAGCCGCCGGTTCGTCTCCCGCGCCGTGCCGTACCCGGCATATTGCCGCATCGACCAAAGCTTCGCCCGATACATCTCGGGATAGATGCCGCGCGTGAAGGGATAGGCGCCGGCGTGTTCTTCGCGTGGTTCCATCGGATCGCCTCCTCTCAGATTCGGGCGGATGCCGCGAGCAACGCCCGTTCTTCGACGGCGATGCGCCGGCGCAAGACGAGCAGGTTAAGCAGCGGAAAGAGCAGCGCCGCGAAGACGCAGCCGAACAGCAGCGGGAAGCAAACGAACTCCAGCGTAACGATCGCGTAGTTCGGGTGGCGGAGCCAGCGGTACGGCCCGCGGCGGATCGGCCGCATGCCCGGGACGACGAAGATGCGCGTGTTCCAATACATGCCTAGGGTGCGGATGCACCAAAGCCGGGCGGCTTGCAGCAGCAGGAACGCGGCAAGCGTCGTGGCGAACCAGGGCGGCAGGCGATCCGGCGTACGGAGCCCGTACTCGAGCAGCGCCCCGGCGAAGAAACAGACATGCAGCGCGACGATCGCCGGATAATGCGAGGCGCCGACCTCGTAGCCGCCGGCGCGGCGGATGCGCCCGGCGTTGCTTCGGGCGAGACGGAGCTCCCAGACGCGCTGCGCGACGACTGCGCCGAAGCCGAACGCAACCCATGCATCGATCATACCTTACCTCCTTCGGCAGAGCCGGAATTGAATTCCAACAGGAGCATTTCGGAGCTGAAGCCCGGACCGAGCGCGCCGGCGATGCCGTGCGAGCCGTTCCTCGGACGCGATGCGGCGCCGTATGCTTCTTCCAGAACGAATAACAGGGTCGCGGACGACATATTCCCGTACCGGCGGAGCACGCGTTCCGAGGCGTTCAGCGCTCCGGCGCCGAGGCCGAGCGCCGCTTCGTACGCCTCCAGCACCTTCTTTCCGCCCGGATGGAGCGCGAACGTTTCGACGTCGGAGTCGGCGAGGCCCCGCGGAGCGATCAGCCGGTCGACGATGCCGCGCATCGACTGCGAGACGAGCGTCGGGATGTCCTTCGAAAAGACGACCTTCAGTCCGTCGTTCGTGACGTCCCAGCCCATCACGTCGAGCGAATCGGGCCAAAGCTCGCTTCGCGTCCCGACGATGCGCGGCGCCGCCGTCTCGCCGCGCCGGAACGCCTCTTCGCCGACGACGAGCGCCGCGGCGGCGCCGTCGGCGAACAACGACGTCGCGACGAGGTTGCTCTTCGATGCATCGTTGCGGATGAACGTCAAGCTGCATAGCTCGACGGCGACAAGGAGGCAACGTTCCTTAGGGAAAGCCTTCACATACTCATAGGCGCGGGAGAGGCCCGCCGCGCCTCCGGCGCAGCCGAGGCCCCAAATCGGCGTGCGCTTCGCGTCGGAGCGAAAGGAAAGCCGGTTGCACAAATAAGCGTCGATGCTCGGCGTGGCCGTTCCGGTCGTCGTGACGAGAAGGACATGGTCGACGTCGGAGGGTTCGACACCCGCGCCGGCGAGACAGCGTCGAACCGCGCGCTCGGCGAGCGCCGCGGCTTGTTCGACGAACAGCCGGTGCTTCTCCTCCGCCGTGTGCGGCACGAGAAACCATTCGAGCGGCACGCAGAAATGGCGCGTTTCGATGCCGCCGTGCTCGAAAATCGGAAGCAGCCGATCCAGATGCGGGACGCGGGAGCCGAACATATGGCGCACCGCTTCCTGCACGTCGGCTTGGGGCACGCGATATTCCGGCACGGCGGTGCCGAAGGCGGCGATGTAAGCGCACATAATCGGGGACACCTCGATGCTTCGTTTCGTTTTCCTAAGGTTGCCTAGTCGATGGTCGGAATATGCAACAATACCAAACATTTCTTTTCATGAAACGTTTCGCCGTTTCTAGGCGTATATGTTAGTGACGAAACGTCTTTGGCGGCATGCGAAGGGGGCGGACGGCATGACTGAGCTGTATTGGATTTGTTTTCTCGGCGGCGCGGCGTTCGCGGTCGCGCTCGTATTGTTCGACGCGGTCGCGGGCGGGTGGATCGACGGCGTGCTGGACGCGCTCCCGGACGCGCTGCATCCGATCGCGGTCGTCGGCGGCATCGTCGCCTTCGGAGGCGCCGGCATCCTGCTCTCGACCTACACGCTGCTCGGCGCGTTCGCGACGGCCGCAGTATCCGCGGCGGCGGCGGCGCTTCTGGCTGTCGGCTTGTTTTTCTTTTACGTCAAGCCGATGAGCGAGGCGGAGCATTCGATCGCGTATTCGATGCAGGAGCTGACGGGGAAAATCGGAGAGGTTTCGGTTCCGATTCCGGTCGGCGGGTACGGCGAGGTCGGCTTTACGTTCGGTCACGGCATGGTGTATCACATCGCGGATACGAGCGAGCGCGAGCCGCTTCCCGCGGGGGAGAAGGTGCTCGCGATCGAAGTGAAGGACGGCGTCGTTACCGTATGCCGCTGGACGGAAGACTGAGCCTATACATAAAAGAGGAGGAATACGGATGGATTTCTTAATGCAAGCCGGCTTGTTCGTCCCGGTCGTGGTCGTCGGCGTCATCGTCTTGCTCGGTTTGGCGTTCTGGGCGCGGTATAAGACGGTGAGCCCCGACGAAGCGATGGTGGTGACCGGATCGATGCTCGGCAGCAAGAACACGCTCGTCGACGAATCGGGACGGAAAATTAAAATCGTGCGCGGGGGCGGCGCGTTCATCTGGCCCATTTTCCAGAAAGCCGAATTCCTCTCGTTATTGTCCCACAAGCTGGACGTCTCGACGCCCGAAGTGTATACGGAGCAGGGCGTGCCGGTCATGGCGGACGGCGTGGCGATCATCAAGATCGGCGGCACGACCGAGGACGTCGCGACGGCGGCGGAGCAGTTCATGGGCAAGCCGACGGAGGCGCTCAAAGGCGAAGCCCAAGAGGTGCTGGAAGGTCATCTGCGGGCGATCCTCGGCATGATGACGGTGGAAGAGGTGTACCGCAACCGCGATAAATTCGCGCAAGAGGTGCAGGGCGTAGCGGCCAGAGATTTGAAGAAAATGGGGCTGCAGATCGTCTCCTTCACGATCAAAGACGTACGCGACAAGCACGGCTATCTCGACGCGCTCGGGAAGCCGCGGATCGCGGCGGTCAAGCGGGATGCGGAAATCGCGGAGGCCGAAGCGATCCGGGACGCGCGCATTCAGAAAGCCCGCGCCGACGAGGAAGGGCAGAAAGCGGAGCTGCTGCGCGATACGAACGTCGCCGAAGCGAATAAGGAGAAGGAGCTGAAGATCGCCGCGTTCCGCCGCGAGCAGGACGTCGCGAAGGCGGAAGCCGATCAGGCGTACCATATTCAAGAGGCGAAGTCGAAGCAGCTTGCGGTCGAGGAGCAGATGCGCGTCGAGCTCGTTCGCAAGGAACGGGAGATCGATATCGAGGAGAAGGAAATCTCGAGGCGCGAGAAGCAATACGACGCCGAAGTGAAGAAGAAGGCGGATGCGGATCGATACTCGGTCGAGCAGGCGGCCGAAGCGGCGAAGGCGCGGGCGATTCGCGAAGCCGAGGCGCTGCAATACCGGATCGAGGCCGAAGCGAGAGCGCATGCGGAGCAGAAGCGGCTCGAAGGTCTCGCGATCGCGGAAGCCGAGCGGGCGAAGGGCACCGCCGACGCCGAGGTCATCCGGCTGCGCGGTCTCGCGGAGGCGGAGGCGAAGGAGAAGCTGGCGGAGGCGTTCGCGAAATTCGGCGAAGCCGCGGTGCTCGACATTATCGTGAAAATGCTGCCGGAGCTCGCGGGCAAGGTGGCGGCGCCGATCTCGTCGATCGACAAGCTGACGGTCGTCGATACGGGGCACGGCGAAGGCGCGGCGCGCGTGAGCAATTACGTGACGTCGCTTATGGCAACCGCGCCGGAAATGCTGAAGAACGTCTCCGGCATCGACGTCGAAGGGCTGATCAAGGGCTTCACGCAAAAATCGCTTGGCGGCGGCAACCCGCCTGCGGCGCAAGCGGCGCTCGAGGCGGCAATCGGGAAGGAGACGAAGCATGGGGATCTTTAAACGGCTTCGCGATCTGTCGTTGTCGTCGCTCCATGAGCTGCTCAATCGAGCGGAGAATCCGCTGCTGCTTATGAATCAGTACGTGCGCGATATGGAGGCGGAGCTGTCGGAAGCGGAGGTCGCCTTCGCGAGGCAGGTCGCCGCGGAGAAACGGGCTCAGCACCTGTACGAAGAGACGCTGGAGCTTGCCGCGAAGCGGGAGCAGGGGGCGCTTGCCGCGCTGCGGGCAGGCGACGAGGCGCTTGCGAGACGGGCGATCGAGGACAAGAAGGAGCAGGAGACGAAGGCGGAGGCGTACCGCGCGCAATACGAAGCGGCGAAGACGGTGTCGGATGAGCTGCGTTCGCAGCTACAGGAGATGAAAGCCGAGCTTGAGCGGATGAAGCGCGAGCAGCGCGAGCTCGCCGCCCGCGCGGCCGCGGCGAAATCGCAAAAGCGCATGAACGAGGCGGTCGGCAAAATCGGACGCGGGAGCGCCGTCGCAGACTTCGAACGGATGAAGGAGAAGGTGACGGAGCTCGAGGCGGAGGCGGAAGCAAGCGGGATCGTCCGCGGGCAAACCCGCCGGCTCGACCGCGAGTTGGAGGCGCTCGGCAAGCAAGCCGAGATCGACGAAGAGCTTGAGCGGTTGAAGCGAAGCTTGGAGGCCGAATAACGAGGAAGACGGGGCGTCACTTCCGCTTTTGGCGGAGGAGACGCCCCGTCGTTCGTTTATTCGAGGATATCGTAGTTCGGATAGACGTAGGGGGTCGACGGCGTCTCGACCGGCGTGACGCGGGTCGCAGCGATCGAAGCGATCTCTATCCCGCCGTAATCGGTCGTGCGGATGACGCCCTCTACCGTGACCCATTGATCCTCGGCGAGCTTCGCCGCGTCCGGCCAGTCCACCAGGAAGCCGTAAGGCGTCGAGTCGGCGGAGCAGCATTCCATCGCAAGACGGGCGACGACGAACTGACGGTCCGTCATGTCCTCCTGTTTATAGACGAAGCCGACGATCTCCACGCGCTTGCCGAGGAACGCAGGGAGGAACAAGTCGATCGCGGTACTCGCTTCCAAATACGCGGAAGCCTCGATGACGATAGGATCCTGTAAATATAAGGACTCGGCGAACGAAGAATATTGTTTCTCGTACAAATCTTCGGAATAAAACATGCCTCCCTCGGTCGGGGCGCCGTTCGCGTTCGACGTCTTCTTCTCGGCGTCCGAATCGTCCGAATCGGCGACGGACAGCACGATACCCTTCTTATCGACCAGGTTGCTGCCCATGATCGTATCCGGGACGAACCAACCGAAAAGCAGGGGGGCCGCGAAGAGCAGGTAGGTCGCGACGTTGCGGAACGCCGATTTCGAGGGGCCGTGTTCGCAGCCGCAATCAGCGGCTTGCTCCCCCGACAGCGCCCGGAACGCGGCGAATGCGAAATAAACGGCGATCATCGACAGGGCGACAGCCGCCAGCTTGACGAAGGTTTCCATCTTCGGCGCGATGTAGAGGAGCAGCTTATCCGACCGGACCAGGTGAACGATGTAGAACGCGAAACCGCCCGTTAGCGCGGCGCGGAACGCATAATGCAGCGATAAGGAGCCTCTTGAACGATACATGGGGGTTTCCTCCTTAATCGATAATTAACCCTGTGATATAAGCACCGACCCACACCGCGGCAGCGACGAGCGCCGCCAGCGACGCGACGAATCGAGCCTTAAACACCGACAGCAGCATGAGCGTGCTCTTCAAATCGAGCATCGGCCCGAACACGAGGAACGCGACGAGCGAGGCCGGAGCGAACGTCGCGGCGAGCGAGGCGGCGACAAAGGCATCGGAGGTGGAGCAGATCGACAAAATATAAGCGAAGCCCATCATGAACGCATTCGCCGCCCATTCCTGTTCGGCGATGCCGACGAGCGCCGAACGCGGCACGAACGTTTGCATCAACGCGGTCAAGAATGCGCCGAAGATCAAGTATTTGCCCATATCGAAAAACTCGCCGGACGCGTGGTCGAACGTATCGAGCAGCTTCCCGGCGCCCCCGGAATTGTGTTTGCGCGCATGGTCGTGCGAATGGTCGTGCGCATGCGCCGGGGCCGGCTTCATCGGATCGTAACGGACCCACCGAAACACCGCTAATGCGACGACCGTGGCGACGGCGAAGGCGAGTCCCATGCGAGAGTACAAGACCGCAGGTTCGAAGCGGAACGCCATGTACGTCGCCGACCAGACCACAGGATTTAAAATCGGGCCGGCGAGCAAAAAAGCGACCGCCGCGTATACGGGCATGCCCTTGCGAATCAGACGCCTCGCGACGGGTACCATGCCGCATTCGCAAACGGGAAAGACGAATCCGAGCAACGCGCCGGCGCCGGCGCCGAGGATCGGGTGCTTGGGCACGAGCCTGCGAATGAAAGACTCCGGCACGAACACTTGAATAAGAGAGGAGACGAGTACGCCAAGCAAGATGAACGGGAACGCTTCGAGCGTGATGCTGACAAACATCGTCTTGAACGTCTGCACGTTCGGGTTTTCCATGATCGGCAGCGACCGAAGCGCCTCCGGATTCATGAGCAATACGATAAAAAAGCTGAGCAAAACGAGAGAGGCGAGGCCGAAGGCCCCGCGAACGGCGGGATGCGTCGTCATTCGATTTCCTCCGATCGATGAAGGGGCGCCAAGGGCGCGTCCCTCCCATTATACCAGAGTTTAATCGTAACGATTACAATTTATTTGCGAGGTTTACGAAGAAAAAGCGAATTGTTTCACCATTTCGATCGTAACATATTTTCTAGTGGGGGAAATTCCTTCCTTCGCGTGCGCGTTAATGAACGCCGTCGCTTCGTTAATCCGGTCTACGTCGAACGGCTCCCCGTTCCTGCATTTGCGTACGGCGTCTTCGATCGCTTGTTCCCGCAGCGCGTCCAGGCGCTCGAATTCGACAAGGTGCAGATGTTGTTTCCGGGAATGGGCGGTAATGGCTTCATGCACGTTCAAGGTACAGTCCCTCCATATTTTCAACCTATGATCTTCGATGGTACTATAGGAGCGAACGGACTGCAAACGAATCGAAACACCTAGGAGGCAACCGCATGCAAGACGTCCTCATCGGAAGCATCGTCTCGGCGCTCGCGACCGGTCTCGGGGCGGTGCCGATTTTGACGATGAAGGTGATTACGCACCGCTGGCGCGACATATTGCTCGCCTTCACCGCCGGCATCATGGTTTCCGCGACGATGTTCAACCTCATTCCCGTCGCGCTCGATTACTCGAATTTGATGACCGTCACGATCGGCATCCTGCTGGGTACGCTCGTCCTCAGCTTGATGGAACGGAATATGCCGCATATCGACCTCGCGCATGCGAAGTCGTCGACCGTTCAGTTCGATCAGAAGAGCATGCTCATTATTACCGCGATCACGCTGCACAACTTGCCGGAAGGCCTGTCCGTCGGCGTCAGCTACGCCAGCGAGAGCGCCGGGCTCGGCCCGCTCATCGCGCTTGCGATCGGACTGCAGAACGCGCCGGAAGGCTTCCTCGTCGCCTTGTTCCTGGTAACGCAGAAGGTGAAGAAGTTCACGGCGTTCCTGATCGCCACGCTGACCGGCACGGTCGAAATCGTAACGGGACTCATCGGATTCTTCTTAACGTCTTACGTATCGAACTTAGTGCCTTACGGCCTCGCGTTCGCGGCGGGAGCGATGCTTTTCATCGTGTACAAAGAACTCATTCCGGAGAGCCATGGCGACGGCCATGAGAGCGCTTCGACGTTTTCCTTCATTCTCGGCTTGATCGCGATGATCGCGATGATCGAATGGTTCGGGTAAATCCACAGAGGCGGTGAGTTACGGAACTTATGAATCGAAGCAACCATCGAAGCCCGCATCGGACGCCGCAGCGCAGCTCGAATCGTCAGCCGAATCGGAGCGTACTCGCGTTCCGTAGGTATATGTTGTTTTTCCTCGCCGCGACCGCGGCGATCCTCGCGTATTTCTGGCTCGCTTATCGAGAGCCGGTTCCGGCATGGGCGGAAGGTACGGCGGCGGACCCGCGCTCGTTCTTGTCCGTAGCGGACGCGGAGCGGGCGTCGTCGTACTCCATGCTGCGGGATTCGTTGTATTTCGTCGGTACCCTTTGGGAGTGGGGGATGCTGCTCTGGCTGCTAACGAGCGGGTATGCCCGCACGTTGTCGCAGCGTCTGAAGGCCGCGGTGCCGAGCGTCGTCGTTCGGTTTCCGCTGTATATCGCCGGCATCTCCGCGGCGCTCTTCGCGCTGGGTTTGCCGCTTCGGCTGTTATCCTACTCGATCGCGCGAAATTACGATGTCTCGACGTTGTCTTTCGGCGGCTGGTGGCGCGATCAATGGGTGCAGCTCGGCGTGGACACCGTACTTCTGCTTGCCGTCGGCGCGGTCGTCTTCGCGCTGGCGCGCAAAGGAGGGACGTGGTGGTTCCGGCTTTGGCTGCTGTCCATTCCGTTCCTGTTGTTTATGATGGTGATCCGGCCGCTCGCGATCGATCCGCTTTTCTATAAGTACGAGCCGTTGGCCGACCCCGCGCTCGAGCATGCCGTTTTGGAAATGACATCGAAGGCGGGCGTGCCGACGGATCGCGTATACGAGGCGAATTACTCGGAGAAGACGAACGCCATTAACGCATACGTGGACGGCTTCGGCCCGTCGCTGCGCATCGTGATCTGGGATACGGCGCTGCAGAAGCTGACCGCGGACGAAATCGTCGTGCTCACCGCGCATGAAGTCGCTCATTACGTCAAGCATCATCTGCAATGGAGCGCCGTCGGCGGCGTCGCGTCGATGTTTCTTCTGCTGTGGATCGGGAACAAAGCATACCGGGCGATATTGAAAAGGTGGCGGGCGTTCTTGTTCGTTCGTCATCCCGCGGATTGGGCGGGACTTCCGCTCATGCTGCTCGTCGTCTCCGTCTTATCGTTCGCGGCGACGCCGATATCGAGCGCCGTATCTCGGCACGCCGAGCTCGAAGCGGATCGGTTCGCGTACGCGCTTACGGGCGACGCCGACGCGGCCGTGACGTTATACCAAAAGCTTGCGAGCTCCTCGCGCGCCGCCGTTCACCCGCCGGCGTTGACGTATTGGTTCCGGTATACGCATCCGTCCCTCGGCAGCCGCATCGCGGAGGCGTTGCGCTATGAACGAGAACTCCCGTAGGCTGGCGCTGCTGACGCTCGGCGGCGTCTTTACGTCGCCGGATTTTATGGACGAGTTCCGGGAAGAGATGCGGCGCAGATGCGAACGGGCGGGGTGGTGCGCGACGGCACATTCGGTCATGCCTTACGGCGATTGGACGCTCCCGCGGATACGGCAGGCGGCGGAGGTAACGGTCGACGTGCTGTTTCCGGCGTTCGGCGGGAGGAGAGCGGCGTCCGAGGCCGCTCGGCTGCGGGAGCCGTCGAGGGAAGGGGCGGTCGAGGTCGCGCTGCTCGGGCACAGCGGGGGCGGCGTCGCGGCCGTCCATGCCGCGGCGGCGCTTGCGCGTACCGGCATACCGGTTCGTGCGGTCGCGATGATCGGTTCGCCGAAGACGCCCGTTCCGCAGAGCCTCCGGACGAGAACGGCCGCGTGGTCGCTCGCCGACGCGCGCGGCCGCATCCGGGATCCCGTCGCGAGGCTCGGGAGCTGGCTCGGACGCCCGCCGGCTCACACGGCGCGCCTGGCGCTGATCGGCGGGCACCGCGATTATTTCCGTTCGCGCTCTCCGTTCGTGAACGAGGCGGGGGAATCGAATTTGTCGGTGACGTCCGAAGCGGTTTGGCGATGGCTGCGGGAGCTCGAGCCGGCAGGGGGCAAAGAGTGAGGCTCCGCCATTGCCTCGGGAACGAATTTTCGAAGCTGCTCCCATTGCCCTTCCTTCCGCAAAATATACGCTTGACGCTCCCCGAAAATATCGTAGTGCGGATATCGGTCCCGATAATGGATGTATTGAGGCGGCAGCCCATGAGAGACGGCCCAGGCCCGCAGCCGCTCGATGTCGGCGCAGCCGACCTTCGTAACGGATTTCACGTCCGGGAAGGACGGGTGAATCCAGTAGTGCGTCAAGAAGGCGATGCGCCCTTCGGAAACTTGCCTTTTCCACTCCGTTACCTGCTCCCTCGTCACGCCGAACGCCATCGATTCATCCCTCCCAAGTGACAGCATCATACCTTATTTCCTGCAGGGCGACAAGCGCCGAGCCCGCGCTCGGCCGCGTTGCCCTGTTGTTGCGTACATATGAATATTGTGCTATCCAACCTCAAAAATGTTTTATTTCCTGTTCGTTTTTTTCTACTTATAATTTGAATATCGTCACAAGAAAGATTAGGATCACTTCGATGGGAGCGTGCGAAATGGAAGGGAAAATTCGATGGGGCATCTTGGGCTGCGCCGGCATCGCCGAGCGGGCGGTCATTCCCGGCATTCGCGGGTCGGAGACGGGCGTCGTCTCCGCGATCGCGAGCCGGACCGAATCGAAGGCGAAGGAGACGGCCGAGCGGCTCGACATTCCGAAAGCGTATTCTTCGTACGAAGCGCTGCTCGAGGACGACGAGATCGATGCGGTGTACATTCCGCTGCCGAACCATCTGCATTGCGAATGGACCGTGAGAGCGGCCGAAGCGGGAAAGCATGTGCTTTGCGAGAAGCCGATCGCCCTCGACGCGGCGGAAGCGGAGCGCATGGCGAACGCGTGCGCGGACGCCGGCGTCCTGTTTGCCGAAGCGTTCATGTACCGGCTGCACCCGCGGTACGATAAAATTCGGGAGATGATCGCCGCCGGCGACATCGGGGAGCTGCGCGGCATTCACGGGGCGTTCACGTTCAACGGCGCCGCGAACAAGGGCAACGTCCGCTTCGTGAAGGAGTGGGGCGGTGGTTCGATTTACGACGTAGGCGTGTACCCGATTTCGGCCGCTCGCCTCGTGACGGGGCTCGAGCCGGAAGCCGCGACGTGCCGCGCGTTGTTTTCGGCCGAGCACGGGGACGTCGACATGATGGCGTCCGGACTCGTCGAGTTTCCGAACGACGTCTCGCTCACGTTCGATTGCGGCATGTGGGCGGAATTTCGCAATACGCTAGAAATTCTCGGCACGGCCGGAAGAATCGAGGTGCCGCACGCCTTCATCGGGCCGCAGCAGATCGTCGTCCATAAGAAAGGCGAGCGGACGGAGCTGGAGATGCCGACGCTCAATACGTATTCGCTGCAGGCGGACGCCTTCGGCCGCGCGGTGCGAGGCGAGGCTTCGCTGCCGTTCTCGCCGCAGGACGCCGTAAACAACATGCGCGTCGTCGACGCGTGCTTGAAGTCCGCTCGGGAGCGGACGCGCGTAGTATTGTAATTCACGAGGAGGCTGACGATATGGCGGAGCAAGCAAGCACGATCGATTCGATTCGGTTGCCCGGCGTGGAACGCGAGGTATCTCGACTCATTCTCGGCACCGACTATTTCAAGCCGGAGCTGATGGAACGCATCGCGCCGATTATGGACGAATTCACGGCTATCGGCGGCACGACGTTCGATACGGCTCGCATCTATGCGGGCGGTCAGAGCGAGGAGGCGCTCGGACTTTGGATTCGGGAGCGCGGCAACCGAGAGCGCGTGAACGTCTGGACGAAAGGGGCGCATCACGACGCGAACGGTCCGCGGGTCAACAAGAAGGCGATCGACGACGATCTCGATAGAAGCCTCGAGACGCTGCAGCTCGATTATGTAGACCTCTACGCGCTGCACCGCGACGACCCGACGGTCGAGGTCGGGCCGATTCTCGAGGCGCTCAACGCGCATATCGAAGCGGGACGCGTGCGCGCCATCGGCGCTTCGAATTGGTCGTACGCCAGGCTGCAGGAAGCGAACGATTACGCGTCCGCCCACGGACTCGTCGGCTTCAGCTTCAGCAGCCCGAATTTCAGCTTGGCGCGGGCGAACGAGCCGTTCTGGGCGGGCTGCGTCTCGGTCGACGACGAGACGTGGGCCTGGCATCGGGATACGAAGCTGCCGCTCTTGTCCTGGTCGTCCCAGGCGAGGGGATTCTTTTCCGGAAGATATACCCCCGACAATCGGGAAAACGCGGACCTCGTGCGCGTCTTTTACAGCGACGACAACTGGGCGCGGCAGCGCCGGGCAAGCGAATTGGCGCAGCGCAAGGGCGTAACGACGATTCAGATCGCGCTCGCCTACGTCTTGAATCAGCCGTTCCCGACGTGCGCCTTGATCGGGCCGGCGAATCTCGACGAGCTCCATTCGTGCCGGGACGCGAGCCGCCTGGAGCTGACGGAGGAAGAAATCCGTTTCTTAGAGGGCTGATCGCGGGCGCTATGCTTCCGACGGGGCGATGGGTATAATAGGAACAAATCCATCGTAAGGAAGGCGCTTATGATTACTCGAACCGTCACCCCGTCGGAAAGCGGGAAGCGGCTGCATCGTTACCTATGCACGCTTATGCCGAACTATCCGCTCGGACAAATTTTTAAGATGATCGACCAAGGCAAGGTGCGCGTGAACGGCAAGCGCAAGAAACAAAATTACGAGATGTCCGCGGGCGACGAGCTGACGATCTTCGTCGACGAGGAGACGTTCGCGGCGTCCGCGGGCGCCGAGCGGAAGGCGAAATTCATCGGCGTGAAAGCGGACATCGACGTCGTATACGAAGACGACGAACTGCTCGTCGTCAACAAGCCGGCGGGGGTATTGACGCACCCCGATCAGACGGAGCAGAAGGACACGCTGATCACGCGTGTACACGCCTACTTGTATCGGAAGGATGCTCTCGACAGTCGTCTATTCTTGCCGGCTACCGCCAATCGGCTCGACCGGAACACAAGCGGACTCGTCCTCGTCGGCAAGACGGCGGGCATGCTGCACCGGCTGAACCAGTGGGTGCAGCGGCGAGAAATCGGGAAGTATTACGTGACGATCGTGCAGGGCGCACTGCACGGCGGAGGGACGATTTCCGCGAAGCTGGAGCGGGATTCGCGTTCGAACCGAACCGTCGTCTCCGCGAAGGAGGAGGCGATGGAAGCGACGACCCGGTACGAGGCGCTGCAAACGGCAAATGGGTATACGCTGGTCGAGATTGAGCTGGAGAGCGGTCGCACGCACCAAATTCGTTCGCATCTCCAAAGCCTCGGCCATCCGCTGCTCGGGGACGTGAAATACGGAGGCCGACCGTATGAAGGCGTGAATCATCAATTGCTGCACGCCTGGAAGCTCGTCCTGCCGGACGGCCGCGCCTTCACCGCGCCGCCGCCGTCCTTGTTCGGTACCATTTTAAGAAAGCTGCGCCTTTCCTTGCCCGAAACGTAACGTAACGGAGGAGCCGTCCCCGGTCATGGGTCGTGACCAGGGACGGCTTTTTTACGCGAAAAAATTGTCCAATGGAAAATTAACGGGGGAAACGGAAGGATTTCTGCTAGGTATGTCGAATAATGTCAAAATGAGTCAGTCATTGTCGGCAGAGGTGGAGCAGCGTTGAAGCAGGTTCAAATCTTATACGAAGCCTCGCAAGTCATCTTCAAGCATCTCGGCGAAACGCTCGATGCGAACGCGTTGTTCCTTGCGGAGAACGATACGCGCACCAATTGGATCGTCAGCGCGTGGAATCGGGACGAACCCCTTGTGAACGAAGGGGGAGCGCTGCGGTTCGAGCGAACGTATTGCAAAATCGTATGCGACAGGGACGGTCCCGTTTATATCCCGGATACCGCGGCCGAGCCGACGACGATGCACCTCGAGGTGACGGACGCGCTCGGTCCCCGGAGCTTCTTGGGCGTCCCCGTGTATCGAAGGGACGGAAGCCGATACGGGACGATCTGCGCCTTGGATCGGCCGAATCGGTTAGAACCGTCGGCCTTGCGGCACGTCGAACAAGCGGCCTTGTTTCTCGGGACGCTGATCGACTTGGAGGACAGCGCATATACCGACGAGCTGACCGGCTTATATAATCGCACCTATCTCGAGATGTTTTACGAGCATCTCTCCGCCGACGCGCCCATGTCCGCCGTATTTATCGATATCGACCGGTGCAAGCGCGTGAACGAGACGTACGGACGAGCGTTCGGCGACGCGTTCCTCGTCCGTTTCGCGGAGAGGCTTCGTCAGGCGGCGAGGGGCGTCGGGATCGCGGCGCGTTATGCCGGCGACGAATTCGTCGTCCTGTTGTTTCGCCGAAGCGAAAGTCATGTGTCGTCGTTCGCCGCGTCGGTGTACGAACAGCTGACGATGCCGTTCGACGTGTCGGGCCATTCCATGCAGGTGACCGTCAGCATGGGGATCAGCCTGGAGGGAGCGACGTTCGCCGATCATATGTTGCATGCCGACGCCGCAATGTATCAAATCAAGAAGAACGGCAAAGAAGGCATTGCCGCGTACGAGGTGCGGTTCGAGGGATTGATTTCGGAGACCGGGTTCCGCCGCGGCGTGAAATACAACAGCTTTGAAGTGCTATACCAGCCGATCGTGCATACGGAAACCGCGGAGACGGCGGTCGAAGCGTTGATTCGGCTGCGCCACCCCGAGATGGGCGTCGTCGGACCGGGCGCGTTCCTGCCGCATGCTATTCAGTCGGGCTACTTGGTCGAGCTGGACCTGCAGACGCTCCGGAATGCGTGCAGAAGCTTGCAAGGGCTGCGCGATTGGAGGCGGCGCGTCGCGAAGCTTGCCGTCAACTGCGATGCGCTGGCGCTGCGTCGACCCGATTTCCCGGCGCTCGTCGAAGGCGTCCTGGAAGCGACGGGGTTTCCGGCCGAGCGGCTGGAATTCGAGCTGAACGAGCGGATCAGCCTCTACGACGTCGACGCGATCGCCCCGCAAATCGGGCGTCTCAGGGAGCAAGGCGTTACGTTCGCGCTGGACGATTTCGGCTATGGCTATTCCACGCTCGGTCTCCTGCTGAAGCTGCCGGTTCAGAAAGTCAAGCTCGATCGCATGTTCGTCGAAGCGTTGCCGCACGACGAGCGGAGCCGGGCGGTCGTCGAGAGCCTGCTGGAGATGTGTCGCAAGCTGCGCCTTGCCGTCGTAGGGGAGGGCGTCGAGTCGGATGCCCAATTCCAAGCGTTGCGACGCCTCGGCTGTCCTTGGCTGCAGGGGTATCGTCTCGGCCGGCCGGTTCCGATCGAGGATCTGGAGGATACGCTGAACCGGGCGGCGGCTTACAGCTTGCGCGCCGGTTCGTAATAAAATCGCAGGAGATCGCCGTAGATGATCGAGTCGGACATCGTGAGCCGTTCGACGGCCGCCCGCTTATACGGCTCGCAGGCCGCAGCGTCGATGCGCTCCCCGGTTTCGCGCGCGTAACACCCGCTCTTCGTATATACCAGTTCGTCCGTCGCGAAGCTGCCGTCCCGGAAGACGACGAATTCGGGGCGGCCGGCCGCGAACAAATCTCGACCGAAGTAATAAGGGTCTTCCGGCTGAATGCCGAGCAGATGCAGCAGCGTCGGGTAAAGATCGATTTGCCCGGAGACGGTATGCAATTCGCGCCCCGGCACGCCGGGAATATGAATCAGGAGCGGCACGCGCTGGAGCTGCACCGAGTCGAACGGCGTGATGCGCTCCTTGCCGAGCAGCTGCGCCATCGATTTGTTATGCTTCGGCGAGATGCCGTAATGATCCCCGTAAAGCACGAAGACCGAAGACTCGTATAACCCCGCCGCCTTCACCTCCTCGAAAAATCGCTCCACGGCCGCGTCTAAATACCTCACCGTCGGAATGTATCGATTCAACGTTTTCGATTTGGACGTATATTCCGGCACCATCCGATGCGCTTCGTCGATCTCGAACGGGTAATGATTCGTCAGCGTAATGAGCTTCGCGAAGAAGGGGCGCGGCAGATGCTTCGCCATCTCGACGCTCTGCTCGAAGAAGGCTTCGTCGCTGAGGCCCCAGCCGATCGAATTCGAAGCGTCGACGGCGTACCGTTCTACCGAGTAAAACTTATCGTAACCCAAGGCCGTATACATGCGTCCCCGATTCCAAAACGAAGGATCGTTCGCATGGAAGGCGACGGGCGAATAACCGTGCCGCTTCAGCTGCTTCGGCAGCGAGCGGTACTCGTTCTGCGCGTGCGTAAAGAACACCGCTCCGGTCGGAAGCGGAAACAACGACGTATCGATCAGGAATTCGGCGTCGGACGTCTTCCCTTGGGCCGTCTGATGGTAAAAATTGCGAAACGAGAAGCTTTCTTTGCGCAGCGCGTTGAGGAACGGCGTCGTCTCCGCGCCGCCGATCCGCCGGTCCAGCATGAAGCTTTGCAGCGATTCCAGCGAAATCAGGAAGACGTTGCGCCCCCGGGCGATACCGAACGTCGACGTATCGACCGCATCGGGCGGCAGCGAAGCGAAATAATCGGCCGCCCGTTCGAAATCCGATTCTCGGGCAAGCGCTTTCCGGCTGCCCATCCGGGCATTCAGCACAGCGTCGTAAACATGGTAATTGTACGTGCCGATGCTGCGCACTAAGATTTGCCGATCGAACGCCCTCGTCAACAGCTCGGGACGAATGCTGACGGCCATCGAATAGTTTATGGACAGCAGGGACAACGCGGCGGCCGCGGCGGCGATCGACTTCAACCTCGACCAAGGGACGACGGTTTGCCGACGGCGCCAGCCGACGATCGCGATCAACGCGCCGTCCGCAAAGAGCAACGGATCCGACGGCTGCATCAATCCGAACACGCTTGCGCGAAGATCGCTCATATGATCCGACAGCAGCAATACGGGCAGCGTGATGAAATCGGAAAAGAACCGGTAAAAAATCAGGTCGGCGTACAATACGGCAGACGTTAAGAAGGCGGCGGCCACGAGCGCGAACCGGAGCCGCTTCGGGGACAGCAGCATGGCGAGCAGCCCGACGATCAGCACCGACGCCATCGGATTGACGAGCATGAGCAGCTCCTGCTTCCACCCGGCCACCGGGAGGGAGAAGCAAAGGCGTTGCGCCGCGTAAGATTTAAGCCAGATCGCCGATAACGAAAAATAAAGAAATCCGTTTTGTTTCAACCATCGCGCCCCCTGATCTTTGGGAAAATGACAGACGTTATCGTGCGCGGAGGCACCGGAAAATATTCCGCTTCCTTCCTTGGGATACTATGTAAAAACATAGGATTCGGCCGGAGGGTTCGACATGCAAAAGAATGTTTCCGCGGGGCGGGGGAGAAGCGAGCGCATCGTTCTGCTTGCGGCGGCGGCGGTTGTGGCGGCGTACGTCTTGCCGCTCTTCTTGCTTGGGGAGAATGCGCATATTCGAGTGCACGATAATCTCGATTCGAATATCGCGTGGTACCGCATGCTCGTGCGCAGCGGGGAATGGTTCGGCGCCGTCGACGCGACGATCCCTCAAGTAATCGGCGGGCTGCCGAGAGGCGCCTTCGGCACGGAATTCAGCCTGCTCGTGGCGCTGCACGCGGCGTTCCCCCCGATGCTCGCCTACGCGATCAGCCAGGCTATCGTCCGGGCGTTCGCCTTCCTAGGCATGTATCTACTGCTTCGCGATCACTTCGTGAAGAAAGCCGACGAAACGTGGATTCGCGTCGGCGTCGCGCTCGTCTTCGCGATGACGCCGTTTTGGCCGTCCGGCATGCTGAGCACGCTCGGGCAGCCGCTCGCGCTATGGGCGTTCCTCCATCTGCGCGCAGGCACGGCAAGGAAGCGGCACTGGGCGACGATCGCGGCATTGCCACTCTACTCGAGCTTCGTGCTCGGCTTTTTCTTTTTCCTCGCGGGCATGTTTTTGTTTTGGGCATGGGAAGCGATCGTCCGGCGGCGATGGAACGGCAGGCTGCTTGCCGGCTTGGCGCTGATGACGCTCATTTATCTCGGCATCGAATATCGGCTCGTGTTGTCGTTGGTGCTGTCCGACGCGCCGACAAGCCGCGACGAATTCGTCTCGTCGAAGCTGCCCCTCTGGCGCAGCGTGCGGCTGGCTTTCAAGAATTTCGTGCTCGGCCACAACCATGTGCAGACGCTTCATACGGTCGTCGTTCTGCCGATGACGTGGATCGCTTCGATGCTGGCCGCCTCGGACCGGTCCTGGCGAGAGGGGACGGCCGGGCGATGGCTGCTGCCGCTGCTGGCATTATCCGCGGCGCTTTCGATCTGGTACGCCTTTTGGTTTCACGAAGCGTGGCAGCCGCTGAAGGAGCGGTTCGGGCTGCTCAATACGTTCAACTTCGCGCGATTCCATTTCCTTCGGCCGCTCGTTATCTACGTCGCCTTCGCGCTGGCCTGCTCGCTGTTTTGGAACCGCGGGGGACGCAAGGGGCGAACGCTCGTCGTCGCGGGTCTCCTCCTGCAGACCGTCATCCTATTGTTCGCGAACGAAGAGGTTGTGTATCGGGACAAGCCGTCGTTTCGGGAATTTTACGCCGAGCGCCAATTCGCCGCCATCGCCGCCTATATCGGCGAGCCGCAGTCGGGCTACCGCGTCGGCAGCGTCGGCCTGCATCCGGCGATCGCGCAATTTAACGGCTTCTACACGGTGGATACGTACAACAATTTTTACCCGCTGGCGTACAAGCACGCGTTCCGGGACATTATCGCGAAGGAGCTGGAGAAGAACCGGAAGCTTCGGACCTATTTCGACACATGGGGTGGGCGGTGCTATCTATTCGTCGACGAGCTGGGGAAAAAATACGACTACCGGAAAACGTCGAAGAAGACGATCCGACGCTTGGAGTTCGACATCGCCGCGTTCCGCCGCCTCGGCGGGCGGTACCTCTTTTCCGCCGTTCCGATCGCGAACGCCGAAGCGATCGGCTTGCGGCGGCTTCGGACGTTCGACGACGAGGATTCCGCCTGGAAGATCCATTTGTATGAAGCCGTTCCCGAATGACGCATACTAACGTCGCTGGGGAAAGGAGGGATACCACATTATGGCGAAGCCGGACAACCGGGCGGACAACGTGCCGCACCTGCAGAAGGCGATTCAAAACACGCTGAAGAAAAAGCATGCGACCGAAGAGTATTTAGAGGAATTCGGGGACGAAATTCCGACGAGCGAAATGGAGACGCTGCTCGAGAAGAACGAGCGCCGTCAAGCGGCGGTCGAGAAGTTCCGCAGCGAAGTGAAGGACGAAGCCCACTCCTAACGAGCAACGATAGCCGTCGAATACCCTGCCCGACCTACGGGCGGGGTATTTTTGCGCGGTGCGATGCAATGCGACGCGATGCGGCGCGGTGCGGCGCGCACGCGCTACAATGCCGCGAACCACCGGATCGAGCCTTCGCCGAGCGGCGTCTCGCACGACCAGACTCCTTCTGGCGGCCGGAGTTCGCTGCGGAACGTACGCCGAACGACGGGCGGGTCGATCGTTACGAAATCCGCGTAATGTTGAAACATGCGGAGGCTGTTGCCGGAGACGATATTGAGCGCTTCGCCCAGCGCGTCCATGAGCAGCGGCATTTCTTCCTCCGCCGACCAGCCTTCGAAGCTCATGCGGTGAAGCAGAAGGAGCGCGCCTTCGATATCGATCGAGACAAGCAGCCCGCCGCCGATCGCGCCGTCGAGGAAGACGCAGGCGGTCATGTCGAGCAGCGGCGCGGAACGGGTCCAGACAGGCTTGACGTCCGCCCAGCGATCTGGATCGACCTGCAGGCCGAGGTGATGGGAGAAATAAATGCGAGACGCTTCGAGCAGTCGGAGCAGCAGCTCCGGCGGCTCGCCGCGCTCCTCGAGCGCAGCGGACGCCCGGCGGCCGTTCCCGCCGTCGCCGCTCGCGCCGATCCATTCGTCCAACCGGCGCTCGTTCCGCTTCAGCGCCGCGCCGATGTCCGGGTCGCGTTCCGGCTCGGCGGCGGGGCCGGGCGGCGGCGCGTCGCATCGGGCCAGGTAAGCGCGGCTGACGAGGTCGAACCGATTGGCGTCCGATACGTCCCGGAACAGCAGCTTTGCCTCCGCGTACGCGCCTTCCTCGTATCGGCGGAGCGCCTGTTCGAATACAGCTTTGGTGCGGGCCTTCCGCTCGAATATGTCCGGCGCATCGGCCTCGAACAGCTCGTAAATGCGCTCCTCGCGCCGCCGGCCGCGGATTTGGACGGTGGCGATGCGGCGCATCGCGTAGCGGCTCGGATCCTCCAACCGGTCCACCGTATGGCCGGTGAGCAGCAGCGTCGTACCGTACGCCTTATTCAACGCTTCCACGCGCGAGGCGACGTTAACGGCGTCGCCGATGACGGTGCCTTGCAGCCGGCGCTCCCCGCCGACGACGCCGAGCAGCAGCGGACCGCTGTTGAGCCCGATCCCGATGCGAATCGGCTCGTAGCCGGCTCGCAGCCGCCCCAGATTGTATTCGCGAAGCGCGGCGAGCATATGGAGAGAGGCGCGAACCGCGTCGTCCGCGCTCTTGCCGAACAACGCCATTATCGAGTCGCCGATGAATTTGTCGATAAAGCCGCCGAACGCCTCGACGCTCGGCTCCATGCGGGACAGGTAGGAATTTAAGAACCGAAACGTCTCCTCCGGCGTCAACCGTTCGGACAGCGTCGTGAACGAGCGAATATCCGAAAATAACACCGTCATGTCGAGCCGGACGTGATCGTCGAGCCGCAGCTCGTCGATGGATTCCTTTTTCAAATACGTGAGCAGCTCCCGGGGAACGAAACGCCGCTCGGCCGCGTTCGCATGCCCTTCGTTCATATGACGATCTGGGAAAGCTCAGTATAAATCGTAGAGAATAAATCCGGGTCGAGCGTCTTCAGCCGCGCGTTCAACACTTTGCCGGCCGAAACCGTGCGCGCGGCGCCGCCGGCGTTCAGCACGAGCTTCACGAAGCCGGCGACGCGGGATAGCGCTTCATCGTCGAAACCTTCCGGTTCGGCGAAGTGAAAGACGACCTTAAGCGGCTTTATGTATTGGAAGCCGGCAACGGCGCCGCCGATCGCGTCCCATTCCGCGGGACCGATCGAAGGACGCAGCGCAACGACGAAGACGCCGTTCTTGTTCGTTATTTCGAACGGAGGGACGGCCGGAGCCGTCGTGCCGGCGGCGCCGCCGGCGGAGCTGTCGCGGCCGGCCGCCGCTTCCTCCGCGGCCGTCTCCTGGTGAAGCACTTCGTTGATCGTGTGCAGCACCTTCTCCGCGGTGATCGGTTTTAAGATGTAGTGCTTCGCGCCGTTTTGAATCGCGTCGAATACCATGCTGCGCTGGTCCAGCGCGCTGATCATGACGATGTTCGCCTCCGGGTAAGAGGCGATAATTTTTTTGACCGCATCGATGCCGCTCATCACCGGCATCGTAATATCCATCGTGACGATGTCCGGCATCGTCTTCACGTATTCTTTATACGCCTCGATGCCGTTCGAGGCTTCCCCGACGATCTCGTGCCCGGCCTCCGTCAGCATCATTCTCAAATTCCGCCGCATTAATATCGAATCGTCTACGATTAAAATCGTCGCCATGGTTATGCATCCCGTCCTTGTCCGTAAGTTTACATTTTGATGAAGCCGATCGCGACGGCGCCGCTCGCGCCCGTCAGTTCAATGGACCACATATCCGATTCCGCCGCCTTCATGGAAGCGCCTTGGGTGAATACGGTGATCGGCGGGTCGATCGATAGGTACGCTTCCAACGCTTCCATGCGCCGGAGCGAATTGCCGAGCACGATGTTGGCGGCCTCCGCCAGCGTGTCTTCCATATACACGCTTGTTTCCTCCGGCGTGAGCGCTCCGTACGCGAGCCGTCTCGTCAGCTCGCTCGACGTCGCTTCGTCCATCGTGAGGACGAACAAGCCGTTGCAGGCGCCCTTCACCGACATGAACGTCGAGAAGTTCATCAGCGCCATCTTGCCTCCGGTTTCGGCGCGTACGTCGCCGTTCGCCCGGAACGTCAAGCCCGCCGCTTCCGCGAAGAAAGCGGAAGCCGTCTCGGCGATCGGAAGAAGCAGGGCGGAGGGGGTGACGGCCGGAACGTCGCTCAGCGATTCGTAAGGCAGCGTCACGGAAAAGACGGTGCCGGCGCCCGGCGTCGAAGCGACGGTCACCGATCCGCCGAGCCGCTCGGCCTCGTACCGCAAAGAGGAGAGGCCGACGCCCCGCCCGGACCATTCCGTGACCTCGTCCTTGGACGAGAGCTCGCCGAGGAAGACGAGCTCGAGCGCCGCTTCCGGGGCGAGCGAGGCGGCGGTCTCCTCGTCGAGGGCCCCTTGCTCCACCGCCTTGCGGACGAGCTTGTCCGCGTCGATGCCGCGGCCGTCGTCGCGAATATCGATGCGGACGGCGTCTCCTTCGAGCGCAACCGCGCAACGGATCGAGCCGTATTCTTCCTTGCCGAGGGCGGCGCGTTCGTCCGGCGACTCGAGGCCGTGGTCGACGGCGTTGCGGAACACATGGACGAGCGAGCGGGCGAGCGGCAAATACGTCTCGCCGTCGACCGGGAAGTCGCCGCCTTCAATCTCGAACGGGCGAATCATCTTGTCGAACCGCTCCGCAAGACCTTCGACGTAGCCCGGGTAGGAGGCTAGAAGCTCTCGGAACGGCTTAAAGCGTATTTTCCGCAGCTCCGGCAGGAGCAGCTTGCAATCCGCAGGCGAGAGCGTCGCCATCAGCATGCGTTCGAGCTCGACGAGCTTCGCGCGGTCAACGAGCAGCACTTCGTCCTGCTCGAAGAACGCATCTCCGAGCACGCCTCGAAGCACGGCTTGCTCCTCCTCCAGCCATGCCGGCATGCGCAGCTCCTCGAGTCCGGCAATGACGGCTTCGGCGGTCGGCGGGACCGGACGCTTGCTCCAGCCCGAGATGATCGACTCCACCTCGTGGAGCCGATCCGCGAGCCGCGTCATGCCGATTTGAGCGAAGCTGCCCTTGAACGTATGCACTACGCGAAACAGGTCGAACAGCGCCGCCTTCATGCCGTCCTCCCGGATGTCGGCCCCGAAAGGCATGGCGCACCATTCGCCGAACGCGCGGACGAGAGAGGCATACGCGTTATAATCGACGACGACCTTGACGACCGTCTGCAGCGTATTGCGCTCTTGTTCCATGCGGCTTTGCAGGTGCCGCTTCTCGGTAATGTCGGTCAGGATCGCCATGCAGGTTTCCGTCGTCTCGCCGTTCTCCTTGCGGTCGGCGATCATGGCGTATTCGATCTGCACATACGTCGCGCCGAGCTTCGTCTCCTCCGGCAGCAGCGGCAGCAGCACTTGCCGCTTGCCGGGGTCGCGTTCGTCGAACAGCTTGCGCAGAAGCCGCTCGACGAACAGCCGCTGCTCCTCGTCGAAGGGGGCGAGCATCTCCGGGAACGAGCGGCCTGCGATCGGACCTCCGTACAAGCGCTCGCATTCCCGGCTATATTCGTCGTCCACGAGCAAGTCCGGCCCGAAGGTCAGGAAGCCTTGCTTCGCGTTGTCGAGCAAGTTGCGCACGCTGCGCTCGCGCTCGGTGAGCAGCGCTTGCGCCTCCTGCAGCCGGGCCTTCGAACGGACGAGCTCGTCGTTTTGCGCTTCGAGCTCGTCGTTCTGCTCTTCGACGGTCGCCTTCTGCTGCTGGAGCTGCTCGGCGTACCGCTGCATGTTTTCCATAATGCGGTTCGTCGAGTCCATCAGCGATTCGATTTCCCGAAGCGGCCGCTTGAGTTCGATCTTGGCGTCCAGCGTCGCTTCGAAGTCGCCTTCGGCGATGGCCTTGACCTTCTGCTCCAGCTGCGTGATCGGGGCGATCAACGGCACCGCAAGAAGCTTGCCGATCAGCTTCGTAATCAACAGCGCGGCGAGGAGGAGCGCGAGCATGGCGAGGCCGAGCCCGATCGTGAGCGCTAGGGGGATGGTCGGATTGATCCCGACCATGATCGACCCGATTTCCGCTCCGGTCGCTTCGTCCACGATCGGGTGACGCGATTCGGTCTTGTAATATTCGATGAGCTTGCGAACGTCGGGGTCTTCCATCTTGGCCATTCGCGGAAGATTGTCGTAGGGGCGGGCGCCGTTCAGGGTAAGTTCGACGTATACGACGTCTTCCTGCACGGGGCGTCCCTCCAGCTTGTCGCCCTCGAGCGTAAATTCGACAGCCCAGGGGAGCTGCCCGTACTTTGTGACTTTGTCGATGGTCTCGCGGATCCAGGCGTCGACCTCCGGATCCTGCGGGTCGAGCTCGGAGAGCGAGGAGACGCCGAAATACCGCAGCGCCATCGGGGAGGCGAGATCGTCCGCGATCGACTTTGCGAAGTAGCTCGACACCGAATAGCTGATCGGGCGAAAGACGCCGGTCAATAAGTACATCAGCACGCAGCAAAACAGGAATAAATTAATTAAGGACAAAAAGTGCATATTGCGGGCGATGCGCCCCCGCAGCGTGCGGCGGTTTTTTCGTCTCTTCGCGGGGACGGGGGGGCGGTAAGACGGTCCCGGGGAGGCTGCGTTCGACATGGTTGTTCACCTGTTTCTATAAATAGGAATAGGGCTATTATACCAGATGAAAGATTCGCCATGGCAACCATCTCCGGTCTAGGTACGCCCCCGCCGATCGCCATTGATTCCCATATCCTAGTCGGGTATAATAGAGTCGTTAATTTGGGAGGAGGGAAATGATGGAGCTTTCGCTCGAGACCGTAATGCTGAGGCGGGACGTCTCTCTCGCGCTGTACGGCAAGGTGAAGGAGACGGCGGAAGCCAACGCCGCGCAGATGTTATCCGTACTCGCCACCGCGCAGCCCGCGGCTCCCGCGCCGCACCCGACGTTAGGGAAGGTTTTGGACGTTCGCGTGTAATCCGATATTCCCTTGGGCGGTTCCCGTCCAAGGGATTTTTCACGAATAGGGAAGGAGCGATGGAGCATGCGCAGCATCGCCGTATTGCCCAAATTGAGGGAGAAGGAGCGTTCCCGCATTCGCGAGGCCGCGGCGGGGTGGAACGTCGCGTTCGGCGAAGAGGCGACCGACGATGCCGTGCGCGATGCCGAGATCGTCGTCGGCTGGAGGAGCGGGCTGGAACGGGTCGTCCTGTCCGACGATTCCAAAGCGAGATGGCTGCAAAGCTGGAGCGCCGGCATGGACCACTTGGAGGTCGATCGATATTTGGAGCGTGGCATCGTCCTGACCAGCGCGAATGGGGTGCACGCCTACCCGATCTCCGAGAGCATCTTCGCCTTGCTGCTGGCGTTCACGAGAAATTTGCACGTCTATATCCGGAATCAAGCCGAGCGGAAATGGGATCACGGCGGCCTGAAGCTCGAACTCCACGGCCGTACGCTCGGCATCGTCGGCGTTGGAGCGATCGGGGAGGAGACGGCGCGCCTTGGGAAGGCGTTCGGGATGCGAGTGCTCGGCATGCGCAGATCCGGGGCGCCCGCGCCGTACGTCGACGAGATGTACGGTCCCGGCGGACTGCGCGAGATGCTGCCGGCCTGCGACTACGTCGTCTCTCTCGTCCCCTCGACGGAGGAGACGAAGCATCTGTTCGGGGCCGCCGAATTCGAAGCGATGAAGCCGACGGCGTTCTTCGTCAACGTCAGCCGAGGCGCCGCCGTCGATACGGAGGCGTTGCTCGCCGCGCTGCGCGAGGGAAGCATCGCGGGCGCGGGTCTGGACGTATTCGAAGAGGAGCCGCTGCCGCAGGATCACCCGCTGTGGTCGATGGATAACGTCATCGTTACGCCGCACTCGGCCGGTTCGACGGAGAAATACGCGGAACGAGCGGTCGACATTTTCGTAAGGAACCTAGAGTTCTATTTGAAGGGCGAGCCGCCGGCCGTCAATCGGCTCGGCCCGGACAAGAAGTATTGAATCGACGAGGAAGCAAGAGAGTGGAGCGTTCCGCGCCGCAGCGGAACGCTCCTTTCGCATTCGCGAAAGAGAGGGGAAATCCGATTGAACGAGCCGTTCGCGTTTTTATCCGGAGAGCATCTTTGGGGTTTGTTCGCCTGCGCCGCGGTCGTCGCCGCCTTGATCGTCTTCCGCGCCGCCCTTCGCCGGCCCGTCCCGAACCGCATCGCGCGGTATACGCTGGCTGCGGCGCTGATCGGTTCGGAGCTGGCGTTGTACGGATCGTACACGGTTCGGGACGCTTGGGGCTGGTATGCGCTGCCCTTCCAGTTATGTACGTTAATGGTATGGGTATCGGCGTACGCGGTGGCGGCGCGCAGCCGAAGGGCGTACGAGGTCTCGTTTTTTTTAGGAATTTTAGGCGCGATGCAGGCGCTGGCTACCCCCTATTTGACGGTCGGCTTTCCCGATTTCCGCTATTTCCATTTCTTTCTCGCCCATATCGCGATTATCGCCGCATCGGTATTTCTCACCGCCGTGGACGGGTTTCGGCCGACGGCGAAATCGGTCTTTAAAGCGCTCCTATGGTTGAACGCGTTCGCCGGCGCGGCGGGGATCGTCAATGCGGCGACCGGGGAAAACTTCATGTTCGTCGCCCGCAAGCCGCCGACGGGCTCGCTGCTTGACGTGCTGGCGCCGTGGCCTTGGTATCTGCTGCAGCTGGAAGCGATCGCCTTCGCGTTGTGCGTAGGGCTGCTAGGCGTCGTAAGGGGAATCGATCGGATCGCCGCACATAAGAAGTAAGCATGTCGAATCCGCAAACATTTCCACGAATTCGATAAATTCATGTAGTGCGATATCGATTTCATGTGTTAAAATATGCATATATTACTAGTCTTCAAAATCGATAAAGGCAAACCTATCGAAAGGTAGGGGCGCAAAGCCACAGGCCTAAGGGACTACTAAGGCAGCTGGGTTGCCGAAAGTTCGGAGACGATCGTTCGTTTTCGAATGGACGCCCGTGGATGCGGGCGTTCATTTTTCTTTTCCGATTCGAGGACATAGAGGGGGATGCCGACTTGCAGGCCGAACTGATTAACCCGTTCCTGACATCATCCGTACAAGTCATCGAAACGATTATCCAGGTGAAGCCGACCGTAGGAAAACTTCATATGAAAGAAATTCAATTCGCGGACAATTACGTTTGGTTGAAAATTCGGATTCATGGACAGGTGGAGAAGGAAATCTTGTTCGGCTTCCCGGACCGCATGGCGATGAATATGGTGTCGACGATGCTTGGCGGGTATGTCGTTACGGAGGTCGACGACATGTGCCGCAGCGCGGTCGCGGAGCTCGGCAATATGATCAGCGGCAACGCCAGCACAATGCTGTATCACAACGGCATTACCGTGGACATTACTCCGCCGAAGCTGGTGGAGGACACGACGATCGATACGGGCAAGAAGGCCGTCAGCATTCCGCTTCGGGTGGACCGCATCGGCGAGTTCGACATCAACATCATCGTTTAGGACGGCGGAGGGACGCCATGACGGAGAGGCTGGCATTCATCGTAAACGGCGCTTCCGGCAGCGGCCGCGGAGCGAAGGTTTGGGCGGCGGTCGAGCGGGAGCTTTCGCGGCGCGGCGTCCGGTATGCGGCCGCGGCGACGTCGTCGTCCGGCCATGCGACGGCGCTCGCGCAGCGAATGGCGAGGGACGGCGGTTATGCGTCGATCGTCGCGGTCGGCGGCGACGGTACGGTTCATGAGGTCGTCGCCGGCCTCCTCGGGTCGAATGTGCCGCTCGGTCATATCCCCGCGGGGTCCGGCAACGACTTCGCCCGTTGCCTTCGCCTGCCCGCCGGCCCGTCGGAAGCGGTCGACGCGTTGATCGCCGGGCATACGGTCGCGATCGACGTGGGGCGCGCGAACGGGCGGCCGTTCGTCAATTCGTTCGGCGCCGGCTTCGACGGGGAGGTGGGCCGCATCGCGAATCGGGCGCAGTGGAAGCGGAGCATGAATGCGCTGGGACTCGGCGCATTGGCTTACCCGTTCGCCGTGCTGGCGGCGCTCGGCGCGTACCGTCCCGCGCGCGTCGGCATCGAGGTGGACGGCGTTCCCCGCGAATTCGAAGGCGTCTGGCTGGCCGTCGCCGCGAACATGCCTGCCTTCGGCGGGGGGATGCGGATTTGCCCGGAAGCTTCGCCGACGGACGGCGCGTTGGACGTGTGCGTCGTCCACGGCTTGTCGCGATGGCGGCTGCTCCGGTACTTCCCGCGTCTTTACCGGGGGACGCACCTTGACCTGCCGTACGTGACGATGCTCCGCGGCCGCGAGGTCCGCGTGCGGAGCGACAGACGGCTGTACGGACAGGCGGACGGGGAAGGGGCGGACGCGGGCGACGCGACGATTTCGGTCGCGCCCGCCGGGCTGCGCGTCGTCGTTCCGGCGAAGGTGTAACCTAGATGCGACGTCAGAGCCGTACCGGAAGGAGACATGTTGTCGACTTCGGTACGGCTCTTTATGCTACAATGGGAAGCAATGGGAAATCCGAGGGACGCGCGTCCCCGCAAAATCAGTCCACGCATGCTGCGAAAGGAGAGGAGCGCCTTGTTTGAAGCGCTGCACCATGTCGCCCTCGTCGTTACGGATTTGGAGCGAGCGAAGCGGTTTTACGGCGAAGTGCTCGGGCTGGAGTTATTGCCGGATCGCCCGGCGTTTCCGTTCCCGGGCGCCTGGTACGCCATCGGGGAGGACCAGCTTCATCTGATCGTCCATGAGGGTGCGAAGACGCTCCGGGGCGCAACGACCATCGATTCGAGGGACGGCCATTTCGCCGTCCGCGTGCGCGATGCGGCGGAGGTGAAAGCGCGCCTCGACGCCGCAGGATGGCCCTGCGACGACCGGCCGAACAGCGTGACCGGCTGGCATCAGCTGTTCGCGGCCGACCCGGACGGGAACGTCATCGAATTCAACAGCAAGAAAACCTGAAGGAGGCGAAGCGGGAGATGGCACAGCGGATTGTCGCCGTATTGGGAGACTACTATCATCGTGCGGACTGGGCGGAAGGGGCGCTGCGGCGGGCGCTCGCGCCGCTGCCGGACGTCGAGCTTCGGCTGGCGGACGAGTCGGCGCTCGCCGAAGCATTGGAGGAGCGGCCGGAGCTGGTCGTCCTATTCAAGGAGGATCGCGTCGATCCCGAAGCGCCGGCTCCGCGCCGGTGGATGGACGAAGCGCTGCAGCGCCGCATCGCTGCTTACGTAGAGGACGGAGGGAGCTGGCTCGCTTGGCATTCGGGGTTGGCCAGCTACGACCCGGAAGGCGCTTACGTCGGCATGCTTCGAGGCTGCTTCTTGTCCCATCCCGCGGCGCACCAATGGGTCCGTTACGAAGGCGCGACTCCGGAAGAACCGTCCTACGAGCTGTATGACGAGCATTACTTCGTCGCCTGCGACGAATCGCGCACGGACGTGTTTCTGCGCTCCTCTTCCGTCGACGGCGCGTCGATCGCAGGGTGGGCGCACGCGTTCGGACGCGGCCGGGTTTGCTGCTATACGCCGGCGCATACCGAAGCCGCGCTTGCCGGGGAGGACGTCGCCGCGGCGCTGCGACGGCGCATCGCCTGGTGCCTCGGTTCGGAGTAGCGCTTTATTTCTTGCGGCGGTTGCGGGTCAGCCGGACATACGTAAGCAGCGCCGCGAGCACCATGGCGATCAGCGCGATGCTTTCCGTCGTCTCCGGCGCGACGCCCATGCCGTTGCATAGGAGCGTTACGAGGTTGTTCACGGCGAAGGCGACAAGTAAAATCAATAGCGGTCGGAAAAAGTTATATCTTTGCACGGTCCGTCTCCTTCATCGTTCGAATGGTTGGGGGCGGTAGACGTCCACCCGGTTTTTGCCGGCGCGCTTAGCCGCGTACAGCGCGCGGTCCGCCCGCTCGATCAGCGGCACGATATCGGACGTGGACGGCCGCGTCATGCTCGAGACGCCGACGCTGACGGTCACGATGCCGCCGACGTCCGAGTCGCCGTGCGGAATGCGAAGCGCCGCGATGGCGGAGCGCAGCTGCTCCGCGACGATAATCGCGCCGTATTCGTCCGTCTCCGGCAGCAGCACCGCGAATTCTTCGCCGCCGAACCGAGCCAGCAGGTCGCCGGGGCGCTTTAGCAGCTCGCCGGCCGCGCGCGTGACGCGCTTGAGACACTCGTCGCCCGTCAGGTGACCGTAGAGGTCGTTGTATTTCTTAAAGTTGTCGATGTCGCACAACAACAAGGCGAGCGGCAGCTTGTTCCGGCGCGCGCGGTTAACCTCGCGGTAAAGCACGGCGTCGAAATAGCGGCGATTGGCGATATTCGTCAGGCCGTCCAGCTGCGACAGCCGCTGCAGCCGCTCCTTCTCGAGGCTGCGCTTCGTGACGTCCCGAAGCACGACCTGCAGCAGCTTCTTGCCGTCGTGCTCCACGAAGGCGGAGGTGCCTTCGACGTCGATCGATTCTCCCGTGCGCCGAATGATCTTCGTTTCGAGCGGCGCCGCCTCCGCGACGCCGGACAAATACATGCGCTGTAAGCGGGAAGCGATATTGCGGCGTTCGTCCGGAGAGATATAATCATATAACGAAGCGCCGAACAATTCTTCCGGATGATCCGCGGCGACGAGACGGGCGCACGCGTCGTTGCAAAACACGATCTTACCGTCGTCGTGAATCAATATCGCGTCGGGCGACAGCTGGACCAGCGTTCGGTACCGCTCTTCGCTTTCGCGAATAAAGCGCTCGGACGCCTTCCGCTCGGTAATGTCCCGCGTCACGCCGAGGAGCGACTCCGCTCGCCCGTCTTCGCCGTAGAACGGGGTCAACGTCGTCTCGACGACCATGCGGTTGCCGAGGAAGGTGACCGGCTCCTCGTATTTGATCGAACGGCGTACGTTGACCGCCTCCGTGAAGCGGGTTTGCACGAAATCGACGACGTCTCTCGGCAGCGTCTCCGCCACGGTCCGGCCGATAATATCCGGCGGAAGGCCGGTGTTTCGAAAGTACGCGGGGTTCGCGGATTGAAAACGGAACGTGTACGGCGGGGACGCGCCTTCCACCGTCACCAAAAACAGCAAGTCTTCCGTTGTGTCGATATATAGTTTTGAGAGTCTGGAGATGTCCATCCGGTTCCCTAACCTTTCGTCGTGCGAGCGGCGGTTCCGGACTCTCGAACCGCGCCTTTAAGCAAACTATAACATATTCGGGCCAAGAACGTTATGAAAGCGGCAATCTTTTTATGTTTATTTTGGTTCGCGCGGGAAGGGGCGCGCGGACCGCGCGGCATGACGAACGGGAAACTCCCGCAACACGATAAGCGAAAGGACGAAAACAATGACGACGATCGGCTGGGTAAGGCATGGCGTGACGGATTGGAACGTAGAGCGGCGGGCGCAAGGGCAAACGGATATTCCGTTGAATGACACGGGGCGGGAGCAAGCGCGGCGGCTGGCCGAGCGGCTGAAGGACGAGCCGCCGTGGGATGCGTTGTACGCCAGCGATTTGTCGCGGGCAAGGGAGACGGCGGAGACGATCGGGGCCGCCCTCGGGCTGCCGGTCTCCGTCGACGCGAGACTTCGGGAAATCAGCTTCGGCTCGATGGAGGGCACGACGCTCGAGGAACGGCTGAGGGACCACGGTCCCGGCTGGGAATCGCTGCCCTTCGGCCGCGAGAAGCCCGAGGAAGCCGCCGGGCGAGGGGCTTCGTTCGTCGCGGACGTCCTCGCCCGGCATGCCGGAATGCGGGTGCTGATCGTCAGCCACGGCGCCTTGATCGGCAACACGCTTCGCCGACTGGCCCCTCGGGAGGAGATGGAGGCGCATCTCGGCAATACGTCGCTCACCGTCATGCGGCTCGACGACGACGCTTGGACTTGCCTGTTGTATAATTGCACGAAGCATTTGCCGGACGCGAAATAACGCGTTCACGGCTTATAAGAAAGGCCGCTCCCGCGTCGACGTATCGACGCGCGGGCGGCCTTGTTCGCGTTCGCGGATTACGAGGGGGTCTTGCTCGACAGCTCGTCGACCAGCGACCTCATGGCGCGTACGACGGTTTTCTTGTATCGCACCGCGACGAGCAGCACCTTAATTTGTTGCACGCGCGTCAGTTTCGCGAACCGGGGCTCTTCCTTCGCGAACGCGCGGATGATCGACCAGGCGGCGGGGGAGACGTTTTCCGGGTGGATGTTGGGAAAGGCTTTCGGCAAACGACGGTTTCTAAATTTACGAATCCAGGACGGAATCGCTCCGGTCCGTTTCTCCGACGCATCGTCGAGCACGCAAGGCGCGTACGCCTTATTCGTGTGCGCCTTCAAGTAACGGTATCGGTCGTGGCCGCCGACGATCGTATATCGTCCGCCTTTGCCGTTCCGCCTGACGGCCAGCAGGTGCGAGCTGTCCCAGACGACGCGCCGCAGCTGCTTGATCCGGTCGGTAAACCGGACGTTGGCGTTCGCGTCGAGGTTTCGCAGAGGGATATATTCGATCGTAAAACGCATGCTCCTCCCCTCCTTGCTCATGGATATGCGCGGGGCGCGTTGTCCTATTACGTCATTAATTAAAAGAGGAACATGCGTTCCGTGACAGCCGGCTGTCCCGGGCGCGCGCTATACTGCTGGTATAGAAATGGGAAGGAAATTCGTGACGGGCAAAGAAATAGTATCCATTCGGCATGCGCGAGGGGCGGATGCCAAGGGGGGATTAGAATGACGCGAGCGTTGCGCCGATTGTATGAGCTCGTCTCGGAGCGTCCGTTGGCGAGGAAGGTGTGGATCGTCGACAGCTACGCGAGCGGGCATATTTGCGTGCAGCGCATGGCTCGGACGTACGGACCGGTCATGAACCTGGAGGTGCGTACCGCGCACGGGGCGGCGGCGGAGCGCGCGAAGGAGGCGATGGCCGCCGCGGCCGTCTCGTACGCGCCTCCGGAAGAGACGTACTGGATCGTCTGCTCGCTGTTGCGGACGGCGGCGGCGGACGGACGCTGGGGCGGCTATGTGCCGGAGGCGCTCGCGACGCCCGGCGTGGCGGAACGGTTTCACCGGACGCTGCTCGAGCTGAGGGAGGCGGGCGTCGAGGCGGAGCGCCTCGTCGACGCGGCATTCGAGCTGCCGGAGAAGGCTCGGTTTTTGCGAGGTTTGCTTGCCGCATACGAGGAGACGCTCGCTCGGCACCGGCTCGTCGACTTCGCCGGCATGGCGAAGCTTGCGGCGCCGCCGGCGAACGGCGGGGACGAGACGCTTTACATCGTGGACGGGGGACTCCGGCTGTCGGCGGCGGCCCGGGCTATGCTCGAGCGCGTCGCGGGCGGGCGCGTCGAGACGCTGCCGCCGGAGCCGGATTTCTTGGAACCGGCATCGGGGTTCCCGTTCGAGCGGTCTTCGTTCTTTCAAGGGCTCGGTCCGCTGTCGGAGACGAAGGAGGCGCTGCGCCGGTTCGCGGCGTCCGGGGCCGCTTGGGACGAATGCGAGCTGCTGCTGTCCGACGCCGACGGGTACTCGGCCGCCGCGTACGCGCTGTGCCGGCGGTTCGGGATCGACGCCACGTTCGCCCATGGAGTGCCTCCGCGCTGCTTTCAACGGGGGAAAGCCGCTTATTCGTATTTGGAATGGCTGGAGAGCGGCTTCCGAGCGGACGTTCTGGCGGAGGCGGTCGCGCAAGGGCTCCTTCGCCTTCCGGAAGAGGCGAGTTTCGGCCGCTCGACCGCCGTCCGGCTGCTGGAAGCTTCGGGCATCGGGTGGGGGCGGGAGCGGTATAAGGCGTTAGCTTCCGAAGCTTATGCGCAAGAGGGCGAACGAGCGGCGGCCGAGTGGCTCGACGGACTGTGCCGCCGCGCCTTCGCGGCGCTGCCCGAGGCGCCGGCGGATTGGTCCGCCGCGCATGTCGCCGAAGGGTTGGCGGCGTTCTTGGACGAATGCGGACCGCCGGCTTCCCGCGGAGACGCGGAGACGGCCGCCTTCGCGGCGGAGCTTCGCCGCGTGCTCGGCCGTTGGGCGACGGACCCGGTCGGCGACGACGCGGCCGTTCGGGCGGTGCGCCGGCGCTGGGACGCGTTCGCGGCCGAGTCGGACGGCACGCCGCAGCCGGGCAAGCTGCACGTCGCCCCCGTCGACCGCGGCGGGCTGTCGGGGCGCCGTGTTACGATCGTGCTCGGGATGCACGAGGACGCCTGGGCGTCGACGGTTCGGGAAGATCCCGTCCTGACCGACGGCGAGCGAAGCCGGCTGTCCGACGAGCTGGAGACGAGCGCCGAACGGGCGCGAGCCGCGCGGCAAGCGCGAGGGCGCCGACTCGGCGCGGTGCGCGGCGCCTGCGCGGCGGGGTTCAGCGGCTTGCGTCTCGCGGACGGCTCGACGCCGAGTCCCGCCTTCGAGCTGCTCCAATGGTTTCGCGCCGCCGCCCAGGCCCCGGACGCGGATTTCGAAGCGCTGTCCGCGGCGCTCGGCGATCCGGCGGGGTGGGGCGGCGGCGCGGCCGGGGGGATGCTCCTCGACCTGGATGACGCCCTCCTTCGCGAGCTGGCCACGCCCGAACGGCTGCTTCGGGACGGCGCGCCGGTCGTCCTGGCGTCGTTCCGTTCCCTCGCGGACGGCAGAACGGCTGCCGAGGCGCGCATGGAGCCGGCGATCGGCGCGTACGACGGCATCGTCGGAAGCGCGGGCGCCGGGGAGGGCGCGGCGCCGGCAGGGCTGCCGGAGGCGTTCAGCGCAAGCAAGCTGGAGACGTACGCCAAGTGTCCGCTGCTTTTCTTCTTCCGCGAAGTGCTCGGGGTTCGGCCGAAGGAGGTCGTCGAATACGACCGGACGCGGTGGCTCGACGCCTTGCAGCGCGGGCAGCTGCTGCACGGCATTTTCTATGCGTATATGTCTTCCGTCGCGTCGGGGGGGCGCCATGACCGCGCGGCGCTGGACGATTATTGCGAGAAGGAGCTGGCGAAGACGGCGGAGCGCATCCCGGCGCCGAGCCCGCATATTTACGAGAAGGAACGCGAGTCGATCCGAAGGGACGTCGAGGTGTTTTGGCGAATGGAGCAGCGCCGGCGCTCTCGGGCGAGGTGGCTCGAGCTCGAGCTTCATCGGGAGGACGGCGCGTTCCTGCTGGATCTCGGGGACGGCGACGTACTGCCGATTCGCGGCATCGTCGACCGCATCGACGAGACGGAGCCTCATCGTTATAAAATTATCGATTACAAGACGGGCCAGCCCAAGTACTACGAGGAGGGCTCGTTCTTCGCAGGCGGCGCGCAGCTTCAGCATGCGTTGTACGCGCTCGCGGCGGAGCAGTGGATGCGGCGCGAGGGCGCGGATCCGGAGGGCGTCGTGCTCGAGGCGGCGTATGCGTTCCCGACCGAGCGCGGGCTCGGCGAGGAGGCGCTGCGGCCGCAGGCCGGACGCCGGGACGAGACCGTCGCGCTCTTGCGCCGCATGCTGGAGTCGATCCGGGGCGGACTGTTCCCGCCGACCGAGAAGCCGGAGCTGTGCCGGCGCTGCGACTACGCAGGCGTCTGCGGATCGCATGCGGAGTGGAAAAAACAGGCGCGCTCGTTTCCGGAAAACCGGGAGCGGCTGGCGCCGCTGCTGGAGGTGAACGGCTATGTTTAATACGGAAGCGGCGATGCTGGAGGACGAAGCGGCGCGGCGCCGCATCGAAGCCGATCTGGATACTTCCTTCTTGGTCGAAGCCGGCGCGGGCTCGGGCAAGACGACATCGTTGGTCGGCCGGATGCTTGCGCTGGTCGAAGCCGGGAAGGCGGAGGTGCGGAGCATGGCCGCGATCACTTTCACGAACAAGGCGGCCGCGGAGCTGCGGGGCCGGTTCCGCCTCCGATTGGAGTCGCGCCTGCGCGAGGCGGCGGACGAGGCCGTGAAGGAGCGGCTGTCGGCCGCGCTCCGGCAGCTGCCCGAAGGGTTCGTCGGCACGATCCACGCCTTCTGCGGACGACTGCTCCGCGAGCGTCCGATCGACGCCGGACTTGACCCGGACTTCCGGGAGGCGGACGAGGCCGAAAGCCGGGAGCGGCTGGAGGCGTATTGGGACGACTATTTGCTCGAGCTTCGGGAACGCGACGCCGGGGCGATCGACCGGTTGGCCGAGCTCGGCGTGCACGTGGAGGATATGCGCGCCGTCTACTTATGCGCGGCGATGTACGAGGATGTGCGGGTTTACACGGAGGCGGCGCCGCGGCCGGATTTCGGACCGCTCCGGGCGTCGCTGCTGCCCTTGCTCGAGGAAGCGGCGCGCGCCCTGCCGTCTCACCGCCCGGACGCCGGCTGGGACGCATTGCAGCAAGCCGTACGCAACGCGTCGGCGTTCCTCCGCAGCCGGGACGTCGGGGAGGACTTGGCGTTGTTGGCGCTCGCCGCGACGTTCGACCGCTCGCTTACGCCGACGCTGAAGCGCTGGCCCGATCCGGCCGCGGCGAAGGCGCTGAAGGAGCGTTTCGCCGCGCTGCGCCTCGAGGTGCTGCAGCCGTTCTTTCGGTCGTGGCGAGAGTACTTGCATCCGCACGTCGTCCGGTTCGTCCTGCCGGCCGTCGCGTACGCGAAGGAGCGTCGGCTGCGCGAAGGCGCGCTTTCGTTCCAAGACCTGCTCATGAAAGCGACCGAGCTGCTGCGGGAGCGGCCGGAGGCGCGCCGGTATTTCTCGTCGCGGTATACCCGGCTGTTCGTCGACGAATTCCAAGATACCGATCCGATTCAGGCGGAAATGATGCTGCTGCTCACGGGCGGCGATCCGGGGGAGCGGGATTGGCGGAAGCAGCGCCCTAAGCCCGGCTCGTTATTTATCGTCGGGGATCCGAAGCAGTCGATTTACCGGTTCCGCCGGGCGGACATCTCGACCTACAACTTTGTGAAACGGATCCTGGCCGCGAACGGGGATGTGCTTCGGCTGACGCGAAACTTCCGGTCGGCGCGCGCGATCGGCGACTTCGTCAACTATGCGTTCGAAGCCAAGTTTCTTCCGCCGGGCCGCTCGAGCGACGCGCAAGCGGACTTCGTGCCGATGCTGCCCGCGCGACCCAATCCGGCCGGCAAGGGGCTTTGGCACGGGGTGTACACGTTGACGGCGAGCAAGGCGGAGTACGACCGGAAGGCGGATATCGCCGCGGAGGACGCGGACCGGATCGCGCGCTGGATCGCCTGGGCTTGCGACGGGCGCGTATCGGTCGCAGAACGGCAGGGCGGCAAGGAAACGACGCGGCCCGCGCGGCCGGACGACTTTCTGATCCTCGTGAAATACCGAGAGTTCCTCGGCTTATACGCCGAACGGCTCGAGGCGTACGGCGTGCCGGCGGAAACGTCCGGCAGCCTTGCGCGGTACGACGAGCTTGCCGCGCTTCGCACGCTGGCCGCGTGCTTGGCGGACCCGTACGATCGGCTGCCGCTGCTCGCTGTCCTGCGCGGGCCGTTGTTCGGCGTCAGCGACGCGGCGTTATATGCGTACACGACCGCGGTGCGCCGCCTCTCGCTGCTCGGCGCAGAGCCGGAGGGCGTCAGCGTCCCCGACGCGGCGCGGCCGGTCGTCGAGGCGCTCGGGCGTCTGCGCGAGTTTTGGGGCTGGACGCGGAAGGAGCCTGCGCTCAGCGCGTTCCTGCGCATCGCGGAGCGGCTCGGCGTCCTGCCGTACGCCGCCGTGCAGCCGTCTGGCGCCGTTCGGTCGGGGACGCTGGCGAAGCTGTTCGAGACGATCGGAGCCGAAGCGGACGCGGCGTCGGATTGGTCCGTCCTCTCCCGGCGGCTCGCCGAGCTGTCGGAGGCGAACGGGCTGGAGGGCGCCTCGTTGTTCGCGGGCGCAGGGCGCGCGGTACGCATTATGAATTTGCATAAGGCCAAAGGGCTGGAGGCGCCGATCGTCTTCCTCGCTTGCCCGTGCGGCGATTCGGACCGAGACGCGACGGAGCATATCGATCGTCTCCGCGAACCGGCGACCGGGTATTTCGCGATCGCGCGGCGGAAGGATTTCCAGACCGAGATCGTCGCGCAGCCGCTCGGCTGGGACGCGCTCGTCGAGAAGGAGCGCGAATATATGCTGGCGGAGCGCGATCGGCTCTTGTATGTCGCCGCGACCCGGGCGAAGCAGCTGACGATCGTGAGCCGGTATCCCTATAAGCCCGCGATCGATCCTTGGAGCGGCTTGGGCGCCGCATTAGAAGGTCAGCCGGAGCTGGACGACGTGCGCCGCGGCGAATCGCCCCGCGAACGATGGAACGGGCCGTTCGACGCGGAAGCGTCGCTGCGTGCATGGCGCGACGCGCAGGAGCGGGCGGCGCGCGCCACGTACGACGTCGCGAGCGTCACGTCGCTCGCGAAGGGCGCCGCGGCGGAGCTGCCGCCCCGTTCGGCCGAAGGCCGCGGCGCCGCGTTCGGGACGGCGGTTCACCGCGCGCTAGAGGCGGCGGGAAGCGGCGCGCGGCGCGACGCGCTGGACGCGGTCGTCCGCGCGGCGCTGGCGGAGGAAGGCGCGGACCCGGCGCTGGCGGACGATGCGCTCGCGATGGTCGACGCCGTGCTGAACGGGGAGACGTGGGAGCGGGCGATGCGGGCGAAGCGCCGCTGCCATGAATTTACGTTCGCCGCGTCTTCGCGGGAGGAAGGTTTCGAACGCGTCGTGAACGGCGTCATCGATCTCGTTTTCGAAGAGGAGGACGGGTGGGTGATCGTCGATTTCAAGACGGACGCCATGAGCGCGGCGCAGGAGCCGGCGTACCTTGAGCGATACGCTCCCCAGGTGGCCGCCTACGCGGAGTTTTGGCGCCGGATGAGCGGCGAACACGTGAAGGAAACCGGTCTTTGGTTTTTGCACACGCGGCGTTACGTACGGACGGACGGGGGCGAAGCCGCGCCCGCCGCGCACGGCGGCACAGCGTAGCTGCCATCCCCGAATACGAACATGTGTTCCGTGACAAGCTGTTGTCGTCTCCCTAGGGTACTATACGTTATAAAGACGTAGAAAGAGGGAGCGAACGAGAGATGAACTTGCACATCACGGAAAGGGCGTATGCGGGTTACAGAGTAGGATTGGCGGACAGCCGCCTGGAAGGCGACGCCTCCGCGGACATCGACGCGCTGCAGGCCAGACTGCAAACGTCTGCGGACCGGGGAGCGGCCGCGGTCGTACAATGGCAAGGATCGCCGGCGATGTACGTACTGGATGCGTATTGGCGGTACGAGACTCGCGAGGAAGCGATCGCGCTGACGGAGTGCCTCGCCGTAATCCGGTCCTTGAAGGCGCCTCTCCGCTGGAGTCGAGCGATGCGTCCTTCGCGGCGGCAAGCGTAGCCGGGAAGCGGCGAATCGACCGAGGCGTCGACCGTTACATCGGTCGATGAACCGGCCGTCGAACCAGGCGGACGTGCTTCGGCGAAGGAAGGCCGGTCCCTCCGGAATGGATGTCGGGTTTACGTTCCTATCCCGGAATCGTGTTATAATTGGTTACACTGGTCTACGGACCGGCAGGAACCTCCCTCTTGGCGAACACATACCGTATAGGAAGGGAAGACATCGGGGGAATCGGCATGAACATTCGGAAGCTGCGCTTGTTCGATACGGAGAACGCCTTGTCCAGCGAAGACCGGGACGAATTCGAGAAGGATTACGCCCGGCTGATCCAATCGCCCGCTTTCAGGCGGTTGCAGGGGAAGTCGCAGGTGTTCGGCGCGGGCACCGGCGATTACTACCGCACGCGGCTGACGCATTCGCTCGAAGTGTCGCAGATCGCTAGGGAAGTCGCGCGCCGGCTCGGAAAGACGTACCCGTTCCTTCGCAAGAAGGAGCATCCCGGCCTTATGATGGACCCCGAGGTCGTCGAATGCGCAGCCTTGGCGCATGATTTCGGGCACCCGCCCTTCGGGCACAAGGGCGAAGAAGTGTTAAACGCGATTTTGCGGGAACGGCACGGACTCGCGTACGAAGGCAACGCGCAAAACTTTCGCATTTTGATGTTTTTGGAGAAGCGAGCGGGCAGCGAGCGAGGGCTCGACTTGACGGCCGCCGTGCTGCTCGCCATTAATAAATACCCGGTATCGATCGAGGAGCCGGGGCGGTTGAAGGGCGTCTACGGGATGGAGTGGGAAGGCATTCAGCAGCTTCGGGACGTCTGGGGCATGCCGGAGCGGATCGCGACGCTCGAAGCGCAGCTGATGGATTTATCCGACGACATCGCCTATTCGACGCACGATATCGAGGACGGCATGCGGGCGGGGAAAATCCAGATGAATCCGATTTTCTTCGAGGACGAACGGCTCGTCGACAACGTCGTGCAGGAAATCGTGGACGATGCCGGGAACAGCGGCGTGCGGTGGGACGAAGTCGACCGGAAGTCGATGGTGCGCCGCGTCCTGTCGGATTATTGCCGGCAATGGGAAGAAATTTACCTCCAATGCGGCAGAGAGGCGTCCCGCGCCAGACGGGAGATCAAAGCCCGGTGGGTCGGGAAATTCGCGAACCAAGTCGGCATTATCGACGACGCGGAGATCGGGTGGAAGCGCGTCACGTTCGTGCGCGACGGGGCCGAGGACCTCGACCTGCTCCGGACGATGGAAATTTTAAAGAAGCTTGCGTGGGTGACGATGATTAAGGACGTGCGCGTGCAACGCCTGCAGAAGCGCAACGAGATCATCGTGAGGCGGCTTTGGGACAGCTTCAGCGACGTGGACACCGGGCGCTTGATTCTGCCCCCGGACTGGATCGAAAGCTATCGCCAGCACAAGGACAAATGGCCGTGGGAGCGGATGGTCGCCGACTATATCGCGGGCATGACGGACGCTTACGCGGAGAAGGTGTATTCCGAGCTGTTCGTCAGCCGGACGGGGACGATTTACGAAAGAGACTAAGCCTGCCTGTAATTCGAAAATGCAAGAAGGACGCCTGCCGGCATCGGCGGACGTCCTTTTTTTCGGCGCTGCGGGCTAAATCAGCTTAATCAGACGCACGACGTTGTCGGGGGAATACACTTTAAGCACGTGATTGGCCGGGTCGTATTCGATCGCGCCCGAGCCGATGCCGAGCTTCGAGGACGAGCCGAGCCCGTAAAACACGTCGTCGGCAAGCGTTCGCAAATATTCGGCGCGCTCCGCCTCGTCCAAGGCGGACCAATCGTCCGCGGCCATCTCGAACGCTTCATAGCTGTCTTCGATCGATCCGATGGCGCCGGCCAAATCCGTCACGATCTCTTTATACTCGCGGTTGAATTTCACGCCCATGTTCGGTTGCCTCCGTTCTGTCAAGGGGTGTCTTTATCATACCCGAAGGACGAGGCGGAAGCCAATCGGGACGAAAGCGGATACAGAGTCGCATTATGTAACATATTTTCGAGATATCTGTCACGTATATTTCGTATCATTCCACGGCACGGTCGGGGACGAGACGCAATTTTTGACGCGGACGCGCGCGAAACATTTGCGCGAGAATACATTGTGGGAATCTATCAATCATGGTAATTTAAGTTCATATGCCCGTGACGTGGGTCGACCCTGCGTCGGCGGCCGCGAAGGCGGGCGTGAGGAAGGGCGATGCGCTGTATTCGATCGACCAGCGGCGGGTCTCGACGCAGGTCGACGTGAACGAGACGCTGAAGTCATATTTACCCGGAGCGAAGGTGACGGCGACGATGCTGTCGAACGGCGATATCGTGCAGCGCGCGATCGTACTGCAGGACCACCCTTAATGATACGTGTGGAGGAAACAAACATGAGGAAGCATTATCTCATTATCGTAGCGGCGGCCGCCTTGCTTTGGTCGGCGGGTTCGGCCGTCGCGTCCGCGGCGTCGGGCGTCGGGGTGGAGGTCGAGCTGACGATCGGCAGTTCGGAGGCGGTCGTCGGGGGACAGAAGCTGCAGGTGAAGCCGCCCGTCCTCGCGAACGGCTCTACGCTCGTGCCGCTTCGGGTCATCTCCGCCGCGTTCGCCTCCGACCCGGAATGGATTCCGGAGACGCAAGGGATCGTTCTCGTCTATGGCGGCCAACGCATCGAGCTGCACATCGGCAGCGTCGTCTCGAAGGTGAACGGAGAAGCAAGGACGATACCGAGCGCGCCGCAGCTCATCGACGGCACGACGATGGTGCCGGTCCGCTTCATCTCCGAAACGTTCGGAGCGGACGTGCAATTTACGGAGTCGGACGGAGCGCAGACGATACGGATTACGGGCGACCTCGCGGCTTCCGGAAGCGAGGACGGCGAGGTCCTCCTCGGCGACGAAGGCAAGACGCGCATCGGGGACAGCCATTGGGGCTGGTCCATGGATTATCCGTCCGGGCTCGTCGAGGATTACCAGGCGCTGAACGGAGAATGGATTTATTTCTCGGACGCGAACGGGGAATACGGCATCGATATCACGGTCGATACGACGCAGCCGAACTTGAAAGCGAGCGGCCTATTGGCCGAGCTGCGCGAATATATTTACGGCGGCACGATCACGGACGAACGGCTCGTAACGACCGGCGACGCGCCTTACGCGAAGATCGTCTCCCGCACGTCGGGCGGCACGTATCTCGAGGATCGGCTTTACTTGAAGGACGGCGTATTGTATTTGTACTCCTTCGAAGTATACGCCGAGGCGAACTATAAGAACGAAGCGAAGATGAAGGTGTATCAAGCGCTGATCGACAGCTTCCGGCCTACGTACGACGCTGGCGACACCGGGATGAAGGACGTCTCCGCGATCAAAGGCGGGTACATCGTACATACGGACGAATTGTACGGCATCTCCCTCGAGCTGCCGGCCGATTGGACGGCGGAGTCCGACGCTACGAGCCTTAGCTTTTATTCGCCCGATTACGCGTTCAGTCTGTATTTTGCGATGAGCTCGAAGGAAGAGGGCGACACGCTGGAAAAGTGGGCGCAGCGCCACGAGAGCCGCTTCGCGCAGGAGCTGCTTCCCCCGTATCGGGAGATCGCGAAGCTTCCAGGCCGCACGGTCGACGGCGCGGACGCGCTGGTCCGCCGGTGGTCGGAGACGCTGGAAGGCGAGTGGACCGATACCTACGACATTTATGTAATCAAAGGCGAATATAAATACAATTTCTCGTTTTTCTATGACAAAGCCAATCGGACGGCGAACGAGGAGACGATCGGGAGGATCGTCGATTCGATACGGCTCGACGCGGACGTCGCTTCCGAAAACTTCGGGTACCTCCGCGATACCTACGACATCGATATGTGGGCGACCGAAACGTACGACAACGATACGTACGGCTACTCGATCGCGGTTCCGGCGTATTGGGAGGAAAGCTATTACAGCACCGAGGAGAGCGCGATCTTCGAGTACCGCGGGGGGACGCTCACGATCGAGGCGGATACGTTGTCGACGTTCGAAGAAGTCACGGCCTTCGAAGAAGAATACATCGAGTACTATAAGGAATACGACGAGTACGTCGTCGTCGCGGAGAACGCCATCGTCGCGTTCAAAGGCGCGCAAGCGAAGAAAATCGTCATCGACACGACCGCGGAAGGCGCCGGCGCGCTGCGTACCACTACGTATGTGCTCGAAAAGAACGGAACGGTGTTTACCGTCAGGATCGATGAATATAAGAACGCATTGACGCCCGAAAACGAAAAACGGATGAAGGCCGCGATCGACTCGCTCGTCTTCCGCTGAACGCCCGCGCGCCGCCTCGCACAGTAAATCTTGTGCCGGGGCGGCGCGCGTCGTTCCTCACGTTTATAATTCCAAATCCAGTCCGCCGGTGCTCGCGTCGCGCAGCACGATGCGCGCTTCGACCGGCTCGCCGCGTTCGTTCTTTACCTTCAGCTTCGCCGTGCGTCCTTTCTCGACGAGCGAGCGGACCATCGCGTCCGTCAGCGTGCGGCCGAAGCTCTCCTTCCAAATGACGAACGTGCAGCCTGACTTATAGTGGCTGCAGCCGTACCCTTTGCGCCCCATGAAGATCGTTCCCCCGCAGCCGGCTCGAGGACAAGTGCCGATCGTGCCGGCTTCCGCGGCAGGCGCTTTCGTCCGGCCGGCGGCGGGTCGGGCGGGCGCGCCGCTCCGAGACGCTTTCGCCGCGCCGGCCGGACGCTTCGCCGCGCCGGCCGGACGCTTCGCCGCGCCGCGGGCGGCGGGGGCGGGTCGCTCCGACTCGAAGGCGGATCGGGAGAGCCCTGCCTGGGCCCGTACTTTGTCGACGATGAAGGCGGCGAATTGTTTTACCTTCGCCAGGAAGGCGTCGTCCGCCGCGGCGCCGCGGGCGATTTCGGTCAGCCGCCGCTCCCAATGGCCGGTCATCTCCGGCGACGTCAACAGCTCGACGCCGGCGCCGCGGATCAGTTCGATCGCCATGCGTCCTTTCTTTGTAAGAACGATCCGCTTGCCTTGCATCTCGATATACTCGACTTGCTTCAGCCGTTCGATCGTCGCCGCCCGCGTCGCCGGCGTTCCGAGGCCGGAATCCTTCATCGCTTCGCGGAGATCGTCGTCCTCGATCTGCTTGCCGGCGCTCTCCATCGCTTTCAGCAGCGTTCCTTCCGTGTACGGCTTCGGAGGTTGGGTTTCCTTCTCCTTCACCTCGGAGACGACGTTCCGAACGTCCGCGGACGCGTCGATCGAGAAGGGGGCATCGGTTTCCGTCTCTTCTTCCTCGTCGTCCTCCTTCGCCTTGCCGCGCGGCTTCTTCTTATCCGGGGCAAGATCGGCGTAGACGACCTTCCAGCCGAGGTCGAGCAGCTGCTTCACCGACGTCTTGAACGTCTCGCCTTCGACTTCGGTGAGCACGCTGTGCTGCTTGTACTCCGCAGCGGGGTAGAAGTGAGAAAGAAACCGTCGAACGATGAGATCGTACACCTTCTGTTCGTCCGGGGAGAGAGATCCGGGCCGCTTATGGGTCGGCAGGATCGCGTGGTGATCCTCGACCTTGGCGGGGTTGCATACGTTGGCGTTCCCCTTGTGGACGAACCGCTTGGAGGCGCCGGCGACGAGAGCGTCGTAGGCGGAGCCGCGCAGCGCGTCCAGGGCGCGGTGCATCTCCGGGATATTCTGCTCGTTGACGTAATTCGAGTTCGTCCGCGGATAAGATATGACTTTATGCTTCTCGTACAAGGCTTGAGCGACGTCCAGCGTTTTCTTGGCGGAAAATCCGTATTTGGCGTTCGTCTCGCGCTGCAGCAGCGTCAAGTCGAAGAGGCGATACGGATATTCCTTCGTGTCCTTGACCTCGTAGCCGGCGATGCGACCGGGACGCCCGGACGTCTTTGCGGCGATTCGTTCGGCCGCATCGCGGGCGAGGATTCGTTCGCCTTGCCAGATCCCTTTGTACTTTACGCCGTCCTGTTCGAAAATCGCATGCACTTCGTAATATTTCGTCGCGCCGAACGCTTCGATCTGGAGCTGGCGATCGTACACGAGCGCCAAGACGGGCGTCTGAACGCGCCCGACCGAAAGCAGCACGTTATACTTCGTCGTGAACGCCCGCGTGCCGTTCATGCCGATCAGCCAATCCGCTTCGCTCCGGGCCTTCGCCGCCTTCGTCAAGTTGTCGTATTCGGAGGCGTCCTTAAGCGCGGCGAAGCCCGCGCGAATCGTCTCCGGCGTCAAATCGGAGATCCAGAGCCGCCGCACCGGGTGCGTCAGCCGGAGATACCGCTGAATCAGCGCGAAGATGTGCTGCCCTTCCCGTCCGGCGTCGCAGGCGTTTACGATCGCGTCGCATCGCTTCGCCAGGTCGGCGATGACGGCGAGCTGATCTTTCGTTCTCTCGTTCGGAATGAGACGGAACGATTCGGGAATGATCGGCAGGTGCTCGAGATTCCATTTCTTATATTTGTCGTCGTAATGGTCGGGCTCGGCGAGCGTGACGAGATGGCCGATCGCCCAGGTAATAATATAGCGTTCGCCCTCGAGGTAGGTTCGCTTGTTCGTCGCCCGCGGCTCGATGGCGGACGCGATGTTTCGACCCATATCGGGCTTCTCGGCGATCACGAGTGTCTTCATGCGCGGTTCCTGAATTCCTCTCCTTGTGGTTCGCGGACCGCAGACGAGCGCGGTCCACGTTCTATCGTAACACATCGGGGAGGGGGGCGGGGCGTCTTTTCAAAAACGGGGCTTGACGTAAATCTCAAATTCGAATAAAATTTAAATATCACTAATTTGAGATATATAATATACAGGAGGAACAAAGCAATGGCATTGAGCACCTGGGCCTTGGACCCGACACACAGCAGCGTTTCGTTTACGATTAAGCACATGATGTTTTCGAAAGTCAGAGGTTCCTTCAAAAATTTCGACGCTTCGATCCAAGCGGATCCGAGCGACCTGACGACGGCCCAAATTTCGTTCTCGGTCGACCTCGCCAGCGTGGATACGAATAACGCGGATCGCGACAATCATCTGCGTACGGCCGATTTCTTCGACGTCGAGAACCACCCGAAGCTGACGTTCGTCGCGAAGACGATCGCGAAGAGCGGCGACGGGGAATACGACGTAACAGGCGACCTGACGCTTCACGGCGTGACGCGCTCCGAGACGTTCAAGGTCGAATTCGGCGGCGAAGGCAAAGATCCTTGGGGCAACGTGAAGGCAGCGTTCCAAGCGGCGGGAACGATCAAGCGCAGCGATTACGGCTTGACATGGAACGCGGCGCTCGAAGCGGGCGGCTTCCTCGTCGGCGACGACGTCAAGGTAGAGATCGAAATTCAAGCAGCGAAGCAGGCGTAAAGCAATCGCTGCGCATAAGCGCATAACGAAACCGCACGACTCGTCGCAGTTACGACGATTCGTGCGGTTTTTTCGTTGCGCGCAAGCGCCGTTATCGCGCCGTCACCGTTCCTCTCGCCGCCGGAAGCGGGCGAAGCGCCTGCGATTCGTCGTAGTACACGAACGCGTCGTATCTTTCGGCGATGACCGAGGGCACGTAATTGCCGAATCGCTCCCGCCTCGGATCGTAGACGACGCCGATCGCCCGGTGCGGGATCGCGCTTCGGTACGGCTCCGGATGTTCCCGAAGCAGCACGTATTTGTCGAAGGCGCCGGCTTCGTGCAGGACGTGTTCCCAGCTGCCCGGCTGTCCAGGCGGGACCGCCATGATTTCGAGGGGCGCTCCCCAAGACGCGCCGGCGACGACGGTGCCGCGGTACGTGCCGAAGCCGATCGCGAATATGTTCTCCGCGCCGTATCGCTCGCGCGTCAGCTGGCCGACGTTGACCATGCCTTCGCGCGCCATGTCGGTCGCGCGAGCGTCCCCGATGTGCGTATTGTGCTCCCACACGACGCCCTTGGACGCGGCTCCGTAAAACGTCGCGACGAGGTCGAGCGCGTCGACCATATGCCGGTCTCGCAAGTTCCAAGATTGCGCGTCGCCCCGAACCATCGTTCGATAATAGCCTTCGGCGTTCACGCCGACGAGCGCGTTGACCTCCGCGGATAACGCGGCTTCCGCATCGTTCGGCGCGGAGCCGGACGCGTGCTTTTCTTTGCGAATCCGGGCGAGCAGCGCAACGACGTCATCCTCGCAGTCCTCCCCGTACAGTCCTGCGGATACGGCGTACGATTGTTCGTCGCGCAGATGCGATTCGAAGCAGGCCATCGCTTGCTTCGCCTGTTCGAGAGCGGGGGATTGCGTACGTTCGAGATATGCGACGATCTCGTCGAGCGATTCCCAAAGCGAGTACACATCGATCCCGTAAAACCCTACCTTCGGTTCGGCGGCGGGGAGGGCGTCGTTGTAGGCGCGCAGCCATTCGATGAGTTCTGCGATTTCTTCGTTGGCCCACATCCAGGACGGCCAACGCTCGAACGCGCGCATGGCTTCCTCCAGCGTCGCGGGCGCGTCCGGCGCGCGTTTCACATATCGATTCAGCGCCATGCAGGACGGCCAGTCGCCTTCTACGGCGATATATCGGAAGCCGTGCGCTTCGACGAGACGCTTCGTCAACGCGGCTCGGCCGGTGTAAAATTCGGACGTGCCGTGGGACGCTTCGCCGAGCAGGACGAATCGAGCGTCCGCGGCCGCATCCGCAAGGGCTGCGTAATCGTCCGGCCCGCTGAGCGGTACGGCGTCGCTTCGGATCGCGTCGGCGATCGGTACAGGGTTCATATATTTTCCACCTTTAAGAGAGGTTCGAATACAAAAGTATTGTTTACAGAAAGCTAAGAAAGTACTATACTGATCTAAATACTTTAAATTTGAGATAATTGAAACGCAAAGGAAGGTGGGCGACGATGACCGTTACGCTCTTGCCGTTGAAAGGACAGCATCATGTTTCCGCGATTACCGCAAACGCGAGAGGGAACTACGATTTCTATACGAAAACGCTCGGCATGCGCCTCGTCAAGAAAACCGTCAACCAAGACGATACTTCGGTATATCATTTGTTTTACGCGGACGAACGAGGCAATCCGGGGACGGACCTGACGTTCTTCGAAATTCCGCGCGCCGCGCCGTTCGCGCCGGGCGCGAACGCCGTCACGACGACGATGCTTCGCGTGCGGAACGACGAAACCATCCGTTACTGGAAGGAGCGCTTCGAGCGCTTCGGCGTCGAGCATGACGACGTCGACCGTCGAAGCGGCCGCGCCGTACTCGCGTTCCGCGATCCGGAAGGGCAGCGGCTGGCGCTCGTCTCCGACGAAGGGAACGAAGGCGTCGACGCCGGGACTCCTTGGGACAAGAGCACGGTGCCGGTCGAGCACGGCATTCGCGGCCTCGGGCCGGTGGAATTGTCCGTGTCCCGTCCGGAGCAAACCGAGCTCGTACTGACGCAGGTGATGGGATATCGTCGCAAGGGGACGTACCCCGCTGCCGAAGCGGGCCGGCCGGATGTAGTCGTATACGAAACCGGGGAAGGCGGCACGGGCGCCGAGGTGCATCTCGTGCATCTCCCGGACGCTCCGCGCGAGCGTTCGGGGCGCGGCGCCGTGCATCATGTCGCTTACCGCGTCGAAAACGAAGAGGAGCTGCGCAAATGGGTAACGCGCTTAAACGAAATCGGTCTTCCCAATTCCGGCTTCGTAGAACGCTACTATTTTAAATCGCTATATTTTCGCGAGCCGAACGGCATTTTGTTCGAGCTCGCCACGGACGGTCCGGGCTTCGAGGGCGACGAGCCTTACGAGCGTCTCGGCGAACGGCTGTCGCTGCCTCCGTATTTCGAGGCGCAGCGGGAGCGCATCGAAGCGGGGCTCAAGCCGCTGGACACGTCGGACGTTCGCGCGTAAAGCTTGTCATCGAAATGTAATCTAGCCGCCGACACCGTTTTACAAAATCCTCGCCGCTCCTTTGCTATACTGAGGACACGCTTAGGGAAACTAAGCGATCCTTAGGAGGGATTTCCAATGAGCGAAGCGGAAAATCAAGAAGTTTTAGCGGAGGAAGCGGCGGCGGAGTCGGGCGAAGAGGCGGCGGCAGAAGCGGAAACGGCGGTCGAGTTCGAAATCGAGGAGGCGGAGGTCGAAGCGGCGGCGGCGGACGAATCGGAAGCCGAATCGGAAGACGCGCAAGACGAAGCGGAATGACGCTCGCTCGGATCCCTCTCCTTCGCAAAAACATCGAGAACGTCCGAATCCGGGCATAATCGGAAGGCTGTCCTCCGGGACGGCCTTTTTTCTATGTTTTCCATAGGGGAACGCAGGTTGAACGGCCGGGTCGACGGGGGTATAGTGAAGCCATCTCTGGAAAACGGAAGTGTTGCCGCACGATGGAAGCCTGGAAACGAACGATGTGGATCTTATGGTTCGGCGTGCTGTTGTGCAGCGCGAGCTATACGATGTCGGTTCCGTTTTTGCCGCTGTTCTTGTACGAGCTCGGCGTCGCGGACGCCGCCGTGAATGTATGGGCCGGCGTCGTGCATTCGTCGGCGTTCCTCGTCGGGGCGATCATGGCGCCGCTCTGGGGCTCCGTCGCCGATAAGTACGGTCGGAAGAAGATGGTCATTCGCGCCGGCCTCAGCCTCGCCGCCATCTACGCGTTAATCGCCTTCGTGCGCAGCCCCTGGGAGCTTGTCGCCGTCAGGCTGCTCCACGGCTTCGTCGGCGGCTTCGTCCCGGCCTCGATGGCGATCGTCTCGAGCGTCGCGCCGAAGGACAAGATGGGCTGGAGCCTCGGCATGATGCAGGCCGGCACGATGTCCGGCGCCATTATCGGGCCGGCGCTCGGCGGCTTGCTCGCCGAATGGTTCGGCATGCGAATGTCGTTCGTCGCGTCCGGCGCGCTGATCCTCGGCGCGACGCTCGCGGTCGTCTTTACCGTTAAGGAAGGAAGGCCCGCTCTCGCGGCCAAGCGTTCTTCGGTGCGGGACGACCTCGTCTCCGTGTTTCGGCATAAGACGCTGCTGCGCTTGCTGCTGCTTCTTCTCGCGTTCCAAATGGCTTACAATATGATTCAGCCGTTGCTGACGTTGCATATCGCCGACTTGCAGGGCAGCGTCGAGAAGGCGGCACTCGTCTCCGGCTTCGTCTTCGCGCTGATCGGCATCGCCGGCATCGTGGCGTCGCCGTTTTGGGGGCGGGCGGGCGAGCGGCGCGGCTTCCCGGGCGTCTTGATCCTTTGCTTCGCCGGGGCGGGTTTCGCGCTGGCGACGCAATATTTTATTCAGGATCTCTGGTGGTTCGTCGCCGTTCAATTCGGCTTCGGATTATTTATGGCGGGCATCGTTCCCTCCGTCAATACGTTGATGGTGAAGCAAACGACCGACGAATTCCGAGGGCGTACGTTCGGCCTTACCGCGAGCGCGAACCAAACCGGCGCGATGATCGGTCCGCTCGTGGGCGGCGGTCTGGGCGCTTTCCTGTCGTTCCATTGGATTTTCGCGGCGGCCGGGGCGGTGCTGGCGTGGCTCGGCTTCGTCGTATGGAGGCAGGAAAAAGCCGTATCCTTGGCGAGCGCGCGCAAGGACGAGGCCCGTCACCATTTTCCATCGGTTTAGCGATTTCGTCTTGAAGGTTTTCCTTGTCCCGCACCCGCTGCGGACGTATTCGTCCCCGCGCGGCGAGGATGCCGTTCGGCGCTCGAAAAAGCGGGAGTACCGCAAAGATCGAGCGTCATTTATAATGAGCCTGTAAACGGGTGACGAGAGGTGGATTTCTTCCATGCCGGATATGTTGGTGAAACTGTACGAGTTGCCGGATGCGCCGTCCGAAGCGGCGTTCGCGGCCCAAAGCGGCGTGACCGTACGCCGGGCGCTAGCGCCAGAAAAGCACGTCGTCGCGCAATGGATCGGAGAGCGCTTCGGCAAAGGGTGGGTCAGCGAGGCGGAGGTCGCCTTCGCCAGAACTCCAGTGTCCTGCTTTATTGCGGTCGAGGGCGGCAGGGTCGTCGGATTTTCTTGTTACGACGCGACGATGAAGGGCTTCTTCGGCCCGACCGGCGTCGACGAGAAAGCGCGCGGCCGCGGCGTCGGCAAGATACTGTTTCTGTACGCGATGCACGCGATGCGCGCCGAAGGCTACGGCTACGCGATCATCGGCGGCGCCGGTCCGACGCAATTTTACGCGAAGGCGGCGGGCGCGGTGGAAATCCCCGGATCGCAGCCCGGGATTTACAAAGGCATGTTGCCCTTATAACTTAAGCTAAGAGGAGATGTCGGCATGGCAAAGCTGAAGATCGGTGTGATCGGGGCCGGTTCGATTTCGGATGTCCACTTCGATTCGTACGCCCATCATCCGGACGTAGAAATTTATGCGATTTGCGATTTGAACGAGGAGCGGGCGAAGGCGAAGGCTGCTCGGTACGGCGCTACGAAAACCTTCACGGACTATCGCGAGCTGCTGGCGCTGCCGGAGCTCCACGCCGTCAGCGTCTGCACCTGGAACAACTCGCACGCGGCGATCGCGATCGCGGCGCTGGACGCGGGCAAGCATGTACTGGTAGAGAAGCCGCTGTGCAAGACGGTAGAAGAAGCGCTCGAAGTCGAGCGTGCGGTCGCGCGCAGCGGCAAGCTGCTGCAGGTCGGCTTCGTTCGGCGGTACGCCTCCAATACGAATACGTTGAAGAAATTCGTCGACGACGGGGAGCTCGGCGATATTTATTACGCAAAGGCGACTTGCCTGCGGCGGCTCGGCAATCCCGGCGGCTGGTTTTCCGACGCCGAGCGTTCTGGCGGCGGGCCGTTGATCGACTTGGGCGTGCATGTGATCGACATTTGCTGGTATCTGATGGGCCGCCCGAAGGTCGCCTCCGTCAGCGGCAACGCGTACCGAAGGCTGGGAAACCGAAGCAACGTGCAAGGGTTGAGCTTTTACAAAGCGGCGGATTACGACGCGACGAAAAACACGGTCGAGGACTTGGCGAACGCTTTGATCCGTTTCGAAAACGGCGCTTCGTTGATGGTAGACGTCAGTTTTACGCTGCATGCGAAGAAGGACGAATTGTCGGTGAAGCTGTACGGGGAGCGCGGCGGCGCGGAGCTTGAGCCCGAGCTGCAGCTCGTCCTGGAGAAGCACGATACGATTCTCAACGCGACGCCGCAGGTCGACAACTTGTCTTTTGATTTTAAGGACGCGTTCCGGCGGGAAATCAATCACTTCATCGCCTCGACGATCGGCGAGAAAGAGACGCTTAGCCCGGTGCAAGACGGCGTCGAGATGATGAAAATTTTGTGCGCGATTTATGAATCCGCCGCGACAGGCAAAGAAATTCGATTCGACGCGTAAGCGCCGCGAAGGAGGACTTCTATTATGGCATTAACGAACAAAATCGGCGTTATCGTCGACAGCTTCGGCGTCGGCGTGCGAGAAGGGCTTCGCAAGGCGAAAGAGGTCGGCGCGGAGGGCGTCCAAATTTACGCGGTGAAGGGCGAGATGGACCCGGACGTTCTGCGGTCGCCGGAAGCGCGCAAAGAACTTAAGACGTTCATCTCCGATCTCGGTCTCGAAATATCCGCCTTGTGCGGCGACCTCGGCGGGCACGGCTTCCAGGACGCCGCCGCCAACCCCGCCAAGGTGGAAAAGTCGAAGCGCATCATGGATTTGGCGATGGAGCTCGGCACGAATATCGTGACGACGCATATCGGTATCGTGCCCGAGGATACGAACGGGCGCATTTATCATGCGATGCAGGCGGCTTGCGAAGAATTAAGCCTCTACGCAAACAGTCTAGGCGCGTACTTCGCGATCGAGACCGGGCCGGAAACGGCCGCGCATCTGAAGTCGTTCCTAGACACGCTTAGCGGCAAAGGCGTATCGGTCAACTTCGATCCCGCCAACATGGTTATGGTAACCGGGGACGACCCGGTGCAGGGCGTAAAGCTGTTGAAGGATTATATCGTACATACCCATGTGAAGGACGGCGTGCGGCACCGCGTCGTCGACCCGAGAGTGATCTACGGCAGCTTGGACACCGAGGGCATGGAGCACGAGAAAATCGCCGCCATGTTGAAGGAAGGGCGCATCTTCGAGGAGCTCCCGCTCGGCGAAGGGAAGGTCGATTTCGACGCGTATTTCCAGGCGCTGCAGGAGATCGGCTACCGGGGCTACCTGACGATCGAACGCGAAGTCGGCGACGATCCGGAGTCGGATATTCGCAAAGCGGTGCAATTTATTCGGGCGTACCGATAGAAGCGGGGGAGAAGCAAGGATGAAACTCGGAGTCAGCAGTTACAGCTTGTACCGGGACATCAAGAGCGGGAAGCTCCCGATTTTGGACGTGCCGCGTTGGATCGCGGAGCAGGGCGGGGAACATCTCGAGGTCGTGCCGATCGGCTTCTCGCTTCTAGAAACCCCCGAGTTGATCGACGGTATTCGCAAGGCGGCGGACGAGGCGGGCATCGACATTTCGAATTACGCGGTCGGAGGAAACTTCGCGGTCGAAGACGAGGCGGAGTACCGCAAGGCGGTCGACCTTGCGAAGTCGCATGTGGATATCGCGGTACGGCTCGGCGTAAAGCGAATGCGCCACGACGTGGCGTCGCGCCCGCCCGCCGAGGCGACGATCCAGCGGTTCGAGGCGGATTTGCCGAGGCTGGTGTCGGCATGCAGGGAAATCGCGGATTATGCGGCCGAGTTCGGGGTAACGACGAGCGTCGAAAACCACGGCTACCACGTACAGGCGTCGGATCGCGTGCAGCGCCTCGTGTCGGCCGTCGACCGTCCGAATTTCCGGACGACGCTCGACGTCGGCAATTTCCTCTGCGTCGACGAGCAGCCCGTTCCGGCCGTCCGGAAAAACTTGCCGATCGCTTCCATGCTCCATCTGAAGGATTTCTATCGCCGGCCTTCCTCGTACGCGCTCGGAGAAGGATGGTTCCGGACGTCGAGCGGCGACTTCCTGCGAGGCGCCATCGCCGGCCAAGGCGATTTGCCGATGCGGGAGCTGCTGAGCGAGGTGAAAGCGTCCGGTTACGACGGTTACGTATCCCTCGAATTCGAAGGGATAGAGGATTGCCAACTCGGGACTCGGTTGGGCTTGCAGACGGTTCGGGCGATTTGGGAGCAACTCTAAAATTGGATTTTATAAACTCCGCCGTGCAGGGCATGGCGGAGTTTTTGTTTTCCCGCCATCGAATTACGAAAATCGCTTGGTTTGTCATTTTCTACATCGAAAAAAACGCGTAACGACGCGGATTTTTGAATTTCGCATAGGACATGGCGGCCTAACGTTGAGATCGAAGGAAAAAGGCCGATGGCGATTGCGTGTAAGCGCTTTTAAAATAATAGGCATACGAAGGGGGCCGAGAGCCGCCTTTTAAGCGGCGGGAGAGGCGCCTTTTTCTCATAGAGTATATGTAATATAATAGGTAGATAAAGTAACTCATTGTGTAACCTATGAAAATCCCTGATTTATCGAATGTTTCTACGTCATTTCGAAATTCCACACTCGGAAAAAGGCGTAAAATCAATATTTAAAGGGCTTTCAAACAAATTCGAAGGCAGCACGAGAAGTCGATGATTTCGTGCGGTTTACGAATGTCGCCTCTCCGTTTACGATGATTTTGGCTGCCGGACGAACGGCCGATGCGTCAGTAAACTTGACGCGTCTACCCTTAGGCAGACTACTACGAAGTTGGCAAATGAAAAAGGGAGGAAAACAGAAATGAATCGCAAGGTATTGAATGGCGCGTTGGCGGTATCGTTCCTCGGTTCGATCTTGGCCGCATGCAGCGGCACGGCGTCCGAGCCGACCCCGGATCCGGCTGCGGCGCAGCAGCCGGCCGCGGAGACGCCCGCCCCGGCACCGGCCGCGGAAGAAAATACGGCATCGCAGTACGGCGACACCGGCGGACTCGCGCTCCCGCTCGTCGATAAACCGACGACGCTTACCTGGATGCTGGTCAGCGAAAACCCGGCGAACGACAAACTCATCGCGAAGGAAATCGAGAAGCGCACGGGCATTACGCTCGACTTGCAAACATATTCCCCGACCACCTATCAAGATCGCCTGCGCGTCGTCGTCGCTTCCGGTCAGCTTCCGGACATCTTCCACGGCTTGACGCCGGCGGAGCTGAAGAAGATCGGGCAGCAGGGCGCCGTCGTGCCGATTAATCAATACGCCGATATGCTGCCGAACTTTACGAAGCTGTATTTGGAAGAAAACCCTTGGGTCGTGAAGTCGTACGGCGACGAAGCGGGCAATTTGTATGCGTGGCCGATCTATAATATGAATCGGGATGTCAACCACGGCTGGATGTACCGTAAGGATATCTTCGATAAGCTCGGCATTCCGGAGTGGACGAACACGGAAGAATTCTACGAAGCGATGAAGAAAGTCAAGGAAGCCTACCCGGATTCCTATCCGGTCGCATCCAAGACGAAAGAATTCATCTTCCGCGATTGGGGCTACGGCTGGGGCATCAGCGGATCCAGCTACCCTGCTTACTATGACGAGGCGGCTAAGACGTGGAAATACGCGCCTTCGCAGCCGGAGTATAAAGATATGCTCGATTTCATGAAAAAATTGTACAACGAAGGCTTGCTCGATCCGGAATTTTTGACGGATACGCCGGATTCTTGGACCGCGAAGATGACGACGGACAAAGCGTTCGTCACCTGGGACTGGATCGGCCGTCTCGACTTGTTTTACAACCAAGTGAAGGACCAGTACCCGACGTACGACTTGCGCTACGCGAATCCGGTCGGTCCTACGGGCAACGTTCGGACGCTCCCGAAAATCGACGTCGGCTTCAGTATCGCGGTCGCGAACAACGACAAGAAGGAAGTCGCGCTGAAGCTGCTCGATTACTTGACGAGCCCGTCCGGAGCTGCGCTCGTGACGCTCGGCGTCGAAGGCGAGACGTTCCACTTCGACGAGAACGGCAAGCCGGTGTACCCGGAGCTTGCGGACGTGCCGCTGGTCGATATTAAAGTGCTGGAAGACAAGTACGGCCTGTGGTTGGAAGGCATGTACCTGCGTCCGGACCGTCGCAGCGTGTATTACAACTTCACGGAGAAGGAACAAGAAGCGCAAGACAAGATCATTTCCCAGAACAAATTCGAGCCGCTCGATCCGGTGTTGAATTTTACGGACGACGAGAACGCGACGATCGCCGAACTGCAGGTGACGCTGCAGAAAGAAGCGGCGGCATTCAGCGCGAAATATATTCTCGACGACGCTTACGGCGACGCTCAATGGGCGGAGTGGCAGCAAACGGCGGAGAAATTGGGCGCAACGCAGCTCGCGGGCGTGTTTAACGAAGCGCAGAAGCGATTCGACGCGCAATAACGCACGAACCGCCTTGCGGCGACGATATGAAAATTTCGCGTCGGCGGTACCCGGACACGTTCCTCTGTCCGGGTGCCGTCGTCGATTCGAGAAGGAGGGAGCGCATTATGGAATATCCGCGGACGAAGACCGTGGCCGCGCAGGCGAAACCGTTCGCCGCAAGGCTCGAAGCGACGTGGAAGCATCTGAAGCGGGATCGGCAGCTGCTGCTCCTCTTCATTCCGTGCATCGTATTTTACGCGTTGTTCCGTTACGGCCCGCTATACGGCATGATTATCGCCTTCAAGGATTACAGCGTGTTCCAAGGCATCTTGGCAAGCGAATGGGTCGGGTTGAAGCATTTTATTAAATTTTTTTCCGGGCCGGACTTTTGGCTGCTGTTTCGCAACACGCTGTTGCTTGGCTTCTACTCGTTGATCTTCGGATTTCCGTTTCCGATTTTGCTTGCCATCATGCTCAACGAGGTTCGGTTGAACGGGTTTAAGAAAGCGATCCAGACGCTGAGTTATTTGCCGGCCTTCCTTTCGGTCGTCATTATCAGCAGTATGATCATCGATTTCCTTTCCCCGTCGGGCGGCATCGTGAATCGAGTGCTGGCGGCGTTGGGCTTCGAGAAAATTTACTTCTTGATCGAGTCGGAATGGTTCCGTCCGATTTACGTGCTGTCGGATATTTGGGCATCGGTCGGCTACGAGGCCATCATCTTTCTTGCCGCCATCGCGGGCATCAGCCCGACGCTGTACGAAGCCGCGAGAGTCGACGGCGCGAGCCGGTGGCAAACGATGCGGCATATTACGCTGCCGGGACTGCTGCCGACGATTTTGATCATGTTTATTTTAAAGACCGGATCGATGATCCGCATCGGCTACGAGAAAGTGCTTTTGCTTTATAATCCTACGACGTATGACGTCGCGGACGTGTTCTCGACGTTCGTTTACCGCAAAGGCTTGCTTGAAGCGAACTATAGCTACGCCGCCGCGGTCGGCTTGTTCGAAGCGCTCGTGGCGATGATCATGCTGCTCGGCGCGAACTTCTTGAGCCGGAGACTAGGGGGGAACGGGCTGTGGTAGGTCAACCGAGATTCACGTTGTTCGGAGCGATCAACGGCTTGCTGCTGATCGCTTTGGCGATTTCCACCGTGTACCCGGTCATTTACATCTTGGCGGTGTCGCTGAGCGACACGGCGTTCGTGACCCAGGGGAAAGTTTGGCTTTGGCCGATGGGCTTTAATCTCGACGCCTATTCGGAGGTATTGTCGGATCATCGCATCCCCCGCGCGTATGTAAATACCATTTTCTATACGGCGCTCGGCACATTCATAAATGTATTAGTGACCGCCGTCGCGGCGTATCCGCTGTCGCAGCGCGGCTTTTTCGGCCGTAAGTATTTTATGCTGGCGATCGTCATTACGATGTTTCTGAACCCGGGCATCATCCCGAACTACATGATCGTGAAGGAATTGGGCATGATCAACTCCGTGTGGGCGCTCGTTATCCCCAATGCGATTTGGACGTTCGAGCTGATCATTTTAAAGAGTTTTTACGAAAATATGTCGACGCAAATTCGAGAAGCGGCGCTGATCGACGGCGCGTCGGAGTTCCGCATTTTGTTTAACATGGTCATTCCGTTGTCGAAACCGGCGCTGGCGTCGATCGGCCTGTTCTACTTCATGGGTCATTGGAACAGCTTCTTTCTTCCGATGATTTATTTGACGAATCAAGACATGTACCCGCTTCAGGTCGTGCTGCGAGGCATGTTGATCTTTAGCGAAGGCAACAATTCGGGGCTCGTGGACGCGGCGGCGCTGGCGCCGCAAGCGATGAAGAACGCGACCATCGTCCTGTCGATGATTCCCGTCCTTATGATCTATCCGTTCGCCCAGAAATATTTTGCAAAGGGCGTCATGTTAGGTTCGGAGAAGGGATGACGAAGATGCCGCAGAATAAATAGGATACACAACAAGACGACCGGGAGAAGATGTTATGAAAAAAATCGTAACCAATGCGGGCGTGCTGCAAATTTTCTTTGCGCTGCTGCTCGTCATCACCGTCATGTTCGTATCCAACTACTTCGTCTATAAAAATTCCATATCCGGCATCTACGAGAAAGTGACGCAAAACAATTCGCTCGTCGTCCGCTCGATCATTCAATCGTTCGACAGCAGCTTCCGCACGGTAAACAACGTCATTCATTCGATCCACGGCTTGCCGTACGACGACGGCCCGCAAGCGGACGGGCGATTGAAGATGAGCGAAGTGTATTTGCTCCAGGAGCATCTGGCTTCTTTGGCGTCCAGCGCGGATTTCATCGAGGACATCATCGTGTTCTACGATAACTCCAGCCTTGCGGTCACGGCGAGAGGGACGAGCGATTTCCGCACGCTATTCTCGCACAAGTACCGGCACGAGGTTTACAACGCGGAATACTGGCGATCGTTCTCGACGACGAAGCATTCCTTCAAGGCGTTCCCGGCGGTAGATTACCGCGTGTTATCGGACGGCAGTCAATCGAAGACGAAACGGCTGATGGCGCTCGTCGGCGGCAACAAAATTCGTCTATCGGCGAAAAACGTGATCGTGCTCATCAACGTAGACGCGTTAATGAAGCACGTCGATCAGAAGGCGATGCTGCCGGGCGCTTCGCTGATCGTCATGGACCAAGATCGTAATATTCTGCTCAGCACCGACGACAGCTTCGGGCTGATGGAAATTTTAAACGACGTATATTTCAACGCGACGAACCAGACCAGCCTGACGAGGGAGAACTTTGAATACAACTTCTATCGTTCGGATTACAACGCCTTCGTCTATATCGATAAAGTGCCGTATCAGTTCCAAAACATCGATTCGGTAAACCGGGCCAACCGCGTTATCATGCTGACGGCGATCTTGTGCGCCGTGCTGCTGTCGATCTTGCTCAGCATCTATTTGCATAAGCCGGTGAAAAGGATCTTGCGTTTGTTCGGGGAAGGCCACGTCAAAGGCAACGACTTTCGGAAAATTCATAGCGGCATCTTGCGGATCCAGGCGGAGAACGAATCGTACCGCAAGCAGCTCGAGCTGGTCGACGACGAGATGCGGAGAGTCGTCTTCTTCCAGTCGCTGGAGCCGTTCCCGCCCACGGACGAGCAGGACGCCTTGCTCCGCCGCCATTACCCGGATTTCTTCCGGCGGAGATGGTTCGTCATGCTCGCCATCGAGGCGAAGCCGACGGAACGCGACCGGTTTACGGCGAGCGAAATCGTTTCGTTCGAATCGCGCTTGCGGTCGGCGCTCAGCAACGATCGTATGCAAGCGGATGTGTTCCATCAAGGCAACTTGCGATTTTTGGCGATGATCGGCATCGAGCAATCGTCCGGACGAGAGACGTTGGTTCGCCGCCTCGCGAATCAAATCGCGCGGTTCGAGAAGGAGCTTTCCGAGTGCAAGCTTCAAGGGGTCGTCAGCCGGACGTACGAGTCTCAGGTGTCGAATTGCCCTGCCGCCTACGCCGAAGTAACGCAGGCGTTGCCGCTGCGTAAACTGCGGGACGCCGCGCTGCTGGACGCCGCTTCGATTCGCTACGAATGGAACGCATACGTGCCCTATGAGCGCGTGGAGAAGCTTTCGAACCTGCTGCTGAACGGCCGCCGGAACGAAGCGATCGAGACGATTCGAGAGACGCTGCGGGAAAACGAGGCGCGCAACGTACACCGCAACCAGCTTCGGCATGTATCGGCAGCCATGTTTTATTCTATGCTGCAGGTCGCGGAGAGCGGCGGGAACGATCCGCAGGCGCTCTACAAGTTTGAGTTGGAATTTCAACGGACGCTGGACGAGGCCGACGGCATCGAGGCGGTCGAGTCGGCGCTTGAACGGCTCGCCTCGGAGATCGCAAGCCGCAGCTCGAACGAAACGCGCAGCAAGCTGAATCCGTCGTTCATTTCCCAATATATCGATTTGCACTATATGGAGAATTTATACTTGGACCATATGGCCGAGGTGCTGGAGACGACGCCGAAATACTTTTCGAACTATTTCAAGAAGACGTTCGGCGTGAACTATGTCGAATACCTGAACAAGGTGCGGCTCTCCCATGCGAAGGAACTGCTGAAGGATTCCGGCCTTACGGTAGCTGAAATCGGGGAGCGCACCGGCTACTTGAATTCGTCTACGTTCACCACGACATTCAAGAAGTATTACGGCATCTCGCCGAGCGAGTACCGGAAGCGACAAGTTAGTTAGATTAAATATTCACACCGTTAAATAAAATCGCAGGGGGTGGCGCGATGAAAGCGATCACTACGAAGCAAGGGGACATCTTGATCGCGGACTTGCCGTCCCCAACCGCCGCGCCGGGCCACGTGCTCGTTCGAACCGAATATTCCGCGATTAGCCCGGGCACCGAAATGACGTTCGTTCGTCGTCGGCCGGAACAACCGGTCGTTCTCGGATACAGCGCCGTAGGGATCGTAGAAGCGGTCGGCGAGCGCGTGTCGGACCGCATCGTCGGACAGCGCGTGGCGTGCTACGGCGCGCCGTACGCAAGACATGCCGAGCTGTTGTCGATGCCGGCGAACCTGACCGCTCCGGTGCCGGACCACGTCGACCCGAAGGCGGCCGCCTTCGCCGGCCTCGGCGCCATCGCCGTGCATGCGCTGCGGACGTCGTCGCTGTCGTTCGGCGAGTCGGCTGTCGTCGTCGGCCTCGGCATCCTCGGCAACTTAATCGCCCAAATTTCGCATGCCGCCGCCTATCGGACGGTCGGCTTAGATTTGGACCCGGCCCGGGCGGAAGCGCTTCGCTCGGTAGGGATTCGACATGCCTATGACTCCGGCGAGGCGCTCGAAGCGCAGCTGGCCGAGGCCGTAGGACCGCAAGGGGCCGACGCCGTGCTCGTATGCGCGAGCGGACCCGGCAGCGCGCTGCTCGATGGCGCGATGCAGTGGATTCGGGATCGCGGGAAGGTCGTCATCGTCGGCGACGTTACGGCGGAATTTTCCCGCAACCGCATGTTCGCCAAGGAAGCGCAGGTGCTCATTTCCCGAGCGGGCGGACCGGGCCGGTACGACGCATCCTACGAACGGGACAACGTCGATTATCCGGTCGGCTACGTCCGGTGGACGGAAGGCCGGAACATCGCGGAATACATTCGATTGCTTGCGGAAGGCCGCATCTCGGTCGAGCCGTTAATCACGGACGTCTTTCCGCTTCACCGCGCGGCGGACGCTTATCGTCGTTACGAAGCCGGGGCGAAGGACGTTGTCGGCACGGTAATCCAATACTAACGAGGGTGGCTGCCGGTCGAAGGCAGCCATTCCTATGAGGAGCGAAATCGATGAACACAGGAAAACAAATGCATGCGGAGATCGTCATTATCGGCGGGGGCGTCGGCGGCGTGGCCGCCGCGCTGTCCGCGGCGTCCTCGGGACGAAGGGTCGTCATGACCGAGGACTCGGATTGGATCGGCGGACAGTTTACGAGCCAAGCGGTGCCGCCGGACGAGCATCCGTGGATCGAGCAATTCGGTTGCACGGCGAGCTACCGACGGTTTCGGAACGGCGTGCGGGACTATTACCGCCGCCACTTCCCGCTGACGGCCGCCGCGCGGGCAATGCCGTATTTCAACCCCGGGAACGCGATCGTGAGTAACATTTCGCATGAGCCGCGGGCGGCGCTCGCGGTGCTTCGGGATATGCTCGCGCCTTACGTCCATAGCGGGAAGGTCACGGTGCTCGAACGCCACGCGCCCGTCGCCGCCGAGACGTCGGGCGACCGGATCGTTTCCGTCACCGTGCGCTCGGAGGAAAGCGGGGAGGATATCGTGCTGACCGGCGTAATGTTCCTCGACGCGACGGAGGAGGGGGACGTGCTGCCGCTGGCGAAGGTCGAGTACGTGACCGGCGCGGAATCCGCGGCGCAGACGGGCGAGCCGCACGCGCTGCCGGGCGATCCGGATCCGACGGATATGCAAGCCATTACGTGGTGCTTCGCGATGGATTATATGGAAGGGGAAGACTATACCATCCCGAAGCCTGCGGAATACGATTTCTGGAGAAACTATCGGGCGGACTTTTGGCCGGATCGGCTGCTGAGCTGGATGGGCGTCGTGCCGCATTCCTTGCAGCCGATTACGTACGGCTTCTTCCCGGATGACGGGAAGTCGTTCTCCTTATGGAAATACCGCCGACTGATCGACCGGTCGTTGTTCGCGGACGGCGCGTTCGAGAGCGACCTGACCGTCGTCAATTGGCCGCAGAACGATTACTGGCTCGCCCCGATCGTCGATGCGGCGCCGGAGGAGCGGGCGGCGCGCCTCGAAAGCGCTCGTCAGTTAAGCTTATCGTTGTTATACTGGATGCAGACGGAGGCGCCTCGCCCCGACGGCGGCGCCGGATACCCGGGGCTGCGGCTGCGCGGCGACGTCGTGGGTACGACGGACGGCCTCGCGAAGAAGCCCTATATCCGGGAATCGCGTCGGATTCGCGCGGTAACGACCGTGCTGGAGCAGCATCTTAGTCCCGATTGCCGCCCGGACGGGAAGTCGGAGCCATACGCGGATTCGGTCGGCATCGGCTGTTACCGCATCGACCTGCACCCGAGCACGGGCGGTCGATCGTACGTCGACGTCTCGAGCTTGCCGTTCCGCATCCCGCTCGGCAGCTTGCTACCGGTTCGAGTCGAAAACCTGATCGCGGCGGGAAAAAATATCGGTACGACGCATATTACGAACGGCTGTTACCGGCTTCACCCCGTGGAATGGAACATCGGGGAAGCGGCGGGAAGCCTCGCCGCGTTCGCGATCGAACGAGGCGTCTCCCCGCGCGCGGTGCGGGAAGACGCCGCCATGTTAACTGATTACCAGCAACGGTTGCGCTCGCAAGGCGTCGAGCTGGAGTGGCCGACCATCCATTCCGTCTAACCGCCCGGCGGCCGGAGGGCGGCGCGCCCTCGAGCGAACCGTTCTCGGCTTTGGAGGAGAAGGAATGTTCACGATGGAGCAAGTCGAGGCGCTGCGCGCGGCTGCCGGGCGCTGGGAGCGCGACGGCGCGCTCGGCGCGGACGCGTTGGAGCGGATCTATGAGCAAAACTTGTTTAAGCTGTTCGTCCCCCGGCGCTTCGGGGGGCGCATGGCGTCGTTGCCGGAAGCGCTGCGCGCCTTCGAAGCGGCGGCCTTCGTCGACGGCAGCTTCGGCTGGGCCGTAACGATCGGCTCGGGAGGCGGCTATTTCGCCTCCTGCTTGCCTCCGGACGTCGCGCGCGAGATGTATGCCGCCCGCGAAGCCGTCGTCGCCGGCAGCGGCGCGCCGAGCGGACGAGCGGTCCGCGAGCCGGGCGGATACCGGCTGACGGGCGCATGGTCGTATTGCAGCGGCGCTTCGTTCGCCACCGCGTTTACGGCGACGGCGACGGTCGACGGCGATGAGCCGGAGACGCTGGCGTTCGCGCTTCGTCCGGACCAAGTCCGGGTCATCGCGGATTGGCGCGCGACAGGGCTGCGGGCGACCGCAAGCCATACGATCGAAGTCCAGGGGGCGTTCGTGCCGGCGTCCAACGCGTTCCGCGTCGACCGCACCGTCTATGACGACGCTCCTATTTATCGCGTACCGTTCTTGCCTTTCGCCGAGAGTTCCTTCGCCGCGGTCGCGATCGGCATCGGCAAGCACCTCCTCGAGGAGGCGCGAGCGATGACGGAGGCGGCTCGGGAAGCGGCGCCGGCGGGCGGGGAGGACCGACGTCCGGAAATCGCCGCGCGGCGGATCGAGGAAGGGGCGAAACGGCTGGAAGCGCAATCGGCCCGTTATTACGATGCCGTGGAGCGGGCGTGGCGACTTCACTTAGAGGGCAGCGCCGAAGCCGCCGACTGGGCGAACGTCGGCGCGCAGAGCAAGCGATCTGCCGGCGAGGCGATCGCCGCCGCGCAGCGGGTGCTTCCGCACCTCGGCCTTCGAGCCGTGATGGAGGACGCTCCGGTCAACCGGATGTGGCGCGACCTGCAAACCGCATGCCAGCATAAACTATTGATCGATCCCGAGCGATGACCCGGAGCCGCCAACCGATGAAACTTATTACGAAGATGCTTCTATTGATCGCGCTGCTGCTCGTGCCGGTCCTCGTGTTGTTCGTCTATTCCAATCAACGCAGCGTCTCCGTCGTGGAAGAACAGATCAACCTCGCGAACGAAGACCGGTTGGGTCACTTTATGGAGAGCGTCGAAGCGACGCTCGGACAGATGGCTATGTACGCCAACATTATTACGAAGGATCCGGAGTTCGCCGCCTTCGCTGATCGGACTGCGCCCGGATCCCGTTACGAATACGCGGCCCGGCTCGAAGCGCTCGAACGCAAGCTGGCGCTGTTCACGCTGTCCTCCGAACGGCCGAGCCGCATCAGCTTATACTTTCCAAGCTCCCGCCAAGCCGTCTCTTCGAACGGGACGATACGCTTCGAGGATCTCGATCTGAACCGTCCGCTGCCGACGAACTGGACGTTCCGGGAATACCGGGTCGAAGGGACGCGAAAGCGTGCGTTCACACGGTATTTCGTCGAGCCGTATGCAGGCCTCGCCGATCCGAGCCGCGCTTCGATGATCGTCGAGGTCGACCTGTTGGAGGCGAATTTCATCGCCTTGCTCGCCTCCTTCAAGTCGCGCGGAATCAACGATCCGTTCCTCGTTCAGTCCGACAGCCGCATCATTCAGAACGGTACGTCCAACGTCGCCGCGATCAGCCATTTGATGTCCATATACGATTTTGAAGGCGGACCGCGTCATACGCGGGATGCGTTCGAGTTCAAAGGCAAACAATACCTCGCGTATTTCCTTCATTCGCCCGACCTGGGCTGGACGCTGGTCGATTATATCCCGCTCGAAGATATTTTGCTGCCCGTCACTCGCAGCCAAGCCTGGTTTTACGCAACGGTGGCATTATTGCTTTGCATCGGCGCCGTCGCCGCGTATCTCTTATATTTTCAAGTACAAGTGCCGATTCAAGTAATAACGGACAGCGTGGGGAAGCTGAGGCGAGGGCATTATTCGATTCGGATTCCGAAACGGCCGAACCGGGAATTTCAGGCGCTGTTCCAGCAGTTTAACGACATGGCCGAGACGATCGAGCATCTCATCGAGACGGTATACAAAGAAGAGCTTCGGTTGAAAGAAGCGGTTATGAAACAGCTGCAATCGCAAATCAACCCGCATTTCTTGTACAACAGCCTTGCCTTCATCGTGAGCATGGCGAAGCTGAAACGAACCGAACCGGTTGTAGCGCTGGCTTACCGGCTGGCGGACTATTACAAGTATACGACGCGCAACGAGTCGCTCTCGACGACCGTGCGGGAGGAGCTCGATTTCGTTCGCTCCTACGTCGAAATTATGAATTACCAGTTGGATAAAATTCAATTCGACGTCGATGTGCCGGAATCGATGCTCGCTCTAACGGTTCCGAGGCTATTGGTGCAGCCGGTCGTCGAGAACGCGATTTTGTATGGCATCGAATCGAGGACGGACGGCGGCATCGTCTCGATCGTCGGCGAGGCGGGAGCCGAGCGGTACGCTTTGACGGTCGAGGACAACGGCGAAGGGATGTCGGACGAAGCGATCGCCGCGATGAACGAACGGCTCGCGGCCGACGGCGCCGGCGTGCCGAGCCGAGGGCTGCGCAACGTGCATCTCCGATTGCGCCACCAATTCGGCGAAGAAGCCGGCGTGGCGGTCGGCCGCTCTCGGTGGGGCGGGTTGCTTGTAACCCTCTCTTGGCCGAACACGGAATACATGAATGACCACGAACGACGCGGGAGCGATACGCAATGACACACATCTGGAAGCTGACGCTTACGGGCGCCGCGGGGGTCGGCCTGCTGGCCGGCTGCGCAGGGGAGGCGCCGGGCCAAAGGGACGGAACGCCGGGGGCGGAACCCGTCGTCGTGATCACGACGGCGAAGGCGTTACGCGACAACGACATCCTAAAGGACGGCGATACGCTGGAGGACAATCCGGTGACGCGTTGGGCCCGCGATCGCCTAGGAATCGTACAGCAAAACAAGTGGGTCGTCACCGACGAGAACGGCGCGCTCGGCAACCGGGTAAAACTGGCGCTGTCGAGCGGCGAGCCGCTTCCCGACGTCCTGTATTTATCGGACAAGGAAATTCCGGAGCTGCTGCCGCTGCTCGCGGCATCGGGGCAAATTATGGACATTCGCGAGGCGTTCGACGAGTACGCGTCCGAGCGGGTGAAGGAAGCGTATGCGAAAAATCCGGACGTCTGGAAGACGGTGTCTTACGGCGGCTCCGTCTGGGGGCTCCCGCAAATTTCGGACGGCAAAATCGGGGATCCGATTCTTTGGATTCGTCAAGATTGGTTGGACAAGCTGGGGCTCGCTCCGCCGAAGACGCTTGCCGAGCTGGAAATCGTCTTGGACGGATTTACGACGTCCGACCCGGACGGCAACGGGCAGGACGACACCGTCGGCATCGCGGTGGCGGGCGAAACGACGCTCAACGGCTGGATGGGGGACGTAAGCTTCGTATTCGGCGCGTATGGAAAACAGCCGTATCAATGGAATCGCATGCCGGACGGATCCCTTGCGTACGGCTCCGTGCAGCCGGAGGTCGAAACAGCGCTCGCGCGGTTGGCCGGCTGGTATACGCAAGGGTATCTCCATCGAGATTTCGGCACGCACGATGAATTCGAAGCGGTCGAATTGTTCGCGCAAGGCAAGGCGGGCGTGTTGTCCGGCCCCGGTTGGATGGGCGGGTGGCCGCTCGGCGAGCTTGGCGGGACGATGCCGGCGGGCGCGATCCGACCGTATCCGGTGCCGTCGCACGAGAACGGCACCGTCGGGCGCGTGGGCACCAAGCCGTCGTACGGCAGTTACTTTTTCCGAAAGGGGTTCGCCCATATGGAGAAAGCGTTCCGGTATTGGGATGTCGTGTACGGCTCGTTGATCGAGGATCCGAATTCGGATTTTAAACACGGGTACGCGGAAGGCTACGATTATATTCTTGTGAACGGCGAAGCGGTGTACGATTTCGAAGGCGGCACCAGCACCGCGGGCAATTTGCTGCTGTTCAGCCCGGGCAGTACGCCGCCGGGCGTAATCGAAGGACCGAGCATCGAGCAGCGCGTATTCGCCGGAAGTCAATCGTCGCCTTACGAGCGCCGGATGGCGCATACGTCGTCGAGACTGTTTCTGGAGGGCCGAATTGTAGGAGACCTGCAGCTCCAAGCTTCCGAACCGGATCAATTTATGGGTCCCCATACGCCCGCGATGGCGTCGAAGGGACCCTACTTAAAGCAGCTCGAGAAGGAGACGTTCTTAAAAATCGTGTACGGGGAGGCGGAGCCCGACGCCTTCGACGCGTTCGTCTCGGCCTGGTTCCGGGAGGGCGGCAAAGAAATCGCCCGCGAGGTCAATGCATGGGATCGCGAAACGGCAGGGGCGGACTAAAGTAGACGGGAAGGGGGAAGCGCAACGTGGCGTTCACGGTACTGACGGTCGACGACGAGATTATGATTAAGCGCACGGTACGCAAGCTGCTGGAAGGCTCCGACACGTTCCGTTGGATCGGAGACGCCGAGGACGGAGCGGAGGCGCTGGAGTTCGTCGAGCGCATGCGTCCCGACGTCGTCGTGACCGATATTACGATGCCCGTCATGGACGGACTCGAACTGATCCGCCGTCTGAAGGAGGCGCCGCGCCGGCCCGAAATCGTCATCCTGTCCGGGTACGACGATTTTCCGTTCGTGCAAGAGGCGATTCGTCAAGGGGTTGCGGATTACTTATTGAAGCCGATCAAACCGCCGGAGTTCCAGGCGACGATGGAGCGGATCGCGGCTCGGCTGCGAGAGACGCGAAGGGTCGAACCGGCGCGGACGGATTGGCTGCCGTTGAGCGAGGCAGCGGGCCGCCGCCTCGCCGACGCGGCATGGATGCTGCAGCCGGAGGCGGCGGCCGAGGCGCTCGGCGAGGTCATGTCATGGACGGCGCCGCGATTCGGCGACGCTCCCGCAGCGGGCGTCTGGATCGATGTGCTACACTTCGTCTCGGGAGAGCTTCGGCAGCGGGGCGGTATCGAGCTCGACCCGGACGGCGTCGGGATGCTCGAACGCGCGCGCAGCGCATCCGAGGCGAAAGACGCCGCCGCGCGCGCGATCGAAGAGGCGATGGAACGCATTCGGCAATCGCGAAACTGGGGAAACCACCGGCAATTGCGGGCGGCGATCGAGGTCGTCGACGCGTCGTTCCCCGATCCGAATCTTTCGATGCAAGCGCTTGCGGAGAAGTTCTCGATGTCGCCTGCGTATTTCAGCCGTTCCTTCAAGGCGGAAACCGGCCAGACGTTCGTACAATACGTTACCGGGCTCCGCATGGAGCGGGCGAGGGAATTGCTCGCCGATGCGGCGCTGACGACGACCGAGGCGGCACGCGCGAGCGGCTTCGCCGATTATCCGCATTTCGCGAAGGCGTTCAAGCGGCAATACGGCTTGTCGCCTTCGGAGTATCGGAAGCGGATGGGGGTCGCGAGAGCCTAAAGGAAGGCAAGGGAAAAGGCAGGCCCCGAAGTAGACGTTCCTACTTCGGGGCCTGCCCCTTGTTCAAGCTTATATTACCGGTTGTTGTACCATTCGGTCGCTTCCGCGATCCACTGGTCGCCGCCGCGGGCTTTCCAATCCGCGACGTACGCGTCGAACGAATCGAGCGGCTCTTGGCCGGTAATAATTTTCGCCGCCACTTCTTGGAACAATCCGTTGTGGTCAAGCTCCGGACGCGCTTGCAGCGCCGGCAGCGTCGGGATGTCCAGGCCGTCGTTCACGATGCCTTCGTTGAGGCCTGTCGTGATGCCTTGGAAAATCAAGTCGCCCATGTTGCGGCCTTTGATGAAGTTCTCGTCGAGCAGGTGTAGCTTCGGACCCGTGAAGTGGAGCCACTCTTGGTGCATCGCTTCCGCGTCGTACTCCGCTTTCTCGGCCGGGTAGTTGTACGTAATCGCGTCGCCGCTCTTCGTGAAGTCTTCTCCCTCGAGACCGTACAGGAAAAACTCGCTCGGCGCTTCGTCCGAGTAGAACCAGTCAAAGAACTTGATGATTTCGATCGCTTTCTCCTCGCTTACGCTCGAAGGGATCGTCCAGACGAAGTCGGAGACGGAGGAGCCGATGGCGTAGACGCCGCCCGGCTTGCCGCTCGGGCCGACCGGTGCCGGGATAAGCGCGATTTCCGCTTCCGGCACGTTCTCCCGAAGACGGTTGAGCCAAGTGTCCGGATAGGTCGCCGCGTGCGCCCACATCCCGACTTGACCCGTTACGATTTTGTTGTCCCACACGTTGCCCGGCTGCGTAATAAACTCGTTGTCGAGCAGCTTCTCTTCGTACAATTGACGGTATACGCCGAGCGCTTCCTTCATTTCCGGACGAACGTGGTTCGGCGTCAGCTTGCCGTCGACGAGTCTCCAAGCGTTCAGGGGAACATCGTATGCGCCGAAGAAATGGCCCGTATGCGAGAAGCGCTCGCGTCCGGAGAACGGGATTTCGTCTTTCTTCCCATTGCCGTTCGGGTCGCCGTCGCGGAACGCGCGCAGCATTTCAATGTACTGTTCGACCGTCTTCGGCGTCTCGAGGCCGAGCTTATCCATCCAATCCTTGCGGACGTAGACGACCGTGCCGTTCGTGATCGCGTTGTCGCCCGGGATGCCGTAGATCACGCCGTCTTTGGCGACGCGGCCCGACTTCCAAGAATCCGCTTTCACTTTTGCTTTCAAATTCGGCGCGTGCTGGTCGATGAGGTCGTTCAACGGCCGCAGGACGCCCGCATCGACTGCCGGCGCGATTTCCGCCGTATTGATGCCCTTCGTCTGCAGAATGTCCGGCAGCTCGCCGCCGGCCAGCGTCAAGGACAAGCTTTGCTCGTAGTTCTCGTGGGGGAGGAGCTCGAATTCCAGATCGGTGTTCGACAGCTCTTCCATCTTCTTGACGTACTTGTCCTCGTTGATGTTCGCGGAGTTGACGACGTGGCCGAGGTTACCGGTCGTAAGCGTAACCTTGAGCTTAAGCGGCTCCTTCGGCGCTTCCGCCGCAGGCGTCTCCGCGGGCGCCGGCGTCTCGCCGGAGGTGGACGGCGTCTCCGCCGGCGGCGCTTCTTGCGTTGCGTCCGTGGAGCAGCCTAGGATCGTGCCGAGTCCGAGAATGATGCCGAGCAAGCTGATAATCGTCTTTCTCTGTTGCATTCGAACCTCTCCTTTTTTGGGTGTTTTTTTATTGTTATCCTTTAATCGACCCGAGCATCGCGCCTTTCACGAAATGCCGTTGGATGAAAGGATAAACAAGCAGAATAGGAATGGTGGCGACCATAATGGAGGCCATCTTAATGCCTTCGACGGATTGTACCGCCGTGTTGACGCGGATGAGCATCTGCTCGTCGCTGTCGACGAGCAGCCTGCGGAGCAGCACCTGCAGCGGGAACAAGTCCTGATTGCGGATGTACATCAGCGCCGGCATGTAGCTGTTCCAGTGCGCTACGGCGTAAAACAAGCCGATCGTGCTAAGGGACGGCAAAGATAGGGGAAGCACGATTCTCCAAAGCGTATAATACTCCCCGGCGCCGTCGATGCGGGCCGATTCGACCAGCCCTTCGGGGATACCGCGGAAGAAGGAGATCATAATAATCATATTGAATGCGCTGATCGCGCCGGGGACGACGAGCGCCCAGATCGAGTTGAGCAGGCCGAGCTCTTTGACGAGCAAGTAGCCGGGGATCATGGGGGCCGGGAATATCATCGTAAAGAGCACGAGCAGGATGATAAAGCTGCGGCCTTTCAGATCGGGCTTGGACAAGCCGTACGACATGAGTGCGGTCGCAATCAGGTTGACCGACGTCCCGACGAACGTAATCATGATCGTCACCCAGAACGAACGCCAGATTTTCGGGTCCCCTAGGACGGCTTGGAAATTGCCCAGCGTGAATTCGACGGGCAAGATGCCGACCCGGCCTTGCGTTATCGCCGGGCCCGAGCTGAACGAGCCGGCCATGATGTGGAGGAACGGAAGCAGCATCGCTAAGCTTAACAGCGTTAAGAAGGTATAATTGAAAACGACGAACGCGCGCCGCGACGGGGTGATTCGGATCATGGCGTTTCCTCCTTTCGAATCAATAGAGCGAGTTGCCGGTCGTCTTCTTGCTAAGCTGATTCGCACCCATGAGCAGGATGAACCCGACGATCGCCTTGAATAAATCGATGGCGGTCGTATAGCTGTATTGCCCGCCGACCAAGCCGACTCGATAGATGTACGTATCGAACACTTCGCCGTTATCCCATAAGAGCGGATTCAGCAGCATGTAAATTTGTTCGAAGCCGAGGTCGAGAATATGGCCGATGCGCAGCAGCAGCAGCACCATGATCGTCGGCAGCAGGGCGGGGAGGGTGATGCTGATCGCCTGCCGCAGCTTTCCGGCGCCGTCGACCTCGGCCGCCTCGTAGTATTCCGGATTAATGCCGGCGAGCGCCGCCAAATAAATAATCGTGTTCCAGCCGACTTCTTTCCAGATGCCGGAGGTTACGATAATGCTTCGAATGTATTCCTTCTCTTGCATGAAGAAGATTCGTTCGAAGCCGAGCCACTCCAGAAAGTCGTTAAATAAACCGATCGTAGGCGAGAGAAAGTTAATGACGAGCCCGCCGACGATAACCCAAGACATGAAATGGGGCAAGTACAGCACGGTTTGCGAGACGCGCTTGAAAGCGAGCTTGCGCACTTCGTTAAGAAGCAGCGCGAGCAGCAGCGGCGCAGGGAAACCGAAGACCAACTGATACAAGCTGATGAGCAGCGTATTGCGAAGCACCTCGTAAAACTCCGGATACGTAAACAGGTTATGAAAGTGCTTCCAACCGACGAAAGGGCTTTTCCATACGCCGCTGAAAATGTTGTAATCCTGGAACGCGATAATGCTGCCGGTCAACGGGATGTACTTAAAAACAAGAAAATACACCAATCCGGGCAGGATCATCGAGTAGATGGCCCAATGACGCAGAAGATAGGGCTTCTTCTTCGGCAATGGGAGCGCGGGTTGCGTTGGGATCGTGTCCGGTTGCGCCAATGTCGTAACCCCTTCCTCGTTGATATAACTTAACCTTATAGGCTCGGACGCATCGACGCCATGGAAATTCATGCTGCCGGTTGTCGTTTTTTGTTTTCGTCTTAGAGAAACGGCAGCGCTTTCGCGTCGAAGCCGCTCGCCGCGAACCGAGGCTCGGGCCGCGGCCGGCCGTCGATGGCCGCGTATAACACGCCTTCGCTGCGCGGGCTGTACGCGAAGTCGAACGTAGCGTCGGGATGCGCGTAACGAATGCGGCGCGTGTATCCTTCAAGCTGCTGCGTCATCTCGTCGCTCAGACTGCCGGCGGAGGCGCGGGCGCGGAACGCGTCGAAGGAGCCGTCCTCCGCCTCGGAGCCGACATGGACGACGAAGCCGTTCGCGAGCAGCATCGCTTCTTTCGGCGAGAACGTCTTCGCGGGTCCTTCATAGTTAAAGAAGGAGATCATCGCGTATTCGCCGCTGCGTTCGATCTTAACGGCCGCGGAGCGTCCGGCGTCCGACAACGCGAGCGGACGAAAGCAGAAGTAGACGGGTCCGTCCTGCACGTACACCGGGACGGGCAGCTCCGACGCGTCGCCTTCCTTGCGGGCCGGGCGGTCCCCGAGCCAGATCGCGTCGACGTCCCGGAAGTGGACCGGGAACAGGACGGATAGCTTCATGCTTGTCGCGCGTTTCGCCTCGTACGGCTTCGGGCGGTAGGCGACGAGCGCGGCGTTCCCGCGTTGGATCGCAAACTTGCGCCCTTCGTCGCGAAGCATCTCCGCTCCGCTCTGCTTGCCGTTGTACACATTATCGCGGCCCGGCGTTCGGTCGTTAAAAAAATATCGGCAAAAGACGGCCCGAGCGTCGGTCCAATCGCGCATAGCCGCGCGCGTCCGATAGACGGCATGGAACGAGTCGCTGATCGCGCCGTCGTAAAACTGTCCGGCCGACGTGCCGAGGGCATAATCCTCCGTCATATGTACGACGTTAGGGCCGGACCATGCCGGATGCTCGGCGGCTTCGTCCGGATAGGCGGACTCTTCCCCCGGAAGGCACTCGGCCGTTGCGACGGCGTCGAACGGGTACGTCTTGCGCAGAAGCAGCGCCGCGATCGCTTCGGGGCAATGCACGTCTCCGCTGTAGAGCCATGCGAGATTCGGAAGCATAAGCGTCTCTACGCCGATATGTTCGACCTGGCCGGGCCGCTCGGGGAACAACGCTTCGACCGGCCGGATCCGTACGTCGTCGCCGAAGGCGAGGTGAAGCAAGCCGTGCACGTTGTGCGGATGGCCGACGGAGTCGACCAAATAGGCGCGAGAATACGGCCCCGCGAACTGACCGGTCGGGGGATGGTAATGGATCGCGATTTCCGCCCACATGCGGGCTTCGCACTGCAGGGCGAGCGCCCGGATTCGTTCGTCTTTAACGTGATTAACGATTTCCGCGAGAATGTGCGTCGTGATCGGCGTATAGGTCGGACTGCCGAATTCCATCACGGTGCCGCGGCGGGTCAGGCAATCGATTAACTGCATTAACTTTCGCTCGCCGGCCGAGAATGCGGCGGCGTCTTCCAACAATTCCCCGGCGGTTAACAAGGTGAATGTCGCCAACGCGGCGAAATTGTCATTGTACATCGGGAAGCGGATGCGTTCCTCGGCGGCGCTCGGCACGCTTTCGCGGACGTATGCGACGAGCTTCTTCTCCGCGGCGTTCGTCAACCGATCTTTATACCCCAGCAACAGCTGCATGGCGGTCATCGGAGAGAAATGGCAGTAACGGGTTTCCACCGCTTCGATGATCGCGTTCGCGCGGGCCGCCTGCTCGCCGCCTGCGTACATCAGCGGCAAACAATGCCACAGCTTCTCTCGGAAGTTGGCCGGCGGACCGTTCCCGCGCCATTGCGCATGTTCGTCGATCAGCGGAAACATCCGCTCGACGTAACGCTCGTAAAACCGGCGTCGTCTTTCTTGCTGCAATCGTTCCTGGTACAAAAGCGGATCTCTCCTTCGTCGTCGGGTAGGGAAAGCTTGTGCCAAGGATAATCCATCGCGGGCGGCGAAAACATGATTTATTTTGCGGACGCTTGTTTTTATTTTCCCGACCGAGGGGCGTAAACCCTTTTTCTATGGAGGAACGAATTTCGTTATGCTACTTTAATGATCAAGACGGGGGGATACCGATGGCGTGGCTCCGCAACCTTCAGCAGGTGTCGATCAAGACGAAGTTGATCGTGCTGATCGTCGTATTTTTATGTTTGCCGTTTTTGACGCTCGGTATTTTATGGTATGAAATATCGACGGAATCGATCGAGAAGAACGCGATCGAGTACAATCGCCAGATGGTGTCGCAGGTGAACGATCGGCTCGAAGCGTACTTCGCGGATTTGGAGACGACCACCTACCCTTACGTCGTTCAGCCGCTGATTCAGGACTTTATCGATTTGGACAATCCGATCGACTTGGCCGGACGGCTGGATTTGTTGGATAGCCTGCCCAACTTGTTTTTCGGCCGGGACGACGTGTTCGGCTTTTCCATCGTTTCGGCGAGCGACATGATCGTGAAGGCGGTGAACGGCCGCGCCAGCTACGGCACGGCCGAGTATGCGGAGCACCGGAACATCTACTTGGCCGAGTCCGCGATGGACGGCCCGCGATACAAAATTTTGGGCATCGACGAAGTGTCGAGCAACGTAGGTTCTCAGGAAAAGGTTAAGGTGCTTCGCGTCGTTCGGAAGTTCACCAACCCGGAGACGTACCGCTCGACGGGCCTCTTGATTATGGACTTGCAGCTCGATCGGATCGCCGGCATCGCCGAGACGCTTAGCGTCGGGCCTCAAAGCTATGTGTGGGTCATCGATTCCAACGGACTCGTCGTGTACCATCCGGACAAAACGAAGCTCGGCCAACCGGTGGAAGCGTCCTACATGAACGACTTCGAGCGTTACGCGAAGGAAGGCGTCTACTTCAAAACGACGGACGGACAACGCGAGCTGGTCGTGTTCCGCCGTTCCGACCGAACGGGGTGGACGATGGTATCCGAGGTGCCGATGCGAGCGTTGATCGGCGATTTGATTCATCTTCGCAATTATACGCTCTGGGCCGGCTCGGCGCTCGTCTTTTTCGTGCTCGTCGTCCTTGCGATGTTTTCCATCTCGTTGACGCGGTCGCTTAGACATCTGCAGCATCTCATGCAAAAGGCGGAAAACGGCGACTTGATGGTGAAAGCGCCTTCGAAGCGGCGGGACGAAATCGGCGGATTGAACCGGAGCTTTAACAAGATGGTCGCGGAAATCCGGCGCCTGATCGAGGTCGTGCATGCCTCCCGCCTGCGGGAGAAGGAGATGGAGATTAAGCAGCGGGAAGCGATGATGCGAGCGCTGCAATCGCAAATCAACCCGCACTTCCTGTATAACACGCTAGAGGTCATCAATTCGTACGCCATCCTCGAAGGCGTGATGCCGATCAGCAAAATGGCGACCTCGCTCGCCGACGTATTCCGCTACAGCATCGGCAACCCGAACGAGCGCGTATCGCTCCGCGACGAACTAACGCATATGAAGTCGTATTTCGATATTTTGTCGGAGCGGTATCCGTACCTGGAGGTCGACGACCGCACGGTCCCGGAGGACGTCGCGGGCGTGGACGCCGTGCGGCTCGTCGTGCAGCCGATCGTCGAAAATTCGTTCAAACACGGCTACGAGAAGTATAAGCTTCGACTCGGGTACATCGGGTTCGCCGGCGAACGCAGCCCCGACTATTTCATATTGCGCATCGTCGACCGCGGCGTCGGCATGACGTCGGAGCAAGCGGAAGCGTACAACCGTTATTTCCAGCAGGCGGAGCCGATCGTCGAGGCCGACGGCCGCATCGGGCTCTGGAACGTGCATCAGCGCATCCGGCTCGCGTACGGCGCGCCGTACGGCCTCTACATCGAGTCGTCCGGACCCGAAGGGACCGTCATCCAAGTCCGATTGCCCTATTCGAACCTATAGACTTCAATGCGAGAACCGAAAGGGGGAAGCAGACGCATGTATACGGTCGTCACGATCGACGACGAGCCGCTCGTGAAGAAGACGCTGCGCGTCCTGATCGAGCGATACCCGGAAGAGCTCTACCAGGTCGTGGGCGAAGCCGAGGACGGGAAGGAAGGACTCGAGTTGATCGAGTCGCTCGCCCCCGACCTCGTCATCACCGACCTAAACATGCCGGTGATGGGCGGACTCGAGCTGATCGAACGGCTGCGCGCGGCCGCCCGCGACGTCGAGGTCGCCGTGCTGTCCGGCTACGACGATTTCGATTTCGCGCAGCAAGCGCTTCGCTTCGGCGTCGTCGATTACATTCTGAAGCCGATCCGGCCGGAGTCGGTGCGGCAGCTGCTCGATCGGTTCCATGCGAAGCGGTCGGCGGACGCCGCCGCGTCGTCGGGCCGCGGCGCGTGGATTTCCTTCTGCAGCGAGACGGCGAAGGCGCTGGCGGAGCGGGTGTGGCTGCTGGACGTGCCCGGGGCGGACGAGGCGTTGGATCGGTTCGCCGGCGGCGCCGCGGCGCGCGGGCTGCGCGGGGAAGTGGAGGCGGAGGCGTATCAGGCGCTCGCGACGTTGATCGGCAGCGAGCTGTCGCAGCGCGGCGCGGGCGGACTCGAGCCGCTGCCGGTCGAGCTCGAGAGCGGCGCCGAGACTCCGTTGCCGAGCTCGATGCGGGACGAGGTACGCCGCCGGCTGAAAGCGAAGATCGCCGAGCTGCAGGACGCCCGGCAGGTGGGCAACCATCAAGGGATTCGCGCGGCCGTCGCCTATTTGGACGCACGGTTTCACGACCCGGCCGTCTCGCTTCCGCTCGTCGCGGGCGTCGCCGGCATGTCGCAGGCGCACTTCAGCCGGACGTTCAAGAAAGAAATGGGCGTGTCCTTCGTGGAATATGTGACAAGGCAGCGAATCGAGCGAGCGAAGGCGCTGCTCGACGCGCCCGGCACGAAATCGTGGGAAATCGCCGAATCGGTCGGCTACCAGGAGTATGCGCATTTCGCGAAGGTGTTTCGCAAATATACCGGACTTACCCCGACGGAATACCGCAGGAGAGAAACCGGCGACGGCGGGGCGTCGCAAGGAAGGAACCAACGATGATGACGAAATTGGCGATCGACGGAGGAACGCCTGTGCGCACGGCGCCGTTCCCGGCTTGGCCGGTTCATGGGGAAGAAGAGGAGCGGCTCGTGCTCGAGGTCGTGCGCTCCGGCAAGTGGGGCGGCACAGCCGGACGAAAGATGCTCTCCGAGCTCGAAACGACGTTCGCCGCGATGCACGGCGCAAAGCATGCGGTGACGTTAGTGAACGGGACGCTCGGCTTGACGGTCGCGCTGCAGTCGGTCGGCGTCGGACCAGGCGACGAGGTGATCATGCCGCCCTATACGTTCATCGCGACGGCGACGAGCGCGCTCTTGTTCGGGGCGATTCCCGTCTTCGTCGACGTCGAGCCGGACACGCTGCTGCTGAATCCCGAGCTCGTGGAAGCGGCGATTACGCCTCGCACGAAAGCGATCGTCGCGGTGCATCTGGCGGGGCTGCCCGCGGATATGGGGCGGCTGAAGGAAATCGCGCGGCGTCGCGGCCTGCGGCTGATCGAGGATGCGGCGCAAGGCGTCGGGGCGTCGCGGGCGGGCGAGCCGGTCGGCGCCCTCGGCGACGTCGGCAGCTTCAGCTTTCAGATGGGCAAGAACGTCACGGCCGGCGAGGGCGGCATCGTGCTGACGAACGACGATGCGGTCGCCGACATGGCGTGGTCGCTCGCCAACGTCGGCCGCATTCGGAGCGGGGCTTGGTACCAGCATGAACATATCGGCTGGAATTTGCGCATGACGGAGCTGCAGGCGGCGCTGGCGCTCGGCCAGCTGTCCCGCTTCGAGTCGCAGTTCGCCCGACGCGAGCGGAACGCCGCCCTGCTGAACGAGCTGCTTGCGCCGATCGACGGCGTCTCTCCCGCGCGGCGGCCTTCGGAGGTCGAACGTCACGCGCAGCATCTATACGTCTTCTTTCTCGACGACGCGCTCGCGACGCCCGAGAACAAGGCGGAGGCGATACGGCGCCTGCAAGCCGAAGGCGTGCCGGTCGCGGCCGGTTACGTCTCGCTGAACCGCAACCGGGCGGTGGCGGCGGACATTCGGAAGTGGACCGGCGAGACGCGGTCGTACGACTGCCCGGTCAGCGAACGCGCGAGCGACTCGCGCGCGCTGTGGCTGCACCAGAACGTGCTCCTCGCGGAGGAGCGGGATATGTACGACATCCGGGATGCGGTGCGCAAGGTCATGGCGTCCTTCGCCTGACATCGAAATCCGGCACACGACACCCGATATCCGGTATACGACATCCGACATCATGCAACATACGAGGGGGAAACTGCGATGGAATTCACGCCGGCCACCGAGGTGTGGAACGTGCGTCCCGTGCGATGGGACGCGGCGATCGATCATGAATTGACCCGAAGGCTGTACCGAGTGCTTTCCAGATGGCTGCCGTTCGCGGACGAGCAATACGCCGACTGGGACGGAAGGCCGAATTGCGGCCATTTTTTCGGAGGCCATTTCTGGTATCAATCCGACAATGCGTCGACGTCGCTCGTGTACGCGGTGCTTGCGAAGCTCGGCGCGTACGACGAAGCGGAGACCGGCATTCCGCGCGAGCGCGTGAAGGCGCGCGCGATCCGGGCGATCCGGTACATGGGCTTCACCCACGACACCGGACCGGCCGACTGCGTCCGCGTCGAAGGCGTGCTGCCGTATACGAGCGGAAAGAAGTGGGGCGGAGCGGGCGACCGCTTCTTCCTGGCGAGCCAGAACGGGCGGTCGGTGGCGGCGATGGCGATGGCGTCTTTGCTCCTCTGGGACGACATGGACGACGAGACGAAGCTGCTCGTCCAGAACGTCGTCGCCTCGTACGCCGATCGATGGGCGGACGAGGAACCTCGCAACGGCGTCTATTACGATACGCAATGCGAAGAGAACGCCTGGACGGCGGCGGGCATCTCCGCCGGCGTCGTCCTGTTTCCCGATCACCCGCATCGCGAGGCTTGGAAGCGCGGCTTCGCGGACTGGGCGATCAACACGATCGCGACGTATCGCGATCGGCTCGCCTACCCGTCGGGCCTCGTCGACTATACGGACGGACTCAGCGTGAAGAGCGTTACGTTCCATCCGGACTTCACGGCGGAAAATCACGCCTTCGTGCATCCAAGCTACTTGTGCGCGGGCATAAACTTACGCGCGCTCCATGTGGCGATGTCGTATATGGTCGGCGAGGAACCGATGCCGGAAGCGGTTCATAACAACCAAGCGTTGTATGAACGAACGTTGAAGCCGTGGATGCAGTTCGACGGTCTCGCCGTCCCCGTACAGGGGCAAGATTGGTGGTATAACCGCCACCACGAGCGGCAGCTGACGCACACGGTGCTCAACGTGGTGCACGGCGACCGCGACGCGGCGGCGTTCGTCCGGGAAGCGCTTCGGTCGATCGAGCGCGTCCAGGCGAGCAACAAGCGGGGATGCCTGCTCGAGGAGGACGGCGAGCAATGCGTCATCAACCGCGCGCACGGCCAGTTCGCGAAGGATTTGGAACACGGCTCCGCGGTCGATCTCGCGACGTCGTTCCTGATGTACGCGTTCGGCGGCGCCGGCGCGGAGCCGAGCGAAGAGGCGGAGCGGAGCGCCCGGCTGTCTGGCGTGCACGAGCATCCGTACGGCAACACGATCGTATACCGGACGCCGGACAGCTTCGCGAGCTTCACGTGGCGCAACAACGCGATGGCGCTGACGCTGCCGCGCAACGGGCTCTGGAGCGTAACGCCGCTGTACGCGAGTTATACCGGGATCGTCCGCGTCCAAGGGCGGACGGGACCGAACGGGCTCGCGAACGAAGACATCGTGCGCAGTACCGAAGGCGCGCGCATCGCCGCGTACGACCGGGGCTTCGGCGCGGTCGCGACGATCGATCGCGGGGGCGTCGGACTGAAGCAGGACGTCGCGTTCGCGGCGCTGCCGAGCGGCGCGACGGTGTACGTCGAGCGGTTCCGGGCCGAGGCGGATTGCGAAGTGCTCGAGGCGACGACCGGACTCGTCGGCATCCGGAACGAGGCGTACGCCGCGATGCCGGAGCTCGCGCCAGGCGTCCGAACGATCCATACGCCGGCAGGCACCGAAGCGTTCCAAGGGTTCTATGGAAGGGAGCCGAACCGCGAGCGCGCGTTCGGGCCGGTCGACTTCGTGAACGTGGACGGCCAGATCGGGTATTTGCGCTTCGGCGGCGCCGGGGTGCGCTATATTAATAAACACGAGTATCCGAAATGGAAAGGCGTCGAGGACGTGTTGATTCTCAACGACGTCGGCGCGTTCGCGCTCGCGTCGGGCGAATGCACCGAGCCGTTCGCGGTAATCGCGCTGCCGAACGCCTCGGCGGCGGATACGGCGGCGGCTCGTGCGGCGTCGTCGAAGCTCGACGTCGGCGGCTCCGGCGACGCGGCGCTGCTCGAGACGGCGGACGGCGTGCTCGTGCTCGTCTCGTTCGACGACCGAGCGGCTGTCGTCGAAGGCACGAAAGCGATCGAAGGCGATGCGGTATGGTGCTACGAAGGCGAGCAGCGCGTGTCGGACGGCGTATACGGCTGGCGGGGGGAGGCGGGCGCAAGGTCGTGCGGCTATAAGGAAGCGCGGTTCCGACTCTCCTCTCCGATGCTGCGCCGACTCCGGCTCGACATCAGCGTCCTCATGGGCCGCGCGTTCGTGCGCAACGTCGGCGACGCCGCCGCCGCGTTCACCGTCGAGGCCGACGGCGTCCCGGCGCCTTACGTGCTCGAGCCGGGCGCGATTCTCCCGGTGGAGCTGCATCGCTCGAAGGTGACGGCGCGATGAGCCCGATCCGCATCGGCATCATCGGCTGCGGGGCGGTGTCGAAGGCGCACGCGGAAGCGTACATGCGCCTCGGCCGCGAGGCGTGCGAGGTCGTCGCCGTCGCGGACCCGAATCCCGAGAACGCGTCGAAGCTCGCCGCGAGCTTCGACCGTCCGCCGGCCGCGTACGCCGACGCGGCGGAGCTGCTCGCGAGAGCGGACATCGACGGCGTCTCGATCTGCACGCCGCCGGCGCTGCACCGCGCGCAGGCGATCGCCGCGTTCGAAGCGGGCAAGCATGTGCTGTGCGAGAAGCCGCTCGCGCCGTCCGTCGCGGAATGCGAGGAGATGCTCCTCGCAGCGGAGAAGCATGGCCGCAAGCTCGCCGTCGCCATGCAATATCGCTATCGGCAAGACTTTCTCGCCATAAAGCATCTCGTCGACGCCGGGGCGCTCGGAGCGCCGGTGTTCGCGCTCGTGAATGCGCTTTATTGGCGGGGAGACGCGTATTACCGCAATCACGGCACGTCATGGGCGAAGGAGGGCGGCGGCGTCGTCATGACGCAGGCCATTCATCCGATCGACGTCTTGACGATGATGCTCGGCGACGTCGCCGAGGTCGCCGCGGAGCTCGACACGCTCGCGCACGACATCGAGGTGGAGGATACGGCGTCGATCCGGCTGCGGTTTCGCCGCGGGGCGGTCGCGAACGTCTTCGCGACGACGAACGCCGCCGCGCCGGGCATCGGCTTCACGGTCGCCGGCGCTTCGCGCGCGGTCAGCCTGCCGCTGAAGTTCGACGCCGTCGCCCCGTCCGAGCACGGCTTCCCGATCGCGCAGCCGGACGACGCACGCCGGCTCGAGGAGGCGGCGAGAAACTTCCTGGAAGCGCCGTCCCCGATCCCGATGCAGGCGGACGACGGCCACGACGGGCCGGTCGCCGACTTCGTAGCTTCGATCCGGGACGGCCGGGAGCCGTGGATGAGCGGGCGGAAGGCGCGCGATACGATCGAGCTGACGGCCGCGATTTACAAGGCGGGCGTGACGGGCGAGCGGGTCGCGCTGCCGCTTCGAGCCGACGATCCGTGGCGAACGACGGCAGGATTTTTGCAAGGCGTACAGGCCTACAAAGGAAAAGGGGGCAAAGCGACACCGTGACGAACAATCAGCTTCATCTGATCTGCAACGCGCATTTAGACCCGGCGTGGCTGTGGGAGATCGAGGAAGGCGCGGGCGAAGCGCTGTCGACGTTTCGGATCGCGGCGGACTTTTGCGAGGCGTACGGCGGGTTCGTTTTCAATCATAACGAGGTCGTGCTGTACGAATGGATCGAGGAATACGATCCCGCCCTGTTCGAACGCATCGTGCGACTCGTGCGCGAGGGCAAGTGGCATATTATGGGCGGCTGGTACCTGCAGCCGGATTGCAACATGCCGAGCGGCGAATCGTTCGTGCGGCAGATGCTCGTCGGGCGCAAGTATTTCGCCGAGAAGTTCGGCGCGCGGCCGACGACGGCGATCAACTTCGACCCGTTCGGGCATACGCGCGGCCTCGTGCAAATTATGGCGAAGGCCGGCTTCGACGCATACATCGTGTGCCGTCCGGCGGAGAACGACTGCCCGCTGCCGGCGGAGGATTTCCAGTGGATCGGCTTCGACGGCTCGTCCGTGACGGGCCACCGGGCGTACAAGGCGTACCTCAGCGGCAAGGGCAAAGCGCGGAACAAGGTCGAGGGCTGGCTGAACGATCACCCGGGGCGCCGCATCGGCATGGTGCTGTGGGGCATCGGCAATCACGGGGGCGGTCCGTCCCGGATCGACCTCGAGCAGCTGTCCGCGCTGGCGGCCGAGACGGCCGGGACTGAGATCGTGCATTCGACGCCGGAGGCGTACTTCCGGGAACTCCGGGCATCCGGCGAGCCGCTGCCCGTCTACGAGGGCGACTTGAACGCATGGGCCGTAGGCTGCTACACCTCGCAAATTCGCATAAAGCAGAAGCACCGTCAATTGGAAAATGAGCTGTACGCCGTCGAACGGATGGCCTCCCACGCCGCGCTCGTCCGCGGCATGGCGTATCCGGCGGCGGAGCTGAAGGACGCGCAGCGCGATCTGCTGCTCTCGCAATTCCACGACATGCTGCCGGGCTCCTCGGTGAAGCCGGTCGAAGACGCGACGCTGCGCCTCTTGTCCCACGGCCTAGAGATCGTCTCGCGCGTGCGCATGCGGGCGTTCTTCGCGCTGGCGGAAGGGTTCGCGAAAGCCGAGGAAGACACGGTGCCGGTATTCGTCTATAACCCGCATCCGTTCCCGGCGAAGGCGGTCGTCGTCTGCGAGTTTCAGCTGCCGGAATCGGCGAGAGGGCGGTACGCCGAAATCGTCGTGCACCGGGACGGAGCGCGCGTGCCCGCGCAGACGGAAAAGGAAATCAGCAGCCTCTATATCGAGTGGCGCAAGCGCGTCGTCTTCGAGGCGGAGCTCGCGCCGATGACGATGAGCCGGTTCGACTGCACGGTGGAATGGAAAGAGGCGAAGGCGGCGCCGGCGCGTCCGGAGCGGGACGGGGCGCTGACGTTCGCGAACGACCGCATGGAATTTGTCGTGAACGCCGAGACCGGCCTCGTCGACCGATGGGTCGTCGACGGCGTCGACATCGTGCGGCCGAACGCGTTCGAGGCGCTCGTTCTGGACGACTTCGACGACTCGTGGGGCAGCTGCACGCGGCGGTTCGACGACACCGTCGGCGCGTTCAAGCTGCTGTCGAAGGCGGGCGCGATGAAGCTGTCGGGCCTTCGCGGCAAACCGCTGCCGCGGGTTCGCGTCGTCGAGGACGGCGACGTGCGCACGGTCGTCGAGGCGCTGTTCGGCTACGGCCGCTCGACGCTCGCGATGCGTTATTTCATCCCGAAGCGTGGCGCGGAGGTCGAGCTCGAGCTGACGGTGCATTGGAACGAGGCGCGCAAGCTGCTAAAGCTGTCAGTGCCGACCGCGTTCGGAGCCGCCGCGAACTTCCTCGGACAGACCGCCTTCGGCACGATGGCGCTGCCGTCCGACGGCCGCGAGGTCGCCGCGCAGAAGTGGGTCGCCGTATCCGACGGACGGACGGCGCTGACGAGCGTGAACGACGGCACGTACGGATTCGATTGCCGGGACGGCGAGCTGCGCCTCTCGCTGCTTCGGTCCCCGGGTTATTCGGCGTTGCCGGGCGGCGGGAAGACCGAGACGATGCCGAAGGACCGCCGGTCCGACCGGATCGATCAAGGCGAGCGCACGTTCCGCTTCTGGTTCGCCGCAGGCCCCGCCGGGGAGCGGCTCCGAGCGGTCGACCGCGAGGCGGCGGTGCTGAACGAGAAGCCGTACGCGCTGTCGTATTTCCCGTCGGGGACGCGCGTCGCGCCGGCGGGGACGCTCGCGGAGCTGGCGGACGCGACGACCGTCCTCTCCGCCTGGAAGCGGGCGGAGGACGGCGACGGGGATGTCGTCCGCGTGTACAACCCGACGGCGGAGCGGCTCGAGACGACGCTGCGGCTGCCGATCCACCGCGTCGACGTCC
>NZ_DASQMZ010000120.1:0-19004 GCF_035645235.1 Paenibacillus sp.
AATCAAGATTGGAACGGCCGAAGCGCGTACTTCACCCCGTTCGAATACGCGGCGATGGCGAGCGCCAACTACGACGGGCACCAAGGCGCGATGGGAAGCTCGGTCGGATTGAAGAACGCCGATCCGAACGCCAAGATGGTCATGGGCGGATTGGCGGGCATTAACGTCGAATATATGCGCGGCATCAAGCTGTGGGCGGATCTTTACCGGGACGGCGACGTTCCGTTCGACGTCATCAACGTGCACCACTACAGCCGCAACAGCGCGGGCACGTCCGGAATCAGTCCCGAAGCGGACGGACTGAAGGATCGGCTCGAGGAGATGGTGGAATTCCGCAACCGGTACATGCCCGGCAAGGAGATATGGATTTCCGAATTCGGTTACGATACCAATCAGGGCTCCGTGCAGAAGGCTCCGGCGATCGGGTCGTTTTCCGGCGAAGAGGTGCAAGGGCAGTGGTTGGTGCGGTCGTACTTGGCCATCGCGGCCGCGGGCGTAGATCGCGCGCAGATGTACATGATGAGGGACGTTGACGGCGGGTATGGCTTGTATGCATCCTCCGGCTTGACGAGCTCGATGGCTACCGGATGGATTCCGAAGCGATCCTGGTATTATGTATACACCATGCGCAATGTGTTAGGAGAGACGAAGTTCCTCGGAGAGCAGGCTTCCGGCAACGCCAACGTCATGATCTACAAGTTTAAGAACGCGAATGACGACAGCGGCGTCTATGCGGTATGGGCGCCGACCAGCAACCAGACGAGCGTGAACGGGTATACGCTGACGCTGGCGGGCAATCCGACCGCAGCGACGCTGGTCGAGATGGCTGCAGGCGATACGGACGGCGTCTCCACCGCGCTCTCCATCAACAATAATACCGTCATCGTGAACGTGAGCGAGAGGCCTGTATTTATCGAAGTAGACGATATCGAATAAGCGGAACCGGCAAAGAAGGGGCCGCCTCGGAAGTAGCGAAAACTACGTCCGGGGCATGCCCCTTCCCTGTGTTGCGGACCGCCTACCGCCGGAGGATCGTCGTCGGCGGCACGGGCAGGCCGAGCGACAGCAGGTTCGTATCGAAAATGTGGCGGGACAGCTCGTGGCAGGCGCGCTCGACGTCGCCCGTGCGCATCGTATCGAGCAGCGGCTGATGCTGCGCCCAGACGGTGGAGATGTCCTCGAAATTTTGATCCTGCATATAGAAATGCAGGCGAATGCGCGTGAAGATGCTGGACCAGATGTTCATCAAGTTTGGCACGTTGGACTTCACGACGATATATTCATGGAACGCAAGGTCGCTCTCGACGAGGCCTACGACGTCGCCCGCTTCCCCGTTCGCGCGCATGCTGTCGAGGCATTGCGAGAGGAATGCGAAATCCTCTTCGCCGAACGTCGGCAGCGCCTTGCGCATCGCGTACGTCTCGACCGTCAGGCGGATCGGAATCAGTACGTTCACGACCTCCTCGGTCGAAAACTCGGCGACGACCGTCTCCTTGAACGGCTGCGAATGGATCAGCCCTTCCTGCTCCAGCACGCGCAGCGCCTCGCGGATCGGGCCGCGGCTGACGCCCATCTGCTTCGACATCTCTACCTCGAGCAGCCGGTCGCCGGGCTTCAGCTTGCCCTCTATAATCGCTCTTCTTATATCTTCGGCAATGCGGTGCCGCAATGAAACCGCTTTCTGCTCAGAAAATCGATAAGTAGACATCCTCTAACCTCCGATGGAAGCCGCAACTGGTTATTCCTAGTGTATGCGGTAGCCGAAAAATCGTCAATCACGAATTGTTGACAATCGACAATCAGCAAGATATAGTGTAAATATGAACTTATGAAAGCGCTTCATTTGCAAAGTCGCGGAAACGCAGGAGACACCCGGAGGGAGCACGAGAACCTTGAAAATTACGGATGTGGAAGTCGTATACCTGAAACTGCCGACCATCGACGCCTCCAAATGCGACGGCACGCAAGACACCCTCATGATCCGCATTCATACGGATGAAGGCATCTCGGGCATCGGCGAGATCGATTCCTCGCCGGCGGTCGCGCGGGCGGTCGTCGAAGCCAGCGCGTCGCACTCGATCGCGATCGGCCTCAAGGAGCTGCTCCTCGGCGAAGATCCGTTCGACATCGAACGGCTGTGGCACAAGATGTTCCAAGGCACGCTGTACTTCGGACGGAGCGGTCCAGCCCTGCACGCGATGAGCGGCATCGACATCGCGCTGTGGGACATTATCGGCAAGGCGACGGGTCGAACCGCGGCGCAGATGCTCGGCGGCGTGTACCGCGACAAGGTCAAGGCGTACGCAAGCCTGCTCATGCCGGATACGATCAAAGAGGCCGCGGCGCTCGCGGAGCGGTACATCGGACTCGGCTATCAAGCGATCAAGTTCGGCTGGGGGCCGTTCGGCAAGGACGACAAATTCGACGTCGAGGCGATTCGGACGCTTCGCACCGTCATCGGGGACGACGTCGATCTCATGATCGACATCGGTCACACCTGGGACGCGCAGCAAGCGATCCGGATGTCGCGCAAGTTCGAGGAATTCAACGTCTTTTGGATCGAGGAGCCGCTCCCGCCGGACGATCATGCGGGCTACGCCGCGCTGGCCGACGCGTCCGATATTTACATCGCGGCGGGCGAGCAGGAGAGCGGACGCCTCGCCTACGAACGATTGATTCGGGATGCGCATCTGGACATCTTGCAGCCGGACCTCGGCCGCTGCGGCGGCCTTACCGAAGCCAAGAAGATCGCGTACATGGCGTACGACAAAAACAAGAAGGTCGTACCGCATGCGTTCAAAACCGGCATTCTGGTCGCGGCGAGCACGCAATTCGTCGCAAGCATGCCGCACGGTTTCTTGCTCGAGTATACGGTGTCCGAATCGACGTTGGCGCGGCACTTGGTGCGTAATCCCGTGAAGTTTGAAAACGGTTACGTCCACCTGCCCGACCGTCCGGGCCTCGGGATTGAGATCGATCCGGAGGTCGAAGCGAAATATAAGGCGTAAAGCGAGGGATAGGGATGGCATTGACCCGAACGACCCGAAGCAAATTGTCGCGCACGCAGAAGGAAGCGCTCGACTGCTACGTATTCATGAGTCCGGCGATTATCGGCATGGTCGTCTTTTTGCTCGGACCGATTCTATTTTCCGCGTATATCTCGTTTACGAATTACAGCATACTAAAGTCGCCCGTATGGGTCGGCCTCGGCAACTATATCGGATTGTTCAATGACGAGTTTTTCTGGCTCTCGATGAAGATTACGTTCATCTACGCCGCCGTCAGCGTGCCGCTCGGCCTCGTCGTCTCGCTGCTGCTGGCGATGCTGCTGAACCAGAACCTCAAGGGCATTTATTTGTTCCGCGTCATCTACTATATGCCCGCGGTCATCTCCGGCGTTGCCGTCGCCCTGCTGTGGAAGTGGCTGTTCAATCCGGAATTCGGCCTGCTGAACTGGTTTATCGGCCTGTTCGGCATTCAGGGACCGCAATGGATTTACAGCCAAGATTGGGCGCTGACGTCGCTCATCCTGATGAGCCTCTGGAGCGTCGGGGGCAGCATGCTGATTTACCTCGCGGGCCTTCAGGGCATCCCTACCGAGCTGTACGAGGCGGCGGAGATCGACGGCGCGGGCCGCTTCCGGAGATTTCTGAACGTCACGATTCCGATGCTGTCGCCGGTTATCTTTTTCAACTTGGTGATGGGCATTATCGGGTCTTTGCAGGTGTTCACGGAAGGCTACGTCATGACGCAAGGCGGACCGAACAACTCGACCTTGTTCGCGGTGCTCTACTTGTACCGCCAAGCGTTCAATTATTACTCGATGGGCTACGCGTCCGCGATGGCTTGGATGCTGTTCCTGGTCATTCTCGCGTTCACGCTGCTTGTCTTTAAATCTTCGCCGATGTGGGTGTTTTACGAAGAAGCCAAGGCGAAGAAGACTTCGAAAGCAAGGGGGCGGACGGCATGACGACGACGGTTCGAACCGAAGCGCCGACCCGGCGCGCGGCGAGCAAGCGGCTCGTCGAACGCATTCAAGCCTTGTTGTCCTACGCGCTGCTGATCGCCGGGGCGATCGTCATTCTCGCGCCGTTCGTATGGATGATCTCGACGTCGCTCAAGCGGAAGATCGACGTGTATGTATTCCCGCCGGAGTGGATTCCGGACCCGATCATGTGGAGCAACTATCCGCAGGCGCTCACGACGTTCCCGTTCGGGCTATATACGCTTAACTCCGTGACGATCGTCGCGTTCGTCATGATCGGCACGCTGCTGTCGTGCTCGTTCTCGTCGTACGGCTTCGCGAGGCTCAAGGCGCCGGGCAAGGATTTCATTTTCATCGTCCTGCTCTCCACGCTTATGCTGCCGACCGCTGTGACGATGGTGCCGCTGTTCCTTATGTTTAACTCCTTCGGCTGGATCGATACGTTCCTGCCGCTCATCGTACCGTCTTTCTTCGGCAACGCTTTCTTTATCTTCCTGATGCGCCAGTTTTACATGGGCGTGCCGCGGGAGCTGGAGGACGCCGCCAAGATCGACGGGTGCAACGCTTACTCGACGTGGGTGCGCATTTTGGTGCCTCTCACGATGCCCGTGGTTGCCACGGCGGCGGTATTCACGTTCATGTGGACGTGGAACGATTTTATGGGACCGCTGATTTACTTGACGGACGAGAGCAAGCGCACGATCGCGCTCGGCCTGTCGTATTTCCAGGGCTCGGCCCGGTCGTCTCCGGAGCTGCATCTGCTCATGGCGGCGACGCTGATTTCCATCATTCCATGCGTCCTCTTGTTTTTCTTTAGCCAGAAGGTGTTCGTCAAGGGGATCGTATTTACTGGAGTGAAAGGCTAAACCAATTTCAGGGAGGTCGTAAGGACATGAAGAAAGGCAAATCGGGTTGGATTTTGTTGCTCGTCGCCGCGATGCTCGTCACGATCGCAGCCGGCTGCTCGCAGAAGCCGGGCGGCGCGAGCGGCTCGGGCGAGAAGGTAGTTCTGGAGTTCGTGCGTTGGTCCAACGGTCCGGCGCTCGACGCGGAAGAGGAAGACAAAATTAAGCGCTTCAACGAAAGCCATCCGAACATCGAAGTCCAGATGACGCTGCTTCCTTGGGACGAGACGTTCCGCAAGATCGAGCTGTCGCTTGCGACGAACAACCCCGTCGACCTGTTCTATTGGGACGTCCCGGCTTACGCTTGGTATAAGGACGGTCTCTTTAAAAACCTTCAGCCGTACTTCGACCGCGATCTGAATATGGACGAGTTCGACGCGAATTTGTTCGAGCCGTTCAAGTTCGACGGGGAAAACATGTACGCGGCGCCGGAGAACTATCAGACGCTGACGTTCTACTACAACAAGACGCTGTTCGACAAAGCGGGCGTTAGCTACCCGACGGCGGATTGGACGTGGGAAGACGTGCTCGCCGCAGCGCAGAAGCTGACGGTCACGGAAGGCGGCAAGACGACGCAGTACGGCTTCGACGCGACGGCGCTCGGCATCTGGTGGGCATGGATGGCGCTCAGCTGGGCGCAAGGCGGCCAACTCGTAGCCGACGTGCACGAGCCGACGGAAGTAACGCTCAACACGCCGGAAAACAAAGCGGCGCTGCAGTTCATCCAGGACATGATTTACAAGCATAAGGTTTCCCCGGACGTCGCGACGAAGGACGCAGGCGGCCTTGGCTTCCAGACGGGCCAGATCGCGATGTACGTCGGCGGCGACTGGGATCTCGGGTCGCTCAAAGAAATTACGGACTTCGAATGGGGCATGGCGCCGATTCCGAAATGGGGCGACGGCCGCGCAACGCCGTACTTCATGGGCGCGTACGTCATGGCGAACAATACGGAGCACCCGGAAGAGGCATGGGAGTTCATCAAGTGGGCGATGACGGAAAACCAAAAGACGCTCGCGGAGCAGCAATCGTGGATTCCGGTCCACAACCCGTCCCGCGACGCGGCGCCGACGCCGGAGTGGGCGCCGGAAGGCTACAAAGAAGCGCGCCTCAATTGGACGGCCGACGGACGAATCGGCGACATCTATTCCATCAAGTGGAGAGAAGCGTTCGATAAGTACGTGGCGCCGATGCAGGACGAAATTTTCATTAACGGCGGCGACGTCGAAGCGGCGCTGAAGAAGGCCGAGCAAGAGGTCAACGCGTTGATGAAGCAGTAAGAGGAACGAGTACCAGCGATTCGAAACGAGGAGGGTTTGCGCGTATGACGGAGACAATCGGATTCGCGCTGCGCATCGACGGCCGAACGCTGGCCGACGACGCGTTCGACGTCTCGGAGCCCGGCTCGCGCACGAAGGAAGGAGGCCGCGTCGTCGACGCGGCCTTCTTCGTCGACGCGGCGACCGGCACGAGCGTCGAACGGCGCGCGGTAACGTACGAAGGAACGAGCTTGACGGAGCAGTGGCTCGTGATTACGAACCGCGGGAATCGGCCGATCCGCATCGAGGCGATCGACTCGATCGCGCTGGCGCTGCCGAAGCGGGATTACGAGACGATGCATTACACGAGCGGCTGGGGGCTCGAATTCGAAGGCGTGCTGGCGCCGCTGCCGCCGCACGGGCAGCCGTTCCGGCTGGAGACGAGGAAAGGCCGCTCCTCCGGCGACGTGCATCCTTGGATGGCGCTGTTCGATCGCGCGACCGGCGACATTGTGTCCGCGTCGGTCATGTGGTCGGGCAACTGGGCGCTGACGCTGACGCCGCGGGACGACGGCACGATGCTACTTGCCGGCGGGCTGAACGATTGGGAGTTCTTCAAGGAGCTCGCCCCGGGCGAGTCGATGGAGAGCCCGCATGTCGTCGTCGTCCGCGCGGACACCGGCGACCTGAACGACGTCTCGATCCAGTACGCGCGCGTCGGCCGCGACTATTGGTATCCTCGCAACGAACTGTCCGCGTCGCTGCCGGCGGAGTGGAATCACTGGTGGAGCTACGAGGATCAGAAGATTAACGAGCAAGTATTCCTGGAAAATGTTTCACGCGCCGCCGATCTCGGCTTCGACGTCTGCACGCTCGACGCCGGCTGGTTCGGCCCGACGGACGCGAATACGTTCTGGTACGATTACCGCGGCGACTGGGATCTCGTGAACACGATCCGCTTTCCGAACGGGCTGCGCGTCTTATCGGACGCCTGCCACGCGCGGGGTCTCAAGTTCGGCCTCTGGTGCGAGATCGAGGCGCTCGGCAAGAGCGCGGCGCTCGCCTCGACGCGCCCGGACTTCGTCGCGACGCGCGACGGCGAACCGATCGGCTACGTCTGCTTCGCGAATCCGGAGGCGGCGGAGTGGGCCTTTTCGACCTTGGATCGTATCATTACGGAATATAACTGCGACTGGATCAAGCTCGATTATAATCTGGATCCGGGCGCGGGCTGCAATCGGACGGATCACGGCCACGGCGCCGGCGACGGGCTGTTCGAGCATATCGCCGCGTATTACCGGGTGCTCGAACGGGTGCGGGCGAAGCATCCGCACGTGCTGCTGGAGAGCTGCTCGTCGGGCGGGCTGCGCATCGACCTCGGCCTGATGCAGCAGACGCACGCGACGTTCCTCTCCGACCCGGATTGGCCGGAGCACGACCTGCAGCTGTTCTGGGGCGCCTCGACGATGCTCGCGCCGAACGTGTGCCTGCACTGGAGCTATTGCGATTGGCTCGGCGAGCACCGGTACCAGAAATTCGATCCGTCGGATCCCTCGCTCACGCGGGAGCGGCTGGACTATTATACGTTAATTTCGATGCTGGGCGGGTTCGGGGTGTCGCAGAAGCTGCCGGAGCTTCCCGGTTGGGTGGCCGAGCGGCTCGCGTTCCATGTCGGGCTGTACCGGGACGTCGTCGCGCCGTTCGTGCGCGAGGCAGACGTCTACCGGCTGACGGAGCAGCCGAAGCGGTTCGCCCGCGGCGAGCGGTGGGCGGCGTTCCAGTACGCGCGGCCGTCCGGCGACGAGCATCTGCTGTTCGCGTTCCGGCTGCACGGGAAGAGCCGCCCGAAGCGGTCGTTCGACCTGCGCGGGCTGGACGGCTCGGCGCGGTACGTCGTCTCCTCGCTGCTTCGCGGCGGGGCGTCCGCGGCCTATACGGGCGCCGAGCTGATGGAGGAAGGGCTGGCGATCGCGCTGGACCTCGAGGAAGGCGATTTGGTTTCGATTCGGAAGGAGGACGATGTATTATGATCGCATTAGTGTACGAAGGGCCTCGTCGCATGGAGCTGCGGGAGCTGGATGTCCCGACGATTTCCGCCGAGGACGTCTTGATCGAGGTCGCGTATTCGGGTATCTGCGGCTCGGAGCTGAGCGGCTATCTCGGGAAGAACAGCCTGCGGCAGCCGCCGCTCGTGTTCGGGCATGAATTTTCGGGCCGGATCGCGGCGCTCGGCGAGCGGGCCGGCGCGCTGCGGCCGGATCTCTCGGTCGGCGCGCGGGTGACGGCGAACCCGCTCGTCTCGTGCGGCGAATGCCGTTATTGCGCGGCGGGGCTGCAGCAGCTTTGCCCGTCGCGAAAGCTGCTCAGCGCATCGCTCCCCGGCAGCAACGCGACGTTCGTCGCGGTGCCGGCGCGCAACGTGTACGCGCTGCCGGAGCGCGTGTCGCTTGCGCAAGGCGCGCTCGCCGAGCCGATCGCCTGCGCCGTCCGCGCGGTCGATCTCGCCGCCGCGTCCGCGGACACCGTCTCGCTCGTGGTCGGCATGGGGCCGATCGGCATCTTCACGGTGCAGGCGCTGCGAGCGGCCGGCGTGCGGCGCGTGCTCGTGGCCGACACGAACGCCGAGCGACTTGCGTACGCGCGCGGGCTCGGCGCCGAGACGATCAATCCGCGCGAGACGGATACCGTCGATGCGGTGCGGGCGATGACGGACGGCGCCGGCGTCGGCCTCGCGATCGACGCCGTCGGCGCCGGCGCGACGCGGGTTGCCTGCTCGCATGCGGTGTCCCCGGGCGGCACGGTCGTCTTCGTCGGGCTGCACGAAGCGGATTCCATGCTGCCCGTCAATCATTACGTCCGCAACGAAATTCGCACCGTCGGCTCGTTCGCGTACGGGACGGCGCATTTCGAGACGGCGCTCTCGCTCCTCGAGGAAGGGAAGGCGGGGCTCGACGCCGGCATCGCGACGGCGCCGCTCGCCGATGGCGCCGCATGGTACGAGAAGCTGCTGTCCGATCCGGGCGCCGTCGCGAAGGTGCTGCTGACGGTATCGCAGGAGGCGGCGGCCGAATGAGCGGCGCGTTGCGGATCGACACGGATTGGACGTACCGCGGCTTCCAGGCCGTCATCCTCGAGAACGAGCTGCTGAAGGTCGTCCTGCTCCCGGGGCTCGGGGGCAAGCTATGGCAGCTGACGCATAAGCCGAGCGGGAAGGAGCTGCTGTGGCAGCATCCGCGCATGGCGCCGCGTCCGGTCGCGTTCGGGGCGTCGTACGACGACCACTTCTTCGGCGGCTGGGACGAACTGTTCCCGAACGACGTGCCCGAGACGCTGGGCGCCGAAGCGATGCCCGATCACGGCGAGCTGTGGACGCTGCCGTGGTCGTTCGAGACGCGCCGGACGGCGGACGAGGTCGAGGCGCAGCTGTGGGTCGAGACGCCGGTATCGAATTGCCGGATGGAGAAGACGATTCGGCTGCGCGCCGGCGAGTCGAAGCTGCGGTTCGCGCATCGGCTGACGAACCTCGGACGCGGGGAACTGCCGTATTTATGGAAGCTGCATGCGGCGGTGAAGGCCGACGAGCACGGCCGCGTCGACGTCGGCGCCCGGTCGGCGTACCTCGAGGACTTCGGTCCGCCGCGGACCGGCAAGACGGGCGTCTCTTATTCGTGGCCGTACGCGAGCGGCGAGGACGGAGCGGTGCACGACATGCGCCGCTGCTTGCCGGCGTCCTCGGGCGTGAACGAATTTCAGTATTTGACCGAGCTGACCGGCGGCTGGTGCGCCTACACGGACACGTCGTCGGGCGTGGGGCTCGGGCTCGCTTTCGATACGGGGGTCTTTCGCTCCTGCTGGCTGTTCGCGACGTACGGCGGCTGGCGCGGGTTGCAGACGGTCGTGCTCGAGCCTTGCACCGGGACGCCGATCTCGGTGAACGACGGCGCCGCGGCGGGCACGCATCGCACGCTGGCGGCCGGCGAGACGCTCGAGACCGAGGTCGTCGCGGTCGTATACGGCGGCTTGGCCGCGGTAACGGGCATCGACGCGGACGGCAACGTGGAAGGAGAGGCGATCGGATGAGCTTAGGCATGAGGAGATTCGAAGGCAAGACGGTATTCGTGACGGGCGGCGCCACCGGCATCGGACTGGCGACCGCGCGGCGGTTCGTCCTAGAGGGAGCGGCGGCGGTCGTGATGGGGCGGCGCGCGGACGTCGGCGAAGCGGCGGTCGCGGAGCTGGAAGCGGCGGGCGGCCGGGCGCTGTTCGTGCGCGGCGACGTCGCGTCGGAGGCGGACGTCGTCCGCTGCGTGGACGAGGCGATCGCCGCGTTCGGGCGCATCGATGTGCTCGTGAACAACGCCGCGATGTCGACGTCGGTCGACTTCGTGGCGGGGGAGACGTCCGAGTGGAAGCCCGTCTTCGACGTCATCGCCTTCGGCACGTACTTTTGTACCCGCACCGTGGCGCGGCATATGATCGAAGCGTGCGTGCGCGGGGCGATCGTCAATGTATCGTCGATTAATTCGTACCGCGCGCTGCCGATGACGAGCCATTACAACGCCGCCAAGGGCGCCGCGGATCAGCTGACGCGCTGTACGGCGGTGGAGCTGGCGCCGCACGGCATCCGCGTGAACGCGGTCAATCCCGGCTTCGTCGACACGCCGATGTCGGTCGTCGACGGCGAGAACGAGCTCGAGACGGATTGGTTCAAGGACATTTACGTCGAGCGGCGGAAAATTCCTCAGGCGCGGGCCGGCGGCCCGGAGGAAATCGCGTCCGTCGTGGCGTTCCTCGCCTCCGACGACGCGTCGTACATGTGCGGCGCGACGGTGCCGGTCGACGGCGGCTTGTCGCTGACGTTCTGAGACGCGCTCGCCCGGGGTCGACCCGGTAGGGCCGTTCGCTTTCCAGGAAATGCTCAACATTTGCGCTCTTTCGGAGAAAATGCGCAAATATTGAGCATTTTTCCTCTTTCGGCGGTCGGCGGGGGCGTTCGGGGGGGGCGAAGGGACGGCGGACGGCGGGGCGTGGGGCGGAAATGCGCAAAATTTGAGCATAACGGCGGGATAAGCGTAAAAAGTTGAGCATTTCCCGGTGTGCGGCGAACGGCGGGGACGGTCGGAGAGTGTAGCAGAGCCGGCGGTCGGCGGGGCGTGGGGCGGAGATTTGCAAAATTTGAGCATAACGGCGGGATAAGCGCAAAAGTTGAGCATTTCCCGGTGTGCGGCGGATGGCGTTGGTGGTCGGAGTACGGGGAAGGGACGGCGGAGAGCGAGGAAGGGACGGTAGACGAGGCGCAGGGCGGGGGACGAAAAAAACGGCGGCACGCCGGCGACGCTTCAGTCGCTTGGCGGCCGCCGTCTCCAGGTTTTGCGGTAATGCGTCGGCGAACAGCCCTCGTGCTGCAGAAACGTGTGCAGGAAGGCGTTGTAACTGCCGAAGCCGGCCGCTTCCGCCGTCTCGCCGACGGGGCGGTCGGTGTGCAGCAGCAGCCGCTTCGCCTCGCCGAGGCGAAGCTGCGTCAAGTATTCCTTCGGCGGCGAGCCGTAGTAACGCTTGAACTGCCGGATGAAATGGTAGTAACTGATTCCCGCTGCGTCGGCCGCCCCGTGAACGTCGACGTCTTCGTCGGCGAAGCGCTCCTCGAGGTACCGCCTCCCCCGTTCGAGCGCAGGCGGGGCGGCGCTCTGTTCGTCCGCCGCGGCCCGCCCTTGCGCGAGCGCCTCCATCAGCAACTCGTAGAGCAACGCGGAGATCGTAGGTTCCCGATCGTTCGAGCCCCGGGACATCTCGTTCAGCACGCGGAGCAGGACGGACGCGTACCGCGGACCGGGCGCAGGGCTCCGCCGCAGCCACACGCAGGGGCCGTCGAACCACGTCAGCCATTGCTTGTCCAGATCCGCGCCGTGAAACACGACGTACCGCATCTCGTACGGGTCGGCCGCATCCGCGCGGAACGCGTGAGGGTGGCGCATATCGTAAACGACGCCGTCGCCCTTCTCGAGCGTGCGCCATTCGTCGCCGTAGCGGAATTGGCCGCGCCCTCTCGTGATATAAATCAACTCGTAAGCGGGGTACTCGTCTCGTTCGAACGCGAACGTCGGCGCCGTCTGATCGACGCCGCCGATAAGCGCGTAGTAGAGCCGCGAACGGGCGAAGCCGCTCGGCGAATTGACGTACTGCACGTTGCCCGAGGGCGCAGGGGGAGCCGGTGGCGCCGGGGGCGTCGCCGCCCCGTTGCCTGCGTCCGACATCACGGCGTCGCGACCGGCGCGGGCGACGTCTCGAACGCTTTCGGGTCCGCCACCCACGGGGTGACGCCGAGCAGCATTTTCCGCAAATTCGTCGTCGCCTTGGCGCGCAGCGCCTCCGATGCCTCGTATCCCGGCCACGTGCGAACGAAGGACGCGCCGTAATTGTAGATCAGGGAGCGCCGCGTCGTATCCGAATAGTTGTTGAGCGCGGAATGGTACGTGTAGCCGTTAAAGACGACGGCCGTGCCTTTCTTTACCGTCATCCGGACGTGACCCGGCATATCCTCTTGCTTCTCCACCTTCGGCAGACGTTCGTTCGGCAGATGATTGCTGCCCGGCAGGAACGCGAGACAGCCGCCGTCGTGCTCGACGTCCGACAAGAAATAAAACACCTTCGCCATAAACGGAATTTCCCGCTCGTTCACGAACAGCTTGTTGCCCGTGTCGCGATGCCAGTTCGTATGCGCCTCGCGCTTCGGCGGCTTCAGCATGGCGTCGTTGTCGATCATGACGAAGCGGTCTCCGAAGATGTCTCGCATCATCGCCATCATGCGCGGGTGCTCCATCAAATCGAGGAACGGGTCGCCGTAATCGATAATGCCGCAAATTTGCTCGACATGGCTCAACTGCCCGTGCTCGGGGTTGCCGCCCCCGTTCGCCCGCCACTGCTCGAATGCGTCGTCCATGTGCAAGTTATATTCGTCGACTTCCGCCGGCGACAAGAAATCCTCGATCACCAAGTATCCGTCTCGATTCCACGCTATATATTGCTCCGCCGTCATGCCGTGAAGCTTCATCGTCCATCTCCTCCATTTTCATTGATTATATAATGATCTTATACGAAAACGTCCATTCGAAAAAGAAGCATATTTGCTCAGTTTACACCGAAAGTTGCTGCGATCCTAACGATTCCGAAGCCATAAGAGGAATCGAAGAAAGCCATCTTACGGATGCACGGAGGACGGATCCCCAAGCTTGGGGTGACAGGCAGAAAGGATTGGTATATATTTATAGATGAGTGCACTCAACTTTATAGGGAGTGTCCGGACGGTTTGCGAGGCGCGGCCGCACTAAAAATGAGTGCACTCAAAAACAGAGGAGGGATTTCATGCAAGACTTCCGGAAAGAGGACGGAATATCGACGAGAAGACAGGCTCCTATTGTTTGGGAATACGAAGGGAAGACAGACTTTTCCTCCGGCACGGGGGCATACGGTTCGGAGAAGGCGTTGGGTCTTCTTTCCGCCCTTATCGTACCTTGTTTTGTGCTGTATTTGATTTGGTCGAAATCGGTGGAATGGAATACGGCCCAGACGGTCGTCGCATTGGTATTGGCTTTTGACATTAGCGGCGGACTTGTATCCAATGCGCTTAATTCTTGCAAGCGGTTTTATCATACCCCCGCCAAGAAGCATGAAGGCAAGCTGGGTTTCGTGTTGAAGCAGCCGGTCATTTTCAGCGTATTCCACATACACCCGATCGTCGTCGGCTTGATGTTCGGAGGCTGGAACTGGACATTCGGAATCGCCTGGTATGTTCTTTTTCTAACGTCGGTCGCGCTTGTCCTCATGGTACCGCTTTACATGAAGAGACCCGTGTCGATGTTATTGATTATGCTTTCCGTACTGGTCAATCTCTACGCGGTTCCGCCGGTTGACGGGTTCGAGTGGCTGATGCCGCTGCTATTCATTAAAATCGTGTACGGCCACCTGGTCCGGGAGGAGCCGTATCGCAAATGAGGGGCCGTAATGGGGAAAGGTTCGCCGAGTTCGCGGATGACTGCATCTTAAAAATGAGTATACTATAACTAGTTCATTTATACGGATGTAGGTGGAAGCATGGGGTTGAGAGAGCATAAGAAAGAGCGAACGAGGAGAATGCTGCTGGAGAAAGCTAGCGCTTTGTTCGGGTCGAAAGGCTTCGAGCAGGTGACGACCGCCGAAATCGCCAAAGCGGCGGGAATCGCGGAAGGAACGTTATTCAACTATTTTCCTAGCAAAGCGCAGCTGTTTATCGCGGCCGTGATGCCCCCGCCTCCCGCGGAGCCGCCAGGGAAGGAGACGGCGTTGGAGACGGTCGGCTCGCGCCAGCTGGCGGAGGCCGTCGTTGCGCTGCTTGACCGGCATTTATCTTATATCAAGCATGTCGACAAGAGGCTGCTGCGCGATTATTTCGCGCTTGTGTACGGCGGGAAGTTTTCGGAAGCCTCGGAAGCGCGTGCAAGCTTGTTCGAAGCGGACGAGCGAATCCTTGTCGCCGTTGCCGACTTTTTCTCGATCCAGAAGGAAGCGCACCCATCGGCAATGGCGGACTTCGACCCCGGATTGGCTGCAACGTGCTTCTTCGGCTGCGTCGTTACCTTGCTCTCCCAATACGTGCTTCTAGAGCATTGGACGTACGACATGTTATTTCAATCTATTTACGATCAAGCCTTATTCATTATGAAGGGGCATGTGCTCGAACCGTCATAATGTTTCATTCGGCGAAAGAAAAATTGCGATAACGCGAGAAATCCAGAGCGAGCGGGAAAGAGACAGGCGAAATCGGGATAAGACGGAATAATCTGAATATTTACAAAATTCGCGAGAGGACGTACACTAAAGCCATGAATCGGACAAGCCTTCGAAGGCGAACCGATCGGTAACGATATTATCGGCGCCAGGCTTCCTCGGATACGCGTCGCAGCCGTACCCCCAGCACGGTCGCTACGGATCCGCCATCGGACGATACGCCTGAGCCGTTAATATACCATTCCTAAGGAAGGGAGAATCATCCGTTGACGCAGCGTTAGGCGAAGCATGCCGGCACGCCTCCCGGGCATGCGGGGAGACAAGCAGCAAGAAGCGATTAGGAAGAAAGAAAGTGGATGCATGCCAAGCATGCGTGGAAGAGGCCAACGAAATTGTGCATGCGGTGCATGTATCGGAGGGTTGAAGTTTACAAGTGAATACGGAAGAAGAGCGGTAGCCCCGTCGATGACGCTGTAGCGATCATGGACGGGGCTTATTCGCGTGTGCGTTTTTTCGTCCGGCGCCGCCCGGGATGTTGTATAGTTGGAGGATAGGCCTACATATAAGGAGAGTGTCTCGCGTGAACGGATGGAAAGCAATCCTGCGGAAAACGGTCCTCGCCGCCTTCGTCGCAGCCGGCGCCGCGCTCGCGGCGGTCGCGCCGACGGGACAAGGCGCCGCGGCCGCCGCGGAGGAGTGGAAGCCGCTGTACCGCGGCACGCCGTGGGTCGTCGAACGCGACCCCGCAGGCGTATGGTACGCAGGCGGCGGTTCGGGCGTCTATCGGTATGAGAACGGGCGGTGGACGCAGATGCCGGGAAGCGAGCGGCTCGGCGTCGTGCGGCAGATCGGATGGAGCCCCGACGGCAAGCTGACGGTCGGCGCCCGCGGCGCGTGGCAATACGCGGGCGGGACGTGGAGCCCGGTCGGCGGCGCGGAAACGCCGATCGAAGGCGAGGCGTTGTTCGTCTACGGTGACGACGGCGCATTGCTGGCGTCGAACGACGAGCCGTTCTGGGAAGGCGGCGGGATGTATCTTCTCCAGGGCAACGCATGGACGAAGACGACGGGAGACGAGGATTCCTTCGTCGTTACGGCGTTCGCGCTGTCGCCGGAAGGCGTACCGACGGCGGGCACGCAGAACGGGTACGGCGTGCTCGAATATAAGAACGGCGTCTGGGCGCCCGTCGGCGATCCGAACGACGTCGCCAGCCAAGTGTCCGCTCTCGGCTGGTCGCCTGACGGCGCGCTGACGGTCGCGACGACGCAGCACGGCGTGCAGCAATACGGCTCGACCGGCTGGCGGCGCATCGACCGCGGCGCGCCGTTCGAACACGGCTGGGCGAACGCGCTGGCCTGGGGGCCGGACGGGCGGCTCGCCGTCGGGACGCTCGGGCAAGGCGTTCACTTCTTGGCGGACGGGCGCTGGACGACGGACGCGGATTCCCCGATCGCAAGAGCGTCGGTCACCGCCATTCATTGGTCCGGCCAAGGGACGCTCGTCGCGGCGACATACGACGGCGACCTGTGGCAGCGCGCGGCGAACGGCGCGTGGTCGCGGCTCGGGGACGAGCAGCCGTCGCTCGCGGAGTCGCTGCGCGGCTTCGGCCAAGCGGCGGTGTCGCCCGAAGGCGTCCTGACGGTCGGCGGAACCGGCGTCTGGGCGCAGCGCAACGGCGTCTGGTCGCCGGTCGGCGGCGCCGGCTCGCCGCTTGCGAAAGCGTATGTGTCCGCTCTGGCTTATGGCGCGGCGGGCGAGCTGTACGCCGGGACGCCGACCGGGCTGTGGCAGTATGAAGCGGGGAAATGGAAAAAGCTCGGCAACGCCGCCTCGGACGAAGGCTTCGCTTCCGTGACGGCGCTCGCCGTATCGCCCGAGGGCAAGGCGACCGCCGCGACGGACGGCTTCGGCGCGCTGCAAGCGTCGAGTGCCGGCCTCGCGCCGCTCGGCGCCGCGTCGACCGAGACGATCGAGGCGCTTCGGTACGCCGGGAACGCGCTGTACGCGGCGACGCGCGACGGGCGGCTGCTCGCGTACCGAGGCGGATCGTGGTCGGCGGTGAAGGGCGCGTCCGACTACGGGTATATCGGCGCGTTCGAGGCGTCGTCATCGGGGCGCGTCGCGATCGCGACCGACGGGCTGTACGTCGGCGACGCCGCCGGGGTGAAGCTCGACGCGCCCGAGGGTATGTATGCGCCCTCCGCCCTGGCGTGGTCGGCGACCGGCGAGCTGGCCGTAGGCTTCTTCGGCCAAGGCGTCTGGACGAGGGACGCGAGAGGCGTCTGGTCGGAGCTGGGCGGCGGATCGTCGACGGTTCGCGAACGGCTCGTCGCCGATCTCCATTGGAATGCGGACGGCTCGCTGACGGCGGCGACGGACGACGGCGTATGGACGTACCGCGGCGGCGTTTGGGCGAGGGACGGCCTTGCAGGGCGCAGCGTGCAGGAGCTGCTGCCCGGCACGAAAGGCCGGATGTACGCATTGTCGTCGTCGACGATATGGCAGTTAGGCACGGCGGTCGATCCGGCGGGCACAGCCGCGCCGGCACAGCCGCAACCGCAGCCGACGCCGACGCCGTCGGCGTTCAAGGACGTTGCGGGCCATTGGGGCGCCGCCACGATCCAATGGGGCGTGGCGAACGGCATCGTGACCGGCTACTCGGACGGCACGTTCCAGCCCGACAAGACGGTCACCGAGCCGGAGTTTTTGGTCATGCTGCTGCGCGCGTTTCCGGACGCCGCGCCTGCGCCGGCCGCGCCGGGCGAGGCGTGGCACGCGCCGTATTACAAGCAAGCCGCCGCACTGGGCTGGCCGCTCGTGAATTCGCTGCAAGCGGCCGACTTCGACCGCGGCGACGTCGCGCGCATCGTGGCTGCGACGCAAGGGGTCGCGGGCGGCGAGCGGGCCGCGATCCAGTACCTGCTCGACAACAAGCTGGCGAACGGCAAGACGGGCAACACGGTCGAGGGCTTCCAAGCGAACGATTCGCTCCGCCGCGTCGAGGCGCTGCAGTTCATAAAGAACATGATCGACAAGAAGCTCGCGATCGGCGGCCCGTCCGGCGCGGCGTCCGGCGCGGCGTTCGTCGTCGGCGGCGTCGCGATCGGCGACGCGGAATCGACGGCGGTCGCGAAGCTCGGCCAGCCGGCCCGCAAAGACCCGAGCGAATATGGGTTTACGTGGTATGTCTATAACGACGATTATTCGGAATTCGCGATGATCGGCGTGGCGAACGGCCGCGTCGTCGGGTTGTTCACGAACGCGGACAACTGGCGCGCGAAGGACGGCCTTGCGCTCGGCGCCTCCGCCGACGCCGTTCGCGCCGCGTACGGCGCGCCCGTGCGGCTCGTGAAGGACAACGTGATCGTGAACGACGAGGCGGACGAGGAGGCGAGCGTCTTCCTCGTCGACGGCGCCGCTTACGCGACCGTCTTCTTCGACAAGCACGACGGCTATAAGGCCGCGGCGGTGCTCGTCGTCGACAAGGCGGTCGAGGACGCCCGCAAGTCGCCGTATCCGGCCGCGAGCGACGCGCTGCGCGCCGCCTTCGAGCGGCAGTCGCTCGACCTCGCGAACGCGTCGCGGGCGCGGTTCGGCCTCCCGCCGCTGCAGTGGAACGAGACGATCGCCGGCACCGCGCGGGAGCACAGCCGGGACATGGCGGAGCGCGGCTTCTTCGACCACGACAATCCGGACGGGCTCGGCCCGTTCGACCGGATGAAGGCGGACGGCCTGTCGCTGCGGGCCGCCGCAGAAAACATCGCCGCCGGTCAGACGAACGCGATCTATGCGCATGCGTCGTGGATGAATTCGCTCGGGCATCGGGTGAACATCCTGAACGCGGACGTGCAGCGGCTGGGCGTGGGCGTCTTTTTCGGAGGAGACCTGCACTTGTACTACACGCAAAACTTTTACACGCCATAGTTTCGGGAGAAGCCCCGCCCCGCGCCCTGGTCAAGACCCATTTTTGTGGACAGTTAAATAACACCCTATGCAGCGAACTGGCACCTGTACTTCACAGGTGTCAGTTTTTTCAACTTTCTTTGAGGTCGTTCGTGGTTATAAAAGTGAATGTATGCCTCAATTCGCCT
>NZ_DASQMZ010000121.1:0-45966 GCF_035645235.1 Paenibacillus sp.
CCCGTCCGCCGCTAACCTTGTCCCGAAGGACAAGATCCGCTCGACTTGCATGTATTAGGCACGCCGCCAGCGTTCGTCCTGAGCCAGGATCAAACTCTCCAAAAAGGGTAGTTCAACTGTGCTCATTACAAGCTAGCTAAAGCATATTTCGCTCATGTTCGGTTTTCAAGGAACAAGCTTTACTCGTACTGCTTGTCCGACCCGCTCTCGCGGCCGGAAAACTAATGTACCACGTCCGGCCGATGCATTGCAACTGTTAATTCCAACCAGTTCGAAAGTCCCGACTCGGGAATGCGGATGGAGGAACCCGGGAATGCGAATCCTACAACGGGAAGGGGGTGTAAACAATGAGCAACCATCTCAGCTCCGTCAAGGCAGACCAAGCAAATTACCTGGACAAGACGGAAGACGAAGTGAAGTCGGTACCCTCCTCCATCCGATCGAATACGACCGGGACCGATATGGAAGCGGTCGAGGCAATCACCGCCCATATCAATAAGTATGATGTCAACGAAGAAGACGTTTAAACCATAGGAGGAGTGAATTCCTTGTCAGCTCTAAAGTTAGCCATCGTTTACTACAGCTCCACAGGCAACAATTATAAACTTGCGCGGATGGCGGAAGAAGCGGGCAAAGCGAACGGCGCCGAAGTGAAAGTCATGAAGGTGCAGGAGCTTGCGCCGGAAGCGGCGATCAACGGCAATCCGCTGTGGAAAGCCCACGTCGAGGAAACCAAAGACGTACCGGTCGTCACCTTGGACGATCTGCAATGGGCGGACGCCGTCCTCTTCAGCATGCCGACGCGATTCGGAAATATGCCGGCGCAGATGAAGCAGTTCTTGGATACCACGGGCGGGTTATGGTTCCAGGGCAAGCTGATCAATAAAGTCGTCAGCGCAATGACTTCCGCTCAGAACGACCACGGCGGCCAGGAAGCCACCATCCTGTCCCTATATACGACCATGTATCATTGGGGAGCCATTATCGCGGCGCCCGGCTACACGGACCCCGTGCTGTTTACGACAGGCGGAAACCCGTACGGCACGAGCGTAACGGTCGACCAACACGGAAACATGAGGGAAAACGTACAGCCCGCGGTAGCCCATCAGGTAAAGCGCATGCTGGAAATTGCCGAGAAGATCAACAGATAAACAAATACAATCGAAAAAGCAACTAACGTCCCAAGCGCTTGGGACGTTAGTTGCTTCGCTTTCAATAAGAAAGCGTATATTTTCGATCCTGGACGCCTGCGACGGTACGCGTCCGTTCGACATAGTGCAGTTGTCGTTCCCCCAGCAACAGCACAGTAGAGCTTCTTGTTCCGTATCGCTCGCTCCGGATGTAAATCGGCGACAGGAGTCGTTCCCACTCCAGCGCAACGCCGGTGGCAGGCAACCGATCGTCGGGCGCCGGCTCCGTATCCTCCAGCAAAGCAAATAATCCTTCCACCCGATCTTCCCGGACGTGCGAAAGTTGTTCCCGCAAGGCCCGCTTCCCCCGCTCCACCTTCGGCCAATCGGTATCCAGAAGATGGTTGCTGACTCCGTATACGCCAGGCTCGAGCTCCCGTATCGTATGGCTGACGTTAGAGTAATAGTATAACTCGCGCAGATCCCCGATCAACAAGTTATAACCCGGAAAATGCGTCCGTTCTCGGCTAGCGCGTTCGGCATAGTCTCCCGGCGAATCGCAACCCGTTAAGTAATCGGAGACGAGCTGACCGCGGGAACGCATGCCGTCCGTTCGCTCGCCGGGGTCGCGGTAATTCGTCAACGCGGCGTACCGTCCGCCGGAGGCGACGCCCATCCACGTCCCGTCCTTGAGCAAATCCCGTCCGGCCAGCACCTGAGGGAAATCCGTCCAACGGTGCACCGGCGCCGTCGGACGATCGTAAAACTCGTCGCGGTTCGCCGCCATCACGAGCGGATAGTCGGGGTGCACCCGGTAGGCGAATAAGATCAAACACATGCAGCTACTCCTGCTGCTCCGGGACGCCCGAGGGTCAAGCTGCCTACAGCTTGACCGGCGATCGCCTTTTCATAAGATATCATCGACATTCGCGCAGCTCCTTAGGAACGATTGGACTTCAATATTCCCATCCTATTATACAGCAAGCTAAGGGGAGCAACCTCATTAATGGTTTTGCAACAGGCCGCACGATTAGTATACGATGAAGGGAAAATCGCCTTTCCAGGCGATGACAGGCGAAGGGGGCTGCGCGATGGAATGGTTTATCGGCCTAGCCGGCAGTGCCGGCATCGCGGGGGCGGCTTACGCGAAACAGTCGCTGTCCGGCTCCGGTTTTGCGGCGGCGGTAGGGCTGGGTACAGTGATGTATGCGCTCGGGAGCCCGGTATGGTTCGGATCCCTTCTTGCGTTTTTTATCTCCTCGACCCTATGGTCCAAGTGGAAGCAGCACGCGAAGGCGAAAGCGGAAAGCGGCTACGAGAAAAGCGGCAGGCGCGATGCCGGCCAAGTGTTCGCGAATGGAGGCATGGGACTCCTGTTATGTATCGCCGGTTGGGCTTGGCCTCACCCGTTCTGGTGGTACGCTTTCCTTGGCGCCATGGCGGCCGTTACCGCCGATACATGGGCAACGGAAATCGGGGCGTTGAGTCGGACGCCGCCCGTCTCCGTGAAGACGTGGCGCCGCGTTCCGGCCGGCACGTCCGGAGGCGTCTCCGCCCTAGGTCTAGCCGCCTCATTAGCCGGAAGCTTGTTTATAGGTGCCACGGCATGGGGAATTTTGTCGCTCGCGCCGGGATCGGCCGCACCGGATGCGGTCGCGGCGGAGCTTCGATGGGCCGCTTGGTTGGGCGTCGCCGGATTGGCCGGCGTCGGCGGATCCTTGATCGATTCATGGATCGGCGCGACTTGGCAACTCATGTACCGCTGCGGGGTCTGCGGTAAATCGATCGAGCAAGCCCATCATTGCGGTCAGCCGGCAAGGCGTTTCCGCGGCCGGGGCGGTTGGAACAATGACGCCGTGAACGCGGCCGGCTCCGTCGCGGGCGGCTTGATCGGCGGCTTGTCGGCACTGGCGCTCGGCTTGTACTAGCCATGATTGGTTCATGGTAAGTTCAAGCCGCGCAAAACAAAAAACACGGACGCCATTAGGAGGGCGGCCGTGCTTTGACGGTAACTACGACACGGTGCGGCGGGCGAACTGCTTTCCCGAGAGGTTATCACCTAATCCAAGGGAATGTGCCGTAGAAGCATGGATTTCGCGGATCAACTCCGGGTTCTTCGTCAGCGATGCGCCGTACGAAGGGATCATCTCCTTGATTTTCGGCTCCCACTCCTTCACATGCTGCGGGAAGCATCGACGGATGACTTCCAGCATGACGGACACGGCGGTGGAAGCGCCCGGCGAAGCGCCAAGCAGAGCGGCGATCGAGCCGTCGGCTGCGCTGATCACTTCCGTTCCGAATTGGAGCGTCCCTTTGCCGGCGGCAGTGTCTTTAATGATTTGGACGCGTTGGCCGGCTACGACCAAATCCCAATCTTCGCTCTTCGCATGCGGGACGAATTCCCGCAACGCTTCCATGCGCTGTTCCTTCGTCAACATCACTTGCTTAATTAGATAAGTCGTCAACGGCATGTTCTTTACGCCCGCGGCAAGCATCGTCAACAGATTATGCGGTTTTACGGAAGTAATCAGATCGAACATAGAACCGAATTTCAAAAACTTGGGCGAGAAGCCGGCGAACGGACCGAAGAATAACGACTCCTTCTTGTCGATAAACCGGGTATCCAGATGCGGAACGGACATCGGCGGCGCGCCGACCGAAGCCTTGCCGTACACCTTCGCGCGATGCTGCGCCACGATCTCCGGATTTTTGCACACCATGAACAATCCGCTGACCGGGAAGCCGCCGATGCCTTTGCCTTCGGGGATCCCCGACTTTTGCAGCAGATGCAGACTGCCCCCGCCGCCGCCGATAAAGACGAACTTCGCGGCAAGACGCTCGATGGCGCCGTTGTCGACGTTCCGCACTTTCAGCTCCCACAAGCCGTCTCTCGTACGCGTAAGATCTTCGACATGCGTGTTGAATTTCATATGAACGTGCTTGCTCTTCAGATGCGCGAACAACATCCGCGTTAAAGCGCCGAAGTTGACGTCCGTCCCGGATTCGATTCTCGTCGCCGCGATCGGCTCGCCGCCGGTTCGCTCCTTCATCATCAACGGAATCCATTCCGCCAGCTTCGCCGGATCGTCGGAAAACTCCATGCCTTGAAACAGCGGGTTGCCGGACATCGCTTCGTAACGTTTCTTCAAGAAGGCAACATCCTGCTCCCCATGAACGAAACTCATATGAGGCACGGGGGTAATAAAGTCCCTTGGATTGCGGATTAGCTTGCTGTCGACCAAATAAGACCAAAATTGCTTGGACACTTGGTATTCTTCGTTTACTTTGACCGCTTTGCTAATATCTATGGAACCGTCCGGTTTCTCGACGGTATAGTTCAGCTCGCACAGCGACGCGTGCCCCGTGCCCGCGTTGTTCCATTCGTTGGAGCTTTCCTCCCCCGGGTTTCCCAACCGCTCGACGACCGTAATGCTCCAGTCCGGCACAAGCTCTTTCAATAGCGACCCCAGCGTCGCGCTCATAATTCCGGCGCCAATCAAGATGACGTCTGTACGTTTTTGTCCGTGGCTCATAGTTACCGTCCTTATATTGGTAAGAATCGATATTCAAATCGGGCGTAATCCATCCTCGGCAGTTCCGGACGAACACTATCCTAGTGTAACACTATTAAATATAGATTAAAATAATTGTCACCTAATTTTCCGAATTTCAAACGATGGTTCGCGGCGTCGAGCCTTTCAGGAATATATGTATTCTGTGAAAAAGAAACAGGTTCCCCCATTTTCATGCTGGGGGAACCCGCCCGTTCATCGGTTTGCGCGGCGGAGAGGCCGCTTAGCGGTTCGCGCCGCCGTTAGCCGCTCTCGGACCGTTCGGCGAGCCCGAAATGCCGACGCTGTTGGAGCCGACGTCGCCGGCATCGTTGACGCCGGTATTGCCGTAGCCGTTGCCGTTCATATTGTTGGTGCCCATGCCGTTGCGGTTTTGCGTTTGCGAATAACCGTTGACATTATTCTGTCGCAGATTTCCGTCATCGTTCGCTTGCCCTCCGCATGCGGTGAGCATCGAAGCGGACAAGCAGGCGACGCACGCCAAAGTCAGTACCTTGCGGTTCATTGGATATCCCCCTGTGCGTATGATTTGGCCGAACAGGAATAGCGTTCCCTGCCCCCATGCGCCCTATGAAGGGAATTTAAAGGGCATACGAAAAACCCCCGGTTCCAATGACCGGGGGCGGTACGGAATGCTTATTTCGGCTGAATGTACCCTTCCGCCTTCAGCAGCTCTGCGATCAAGACGGCGCCGCCGGCGGCGCCGCGCAGCGTGTTATGCGATAAGCCTACAAATTTATAGTCGTAAAGCGTATCTTCGCGAAGACGTCCCGTCGTGACGCCCATGCCCCGTTCGATGTCCCGATCGAGCTTCGTCTGGGGACGATTTTCCTCTTCGAAGTACGTGATGAACTGCTTCGGCGCGCTCGGCAGCTCAAGCTCCTGCGGCCGGCCCCGGTATTGCTTCCAGCGCTCAAGAATCTCTTCCTTCGTCGGCTTCTTCTCGAAGGAGACGAACACCGTGGCGAGGTGCCCGTCGGTCACCGGGACGCGAATGCATTGCGTCGTGATGATCGGCGCGCCGGCTTTCACGATTTCGCCGCCGGTTACGCTGCCCCAGATGCGGAGCGGCTCCTGCTCGCTCTTCTCTTCCTCGCCCCCGATATACGGGATGACGTTATCGACCATTTCGGGCCAATCCGCGAAGTTTTTGCCGGCGCCGGAAATCGCCTGATACGTCGATGCGACTACCTGCTTCGGACCGAACTCCTTCAGCGCATGAAGCGCCGGTACGTAGCTCTGTATCGAGCAATTCGGCTTTACGGCAATAAAGCCGGTCGCGGTGCCTAGACGCTTGCGCTGCGCGGCGATCACGTCGAGATGCTCCGGATTGATCTCCGGAATGACCATCGGGACGTCAGGGGTCCAGCGGTGGGCGGAATTGTTCGAGATGACCGGCGTGCCCGTCTTCGCATACGCCTCTTCCAGCGCCTGGATTTCGTGCTTCTTCATCTCGACCGCGCAGAAAATAAAATCGACCTGCGCCGCGAACGCTTCGACCTTCGATGCGTCCTGTACGACGATGCCCTTCACGTCGTCCGGAATCGGCGTAGACAGTTTCCACCGCGACTGCACGGCTTCCTCGTACGTTTTCCCCGCCGAACCGGCGCTTGCCGCGATGGCCGTCACTTGGAACCAAGGATGGCCGTTCAATAGTTCGACGAACCGCTGGCCGACCATCCCGGTTCCGCCGACGATCCCCGCTTTTAATTTTTGTGTCATAAGGCGATTCAGTTCCTTTCTCGTTTAAAATAGGATAACAGAAGGGGACAATAAAAAAATCCCACCCCTAAGACATTATCTTAGGGACGAGATTTGTATTCCCGCGGTACCACCCCAGCTTCGCCGACCGCGTCGCCGCGCCGGCCTCTTCGAGTACGGCGTCGCCATAGCGATGCTTATACTCTAGCTCTGTAACAGGAGCTCCTGGCACACCATCCCGTCCGTTCCGGTGTGCTGCTCTGAGTCTTTCTTCAATAAAGAATTCTTTACTCCTTCTCAGCGCCCGGAGCTCTCTGCGAAAGAATTCGATATTTACTCGTCTCATCATCGCATGTATATATTGCAATCTATTTTATCAGAGGAACGACTCGCGGTAAACCCTCTTTTACCGAAAATGGGCCATCGATATTCGGCAAGGCTAACGGTCCCCGATGATCAGGAAGGCACAGCCGAACCGTATACCTCGATTTCGACAATATGGTTCGCAACGTTCGAGCTGCTCCCGTTGGACCAAATCCGAACATATCTCGCATTCACGGGTCCGAACGTGACGCTTTTTCCCGCGCTCGATTCGGGGTACTCTGCGTCCGTACCCGCGCCCTGCCCCGCGGTGTTGTCCGCGTCGTTGTTGAACACCGTCGTCACGCCGCTCGAGAAATCGGCCGAATCGGATAACTGAATAATGACGTCGCGGTACATTCTTGGATCCCCGTAGTAATGCCACAACTTGACCTCATAGAGCGTCTTACCGGCGCCAAGATCGAGCTGCACCCACTGGAGTCCGTTATTCGGACTGCTATCCGACCATTGGCTCAAATCCCCATCCGTCATTCGAAACGGGTTTTGGAACGGCATCGAGGTCGTCGGAAGAATTCCTGCCGCTAGGTTCGACGTGGCCGGGGAAACCGTCACGACGATGGCGACCGTATTCGCCGTCGTGTTGTCCGACGTTCTCGTGATTTTAAATACCAAGGTAACGTCGGTCTCGACGGTCGGCGGCGCGATCGCGCCGTTCGTGCCGATGACCCCGATGTCGCTGGACGAAAAGATTTCGATCGTATATCCGCTCGGTACGGCCGGCAAAGTCAAGCTCGTCGCGCCGGACGACGGCGCCGTTACGCTCGTAATTCCCGCCGCGACCTCCGCCGCCGTCGGCAGGCGTGCCGGCACCGTCACGGAAATGGCGACCGTATTTGCCGTCGAGTCGTCCGACGTTCTCGTGACCGTAAATACGATGTCGACGTTGGTCGCCGCGGTCGGCGGAACGATCGTCCCGTCCGTTCCGATGACGCCCTCATCGCTGGACGAATAGATTTCGATAGTGAACCCGTCCGGCACGGTCGGCAAAGTCAAGCTCGTCTCGTCCGCCGCCGGCGCCGGTACGCTCATAATCCCTGCCGCAACCTCGGCCGCCGTTACGACGTGCGCGGGTACCGTCACGGAAATGACGTTCGTATAGGCCGTCGCGTTGTCCGAGGTTCGCGTCACCGCAAAAATGATGTCGACGATGGTCGCTTCGGTCGGCGGCACGATCGTCCCGTCGATGCCGATGATCTCCAGATGGCTGGTATCATAAATTTCGATGGTATAGCCTTCCGGCACGGTCGGCAAGAATAGGCTTGTCTCGTCCGCCGCAGGCGCCGTTACGCTCGTAATCCCGGCCGCGATTTCCGCAGCCGTTCGTGAGCGCGCCGGTATCGTCACGGCAATATTGTCCGTATTCGCGGACGTGTTATCCAATATTTTCGTTACCGTGAAAACGACGTCGACGACGGTGTCTTCCTCCGGAGGAATAATCGCGCCGTTCGTCCCGACGACTTCTTCGTTGCCGGACGAAGAAATTTCGATGGTATAGCCGTCCGGTACGATCGGCAAGGTCAAGCTTGTCTCGTCCGCCGACGGCGCCGTTACGCTCGTAATGCCTGCCGCTATCTCTGCCGCCGTAGGGGCGGGAGGCGGTGCGATCTCCGGGTGACTCGGGGTAATTTCCGTCAACATAATATAGACGTCTTCACGGTCGAAAACCGAATCGCCGTTCATATCTTGCGGTTCCGACGTTTCATTCGCGATCCGGTCGACGATGTCCCCGATCGCGAAAGCTTGGTCGCGGCCGATACCCAAAACATCGACCAAAATTTGTATATCGATCGAAGGTTCGACGTTGCCGGCGGCATCTACGCTCCAATAAGAAATCGACCGGACACCTTGCTTATTCAGAAGGATCGACGAGCCCGTCCCGGAAATTCCGTCTACGACGTAATGCGTCGTTGCGCCTCCCGCCCCCGAATCGGAGGCGTTGAGGGCGATAGCGACATGCTTCGTCGTATTATCGACAACGACGCTGCGGGTCGTAACCGGCGCGGTGCGATCGATCATTATCGTCGCCGTGTTCTGCGCTTCGGTATTTCCTGCGGCATCTTCGCTCCAATAGGTAAGTTCATACACGCCTTCCTCGTGCAAACTGACGGCAACTCCCGCCTGAGCGACTCCGTCGTTTACCGAGTAGTTCGTGCTCGCAACGCCCGACCCATCGTCGATCGCCGTCAATTCTACGACGACATCCGTATTGACCCAGCCGGACGGAGCGTTATCCGTTGTAACGGGGTCCGCGGTATCCCTTTTCAAAACGATGCTCTTTGCGGACGTCCCCCCAGCCGACGTTGCCGAACAAGTATATGTGATGCCTTCCGCCGAAGTGTCGCTTGTCAATGTCGAGGAATCGCACCCCGCGAGAGTCAATTCTCCGGAGGCCGGATCGGTTACCGTCCAGCTTAAGCTCGCATCCGATGTATACCAACCGTTACTGCCCTGCGTCCCGGTGACGGAAAATTGAATCAGAGGAGAGGTATAAACGGACAGGACTCCCGTCAGAATGCTAGTGCTGTCGAAATTGTCCCCGAAAATGACGAAACCGTAAAGATCGCCCGGTTCGACTTGGAGACTGGAGATGCCACCGGCTTGAAACGGCCCGATTACCGTCTGATCGAATAATACGGTCGTCGTTCTGACCCCGCCGCGCTCGACGAAAGCCGTAACGCGCGAGACCGCCATGAACCAAGCATGATGGCCCGAATAATCCCAGCTGTACCGGATTTCCGCCGCTTCCGTCGCCGTCGTCTTAAATTCCCAGGTCTGCCCGTTCCAGACTGCATTGTCATCCATAGCGTAGGAAAACTGTAGGACATTGGAAGATTGCGTAACCGCCGATTCGGCAGGACCTGATTTCGTCCAAGACTCCGCAGCGGGGAAAGGCGGTTGCGCATGGGCGAGCGATACGGCGAACAACGCGCCGAGAACAACGAATAAGGCGACAGCCGCATACTTCGGTCTTCGATCCCTCAATCTAGCACGCTCCAGTCCGGTCTACTTGGATAATTCGCCAATTCATGACATTCATAGATTTTATTCTACCTCAGAATTCCAGTTTCCACCACTTTTGATTCTAAGAAAAAAGGCACTCCGAAGAGTACCTTTTCGCCGTTTTCCTGGCTTTGCGGTTACGCGCCGCCTCCCTGAGAAGAAGGGTTGTTCCTTGGGGCAAACCATCCCAGCAGGGCGATCGCTACTAATATTACATAAAATACGGAGGTCCAGCCGGTGCTGTGAGGAAAATGATGATCCAACACCCCGATATCTTCGTGAGCCAGCGTAATGACGGCAAGCTTTACGCCGACCCAAGCCACGATGGCGTAAGCCGTCGTCTCGAGCGCCGGGCGTTGGCTAAGCAGCTTTACGAACCAAGTCGCCGCGTATTTGATCAGGACCAAGCCGGCAATCCCGCCAAGCACCACGACAATAAACTGTCCGCCGTCCATGCCTCCGAATTCGCCAAGCGGCGAGTCCGGAAGACCAAGCGCGAGCGCTACCGCGGCAAGGATGGAATCGATGGCGAAGGCGAGGTCCGCCAGCGCGATTTTCCCTACGGTCGGCCAAAAGCCTTTCCCTGCGGCTTCTTGCTTCAGATCCTTATGAACATCCTCGTTCTTTTTCCCGAACCGCGCTTGAATGACGTGCTTTAACCCTAAATATAAAAGATAAGCCGCGCCGATCGCCTGCACCTGCCAGACGTTTGCGATGAAGGATATCGCGAACAGCGCTGCAAACCGGAAGGCGAAGGCCATCATGATTCCATAGTTGATCGCTCGTTTCTTCTGCTCGTCCGGCAGATGCTTCGCGATGACCGCCAATACGAGCGCATTGTCGGCCGACAGCAACCCTTCCAGTCCGATCAGAATTAATAATGCCCACGCATACTCCAGCCACAATGATTCCAACTTGTACTCCCCCTCAGCGTCCATCGTAAGTATTGGCAGACGGCGAAATCGTAACGAAGTACGCGCGATTTCGCCCGCCACAGGCGTCACCTGCTCTGTTTCACCGTACGCGCACCTTCCTGGTCGGCTTCGCTATGTGTTCCCCAGAGTAAGTCCCTTCTACGAAATTTACTATTCCTCCCATAGGTATGTAAATACCCATTTCCCCATTTTCATAAAAAAACTGCCCGCGGCAGCGGCGGCGAGCCGCTCCCGGGACAGCCAACTTTAAACGATCGAAACCCCGTTTCCTTTCGCCGTCGGCGACCTGCGCTGCGGCACATCGGGCAGCTCGTTCGCCGAGACGACCGCTTCCGTTCGCTTGGCGGGCTTGCGCCAATAACGTTCGTTGCCGGGCAGGTCGTCGAACCACGCCGCGTCGCTCGGGCAGTCGAGCACCATGAATTTGCCGTACTCGTCGTCGCGCGATTGATGATACTTCAGATACGCCTTCCCGCCCTCGATCGCCAAAATTTCGATCTTTCCGGACGTATGGCTCATGGACAGCCTCACTCGCTTTCCGAGCCCCGACGTACGCGCCTTCGCCTCCTCGACGATCCGGTACACCCGCTCGAGCGGAAGCACGAAGTCGGCGTTGCCGGCGACGGGACGGTTGACGAAAAAGTAATACGGCGTTACCCCCGCCCAGCTCAGCTTGTCGAGCAGCTCGGCAAGCACGGCCGGATCGTCGTTAATGCCGCGAAGCACCGGCGTCTGGTTCACGACGATCGCCCCGGCTTGGTGCAACGCCTCGAAACCGCGCTTCGCTTCCGGCGTCAACTCGCGCGGATGGTTAATATGCGCCATGATGTAGATGCGATGGTCCGGGGTAGAATATTCGCGAATCGCCTCCAGCAGCGCCGGATCCTCGAAAATCCGCATCGGGTTAAAGACGGGGAGTTTCGAGCCGAGCCGAATGATCTTTACGTGCGGGATGGCCCGCAGCCGCTCCAGAATGGAACGCAGCTTCGTCGTGGACAAAATGAGGCTGTCGCCGCCGGTCAGCAGGACGTTGTTGATTTCCGGATGCTCGGCGATGTAGGCGAGTCCCGGATCCACGTCCGACATCGCTTCCTTTACGTCCGAACGAAACAGCCGTTTGCGAAAGCAATACCGGCAATATGCGCCGCATACCTCGGATACGATCAAGAGCGCCGTAGACCGGTATTTGTGCTGACAGCCCGGTACGACATAGTTCGTATCCTCGTCCGACGCGTCCCATCGGCCGTACTCGAGCAGCTCCCCTTCGTTCGGGATGACGAGCTTGCGGATCGGATCGTGCGGGTCGTTCCAATCGATAAGGCTCAAGTAGTATTCGTTCACGCGAAAAACGAACTTCTCCGTGATGCGCTTCAGTCGTCGTCTTTCGTCTTCCGGGATCGCCGCGAGCTTGTCGATGTCGGTAATGTACTTCGGCTGGGCCATGCGTCTTCCTCCTCGATTCGAAAGTGGCGGTTCGTCGACGGAGGAACGGCGTATCGCGCGCAAATAAGCCTCCGTCGACGTCGGGTTGGAAACCTGACTCGTCAGCGGAGGCCGCACGGGATCGTATGGACGCACGAATGCCCGACGGAACGGGTCACGTGCCTGAAGAAGTAATTGCGAATGTAAGAAATCGACCCATCTCCTGCTGACGAGGTTAGCTGCCGGGCTCGGGATTAGATGGTTCCCTACGCTCTCGATTACCGAGCGATTCGCCCCACTTACGTTGGTTCCCCCGCTTTCCCTCGGGTGGTAGTCCCAGGGAAATTAAGCGTACTTTTACTGTACCGAATTTCCGTTCCGCCTGTCAACCGTAGACAATTCCCCTTCTAGAGATTCGGGGCTTTGAGCGCGACTTCGATGTTCTTCAGGTCGACGTCGATTTGCTCGTTGACGTTCCACGGGTGATACAACCCCTGTTCGGTCGCATATTCGGCGATCCGTTCGTGCAAATCGAGCATCTCCTCGAGCTGACTTGCAAGCGTCGATTGCACCTCTGGCGTCGCCGCCTCGGTTACGGCCATCGCGTAATTGCGAATGCCGCTCTTCACCGTATTCATAAAATCCATCGCGATGACCTGATCGGTGAGCGTATGCATACCGGTCAGCCGTTCCAGCAAACTGATCATTACCGAATCCCCCTTCCTATCGCTTCGCCTTCGTCAGCAGCGCTCGGAACTGCTCCAGATGCCGCGTGGACTGCTCGACATCTTCCTGCAGCAGCGCCTTCAGCTTTTCGTCCGTGACGAGCGCCTTCATCGTTTTGGACTTTGTCAGACCAACTGTCTTGAAGGCGGCAAGCTCGTGCATCTCGAGCGTCTCGTGCAATGCGTAATTCGCCAACTTCGTCCCTCCTTCCTCGATGGACATGCGCCGTTACGGCTTTAGAATGACCTTAATGCAGCCTTCCAGCTTCGCGTCGAACATTTCATACCCGCGCTTCGCCTCGCCGAGCGGCAGCACATGCGTGACGACGTCGCTCGGATCGATCTTTCCGGAGGCGATCAGCTCGTACATGTAGGGCATATAGTGAATTACCGGCGCCTGTCCGGTGCGGATATTGACGTTGCGCTGAAAGATATCGCCGAGCGGGAACGCATTGTATCGGCCGCCGTATACGCCGGTAATCTGAATCGTGCCGCCTTTGCGCACCGCTTGCGACGCGATCGTGAAGGCGCCGAGCGCGCCGCTTTGCAGCTTCATGCCGACCGACAAAAATTCGAGGTCGCTCATCTTGCCGTCCATGCCGACCGCGTCGATGACGACGTCCGCGCCGCCGTGCGTCATTTCCTTGATATGGTTGCCGATGTTTTCCTCCGCCTCGAAGTTGACCGTCTCGACGCGATTCGTCCGCTTCGCATGATCCAGCCGGTATCCGACGTAATCGACCGCGATGACGCGCTTCGCCCCCTTGAGCCAGCAAAACTTTTGGGCAAGCAGTCCGACCGGACCGCAGCCGAGCACGACGACCGTGTCTCCGTCCTTCACCCCGGCGTTGTCTACGCTCCAATACGCGGTCGTCATGGCGTCCGCAATGAGGCACAGCTTCTCGTCCTCGACCTCCGACGCTTCCGGAATTTTGAAATGCGAGAAGTTCGCGAATGGCACGCGCAAATATTCCGCCTGTCCTCCGGCGTAGCCGCCCGTCGTATGGGAATAGCCGAAGAAGCCGCCGATCTCGCCGTACTCGTTCGAGTTATCGCATTGGCTTTCCAGCTCGTGCTTGCAGAAAAAACATTCGCCGCAGGCGATATTAAACGGAATGACGACGCGGTCGCCCTTCTTGAGCCCTCTCACCTCCGGGCCGACTTCCTCGACGACGCCCATCGGCTCATGGCCGATCACGTAATTTTCCGGCAGGTTCGGAATCATCGCATGCAGCAGGTGCAGATCGGAGCCGCAAATCGCGCTATTCGTCACGCGAATAATCATGTCGTCCGGCTTCTCGATGCGCGGGTCCGGCACGTCCTTCACGACGATGTTTTTAATGCCTTGATATGTAACGGCCTTCATGCTTCGTCCCCTCTCAAGCCGGCGTCCGGCGTCCGATCGAACATCCCCTTGCGCGACGTGTCGCCAGGGAACAGGCTCATGCCGGCAATCATCGACGTATTTTTCGCCGACAGCTGATCGAGCTTATATTGCTCGTCGAGGTCGTACGGATGAAACCACTTCTTGCGCACCATCAGCTCCGTTACGTCGCGATGCAGCGCGAGCGAATCGCGCAGCTGCCCTCGCAAATACGCCCGCACCTCCGGCGACGCCGCTTCCGTGACGGCGATCGCGGCGTTCCGAACCCCTTCCTTCGCGCGCACCAGCAAATCCATCGCCAGCGTCATATCGGCGAGCTCGGGCATGTTCAGCGCATTGATCGGGTCTAGGTAATCTTGATTCATTCGCGCTTCATCCTCCTGTGATCGGCGTCGGGCGGAGCTCCGGCACGGACGAAGCGAACGGCACGCGTTCGTACATCGTCTGCAGATCGGCGATCGCCTTCGTCGATTGCTCTACATCCTTCTGCAGCAGCGCCTTCAGCTCTTGGTCGAAGACGAGCCCTTGCATGAGCTTCGATTTCGCGAGCCCGAGCGTCTTCAGGTTCAGAAATTCGTGAAGGTCGAGCGATTCGTGATTTGCGAGCGTGGCATGATTCATGAGCAGCACCTCCCGTTGGTTACCCCGGTATTTTTTCCTAAAGGGGCGGGGCTATACCAGAGGCGGAGAACGGAAAGAAGCCGCTCCTGCGTCGATCGGACGCCGGGCGGCTTCGTAGTCCGTTGCCGTAATGTATTCGTCTTTCAACGGCGATTCGCCGAAGTGCGGACGCTCGTCGGTCGATTACACGTAGAACGTTTTGCTGATAATCACAAGCAGAATGAACAGAACGAGGATCGTGCCCGTGCTGGTCCATACGTTCGCTGCACCTACCGCTGCCATTGCGCGCACCTCCTTCTCGTACGCCGATCGCCGGCGCCGAAAGAATGATGTTGTTGCACTGGCATCATATGTCGGGCCGCGGAGCCATGATTGGACGGCTGCCCGGTTTTCGGTTGAGGCGCGAGACGAAGCCGCCGTATTAGGACTCGCCGAACATGGCGTCGAATGCGGCCGCGGCCGCAAAGTCGAGCTCTGTCAAGCCGCCTGCATGCCATGACGTCAACCGAAGCGTTACGAGCTTATAATCGATCGAGATGAACGGATGGTGATTCAGCCGTTCCGCCTCCAGCGCGACCCGCCGAACGAATTCGACGCCGTCCAAGTACGCCCGGAACCGGTACTTCTTGGCGATCCACTTCGCGTCTTCGCGGCGCCAGCCTTCCGCCGAAGCGAGACGCTCCTCGACGGCCTCGTCCGTCAGCCTCGTCATACGATTTCGTAATCCGCGACGACGACTTGGGCCAGCAAGCCGTCCAACGAACGAACGAAGGCTTGATGCACCGGATGCGGGCCGTACGCCATTAGCGCCTCCCGGCTTTCGAAGGTGATGCGCAGCCCCATCGTAAATCCGTGGACGTTCTCGGTTTCGTGCGTCGCGTTCTTGCCCGCGCTCATCGAGACGATGCCGGGAATTCGCTCTTGGAACGACTTTACTTGCCGCAGCAAATCTTGCTCCAGGTCCTCGGAAAGCTCCTGGTTGAATCGGAATACAACGATATGCTCATACATGCGCTGCCACTCTCCCATCGCCAATATACAGTTATATTACCATAATCCCAGGCATCGATTTTTCCCCGCGGCGCTGCGGATATTAGGCAGCTCCCAACATTTGGCCCCTCCCCAAACGGTAAAATCGTGGGGTACTCTGGTGGCGGAGGTGATGAGGGTGCGAAACATGAAGATTTTCATCGCATCTGTGTTAGGAACCGCAATGCTGACATCCGCCGCTTCGGCCGCCGCCGCGGCGAAGAACTACGAGACGAACGTCGAGTACGGCGTGAATATGAGGACAGGCCCAAGCACATCCAACAAGGTCGTTCGGATGCTCAGAAGCGGAGAAGACATCCATGTCATCGAGGCGGACGGCTATTGGCTGAAGGTCGAGACGGAAAACGGGCAAACCGGATACATATCGTCCAACGAGAAATATACGAATTACGACCCGGCCGCCGTTCGGTACGAGACGGAAGTCGAATACGGCGTAAATTTCCGGTCGCAGCCGAGCACGTCGGGCCATATATACCGCATGCTCCCCAAAGGCGAAAAGATCCACGTCCTGGAACGAGACGGCAGCTGGCTGAAGGTCCGTACGAAGAACGGGCAAACCGGGTACATATCGGCGAAAGAAAAATACACGGATTACGAAGCGGGCTCCGGCTCTTCGGGGTCGACATCCGGCTCGACAAGCGGTTCCGTCGGGGGAAGCCGCGCCGCCGTCGTCGCCACGGCGAAGTCGTACAAGGGCGACTTCGAGTACAAATGGGGCGCCGAGCCGTGGAATACGAGTTATAGGTATGCGGACTGCTCGTCCTATATGGAACTCGTCTTCCGCCAACACGGCATCGATCTCCCGCGGACGAGCCGGTCGCAGGCGAAGGAAGGTACATATGTAAAGAAGTCGAATTTGAAAGCCGGCGACCTCGTCTTCTTCGATACGAACGACAACGGCACGATCAACCACGTCGGCATGTATATCGGCGACGGCGAATTCATTCATGCGTCTCCGAGCTTCGACGGCGTCGACGTCTCGAAGCTGAGTTCGAATTTCTGGTCGGACGCTTACGTCACAGCACGCAGCGTATTATAGCAGGGCCGAACGCAAACAAGCTCCGCGCACAGCATTCCCTGTGCGCGGAGCTTCTTCTTTGACCGGACTACTTGTAAAGCGGGCCGTATGCCGCGCACGCCCGATAGTCGGCGCCAGTCGGCTCGTTCGCCCCGAACGCGGTCCAGGCGCTCGGACGGAAGAGACGCTCGGAAGGCACGTTATGCATGCACACCGGAATACGCAGCATGGAGGCGAGCGTAATGAGATCGGCGCCGACATGGCCGTAGCTGACGGCGCAATGGTTCGAGCCCCAGTTGTTCATGACCGAGTACACGTCCTTGAATGTCGGATCGTTCGTCAGGTTCGGCACGAACCATGTCGTCGGCCACGTCGGGTTCGAGCGGCGATCGAGCGCATCGTGCACCTCCGCGGGAAGCTCGACCGAATAGCCCTCCGCGATTTGCAGCACCGGACCGATGCCTTTGATTAAGTTCAGACGCGCCATCGTCATCGGCATGCCGCCTCGCGTCGTATAGTCGGTCGAGAAGCCGCCGCCGCGGAAGAAGTCGACCGCCGGCGACCATTTCGTCGCGGCGAGGCAACGCTCCACATCCTCGTCCGTGATTTCCCAGAACGGCTTCATCGACGGTTTCCCGTCCGTAAGCTGCTCGCCGGTGCCGTCGAGCGCCGCCGGTCCGGAATTGATCAGATGGATGACGCCGCCCGCGGCCGCTCCCTCCAGCGTATGCCCCGTGACGCGCTTCACCGCGTCGGGGCTCCAGTACGTCCGTACGTCGGCGAAAATTTGCGCCCGATCCGTCAACAAATGTCCGAACAGCATCGTGATCGCGTTGAGGTTATCGTTTTCGGTACTCATGATGAAAGGCTCCCGAATGCCGTTCCAATCGAAGGAGCTCGAGAGGATCGCTTCGAGGAAATCGCCCGTCGGGAAGTGATCCGTCCACGCCCGTTGGCCTTGGAAGCCCGCGGCGATCGCGTTATGGCCCATCGCCTCCTCGCCGTAGCCCATCTCCGCCAGCTTCGGATTGCCGATCATCAAATCCCGCGCGATGAGCGTCATCTTCACGACCGTTTCCCAATCCTTTTCCTTCTGAGCGTCGGTTCTCTTCAGCTCCGGCGGATTTACGTCCTCGCCCGGCCGGCAATTCGCCTTCGTCCAAGCGAGCGCCCGCGCGTATTCGTCATGGTCGTAGATGCCGCGTTCGAGGCGGCGGACGAACTCCGTCATGTCGACGTACTCGTTGCGCATCCCGAGGTACTCCTGATAAAACGATTCGTCGACGACGCAGCCCGCGATGCCCATCGACACCCCGCCGAGCGACAAGTAAGACTTGCCGCGCATCGTCGCGACCGCGAGGCCCGCTTTCGCGAAACGCAGCAGCTTCTCCTGCACGTCGGCGGGGATCGTCTCGTCGCCGATGTCCTGCACGTCGCGCCCGTAAATGCTGAACGCCGGAATGCCCTTCTGGTTATGGGCGGCGAGCGCCGAAGCGAGATACACCGCGCCGGGGCGCTCCGTCCCGTTGAAGCCCCAGATCGCCTTAGGCATCTGCGGGTCGGTGTCGATCGTCTCGAGCGGGTAACACCAGGAAGGCGTGACGGAAATCGTGACGCCGACGCCCGCTTTGCGGAATTTCTCCGCCGTGCGGGCCGCTTCCGCCACGCCGCCGATCGTCGTGTCCGCGAGGACGCACTCGACCGGCAGGCCGTTCGAGTGCCGAAGGTTGGCGCTTAAGAACCGCGCGCACGCCTCGGCCATCTTCATCGTCGGCGCCTCGAGCGATTCGCGGATGCCGCCGAGGCGGCCGTCGATAATCGGGCGGATGCCGATTTTCGGCATTTCGCCTTGGAGACGATGTTCGAATGTAGGCTGGTTATGGGACATCGGATGATTCCTCCTAAGAATGTAGTGCGATTCGATTTGAAAATGAAACTAGGTAATCGTTTACACATAGACCGAAAAAAATCAATGCTTGCGTTCGATCGCCGGTACACGAACGGATTCGCGCCTCGGCGCATGCGGCTCCCGAATGCGTTCGAGCAGCAGCTCGCCCGCCGTCTCCCCGAGCCACTCCGGGTCTTGCCGAATCGCCGTCAGGCGCTGGCGAAACAACGGCGAAAATTCTAAATCCCCGAACGAGACCACCTCGATCGAAGCGGGGTCGACGTTCGCATCGCGAAGACCTAAGTAGAAGCCGTACGTCATCTCGTTGTTGCAGGAAAACACGGCCGTAGGCGGCGCGTCCCCCGACGTCAGTTCGCGGACCGCCCGCCTTCCCGATTCTCTTGTGAAATCGCCTTCAAAGACGACCGCCGGCGCGAGGCCGCGCCCTTGAAGCGCCGCAAGCGCGCCGTCGAGGCGCTCCCGCGCCGTCGCGATCGCGCTTGGCCCGGCCGCGATGCCGATACGAGAATGCCCTCGGTCGATCAACTCGGAGACGGCGGCCTTCGACGCGGAGAAGCTGTCCTCTCCGACAAAGTCCGCCTCCACGCGATCGATGCGGCGATCGATCAGCACGAGCGGCGTGCCGCTCGAACGGATGGCATCGATTTTCGGCAAATTGGACGCCGACCCGGTGGCCGCCAGCACGATCGCCTCGACGCGCTTCTCCATTAGCAAATCGAGCGCGTCGCTTTCCCTCCCGGCGTCTTCCTCCGAATCCATGAACAACAAGTGAAAGCCTGCGCCGACGCATGTCTTCTGGAGCCGTCGGGCGACCGTCATAAAATACGGGTTGGTCATATCCGGCACGATGAGCCCGATCGCGTTCGATCGGTCCTGCTTTAAGCTTCTGGCGATCGAATTCGGGCGGAAGTTCAGCCGCTCCACGACGCTCAACACCTGCTCTCGCACCGGTTCGCTGACGTATCCGGTTCGATTGAGCACCCGCGATACGGTGGCGGTCGATACGCCCGCTTCGCGCGCGACGTCCTTCACCGTCAGCTTGTTCAATGAGGCACGCTCCTTTCCCTCCTAGTGTGATAACGTTTACATGCCATTATTATAAGGCAGACGGGAGCTTCCCGTCTACCGTGAATATGCGCCGTCCCGTCACTTCGACTCGTCGCTTCGTTCCGGCGACGCCAGTACGATGCGCTCGTCCTCGAGCTGAAGCTTCACGCGGCGCTTTCCCTTCAAACCGATCGCCTCGAGATAGCTCGCCGGCAGCTGGATGCGGCCGGCTTGATCCATGACCGCGTATTCCTCGTGCGAGTCGGCGTCGCCGGCGGCCGTCTCCCGCTCCAGCTCCGCGAGGCGTTCGGCGTAAGACGCCCGTCGGATTAGTTCGCTCGACGTCCGCCCGTCCCGGATCGCGACGACCCGGCTCACCTTCTTCGCCAGCTGCGGATCGTGCGTGACGATGACGATCGTCAGGCCCATCTCCCGATTCAGTCGATTGAACAATTCCAAGATGAGCGCCGCGGTTTTCGTATCGACGGAACCGGTCGGTTCGTCCGCGAGCAGCAGCTTCGGACGGTTCGCCAGCGCGATCGCGATCGCGACGCGCTGCTGTTCCCCGCCGGAAAGCTGCTCGAGCCGATGATTTCGCCGATGGGACATCCCTACCGCCTCGAGCAGCTCCAGCGCGCGGAGCGGCTTACGTCGCCCGGTCAGCAGCATCGGAATTTCTACGTTTTCCTTCGCGGTCAAGTACGGAATCAAGTTCCGCGCCCTGTTTTGCCATACGAAGCCAACGGTTTCCTTCTTGTATCGCGCGAGCTCCCGTTCCGTAAATTTCAACATATCCTTCCCGTCGACGAACAGTCGTCCGGCGGAGGGCCGATCAAGCCCGCCCAGCATATTGAGCAGCGTCGACTTCCCGCTTCCGGAGTTGCCGATAATGGCCGTCAATTCGCCTGCTTCGACCGTCAGGTCGAGGCCTTGCAGCGCGACGACCTCAAGATCGGCGGTCTTATAAATTTTCACCAGATTGTCGCATCGAATCATCCCGCTGCCTCCTGTTCCCACTCGACTAATCCTCTCCGAGCTTCAACGCTTGGTGCAGCTTCACGCGCCGCAGCGCCGTCGACAGCGCGAGCAGCGCCAGCGCCAGCATCGCCGCGACGAACCCGAACAGCCGCAGCGTATCCCCCGCGTCGATCATCACGTCGAACGGCGGCACGATGCGCCCCGGATCGAAGGACACCTGGAACAACGGCACGAATAACTCGCTAGCCGCCCATCCGCAGACGAGTCCGAACACAACCCCCGCGCCCGACGTCAGCAGCTGTTCGGTACCGAGCATCCCGACAATCTGCTTAAAGCTAAGCCCCATCGACCGGAAAATGCCGAATTGCAGCGTTCTACCCTGCAGCGCTAACATCCAATAGAGCACGAATCCCGTAAACGTGATCGCAAGCGACAGCAGGAAGCCTAGACTCATCACGCCGTTCATCGCCATGCGAAACGGGTCGTTGCGGCTCTCGACGATGAGCTCGTGCGTGTCGTGAATGGAGACGAGGCGAATTTCCCTCTCTTCCAACGCCGCGTATAACATCCCTCTGTCGTCCGGAGACGCCACGTCGATCCAAACGTCGTACGGCTCCAGCGCCAGCTCGTTTTGGATCGTTTCCAGATGGCCGACGACGAGCATCGGCTTCGCCGCTTCCCTCCCTCCTTCAAGACGATCCGGATTCGGGTTGAAGGTCGGGAAATAATCGACGATCCCGTAGACGGTCGTCTGCATGCGGGACGTGTCGCTCCACCCGACGTCGAGGACGTCCCCGGGCTCAAGCGAGAACGCCTCCGCAAGCGAGCGGGAGACGAGTACCGCTCTCGGATCCGGCGCGATGACGTTGAGGTAGTCGAAGAAATGGTAAGGCAGCAAACCTTCCTTCATCCACGCCGCATGCCCGAACTCCTGCGTATGGATGCCCAGCAATCGAATCGCCGCGTGTTCGTCCCCCGCCCACGCATGCGCTTTATCGTTATGGAACACGCGAGCGGCGTGCGACGCGCCGGGCAGGTCGGCGAATACGCCGAAATCCGGCTCCAAATAATTGATTTTCGACGAGCCGGGCGGCGCCGAGGCTTCGAGCGGCACGCCTTGGGGCACGCCGACAGGCTGTACGGGGGCGTCGTCGACCCACTCCTGCCGAACGACGACGTCCGCTCCGCCCGCGTACCGGATTTGGTCCTCGAGATTGCCGTTGATCGTCCGGGCCGCGCTGGCGGTATAAAGTCCGGTGCCGACCGTTAAGATCAGAAACATCATAAAGCCATGGTATTGCCCGCTGCGGCGGCTCACCTGCAGCAGCGCCGAATATTGAGAAGCGGACCAGCGGGAAGCCCCGAGCCAGTACACCAGCTTCACGAACCAAGGGTAGAGCCGCAGCATCAAGAGCCCTAGCCCTAGGATGAACATCGACGGCACCGCGAACAGCAGCGGGTCGACCGTCAGCGACGCCCCGCCGAGGCCTTGCTCGATCACGTCCGACGTTCGCCTGCGAAACGTAAGGAGGCCGTAGATCGAAATCCCTAACAGCACCGCGTCCAAACCGAACCGGTGCCAGAACGACGAGCGAAGCTCACGTGCGCTGGAGCGCTTCTGATCCACGATGCTGAACCGCGTCGCCGAGGCGACCGGGACCAAATACATGAGGAAGGAAAAGAGCGCCGCGGCGCCGGAATACGCGAACGCTTCGCCGCCGACGGCGACGGGCAGCGCTTTGCGCTGAACGAAGCCGAGGAAGCTGTCGCTGGCGCCGAGCGCCGTCGTGAACGCCGCCCCGAGCCATGGACCGACGGCGAACGCGACGGCGGACAGCGCCGCGGATTCTAACGCGAACAGCGCGACGATTTGCCGCCGGCCGGCGCCCCGGCTGCGCAATACGGCGATTTCGAGGCGCTGCCGCTCGACCAGCAAGCTTGATACGATGTATAGATAAAAACCAACGAGGATGTAAAGCGGGACGTTCAGCGACCAAAGCAAGGATCGGAGCGTCTCCTCCTTCTCCTCGTATACGGACAAGATGGATTCCGACGGCAGGCGAACGCTCGATTGGTACGGCATGCGATCGCGGTAGACCGCCTCCGCGCCCTGCTTCAAGTCGAAGAACCGCACCGCGGACTCGACCGTGAAGGCGCGGTAATCGAAGCGCGCCTCCCATTTCATCGCGCCGAGCGGCACCTTCGCCCTTGCTTCGATCTCGTTGCGGAACAGCGCCTCGTCGACAAGAAACACGCCTTCCGACGCGCGCAGCGTCGTAAAGTCCCAGTAAGGATCGTTCAAATTCGTCTCGGCGACGACCCCGACCGGCACGATCCGAATTTGGTTTTCCCATGCTTTCTCCTGGCTTTCAACCTCGACGCCGAGCACCATGCCGAATTTCGCCAGCGTGGCGTCCGTCACGAGCGCTTCGTAGACGCCTCCTTGCGGCTCCGGAGACGGATAGCGCCCGTCCGCCAGCCTGACATGCTCCCGTAGCCCCGTCCGCATGCCCAGCTTCGCGACGCGGTGCTCTTCGGGGTCCATGCTCGACGGATCCGTCGGTACGATGCGGAACGACACCGTTTGGCGATCGCGGACATAGGCGAGCGACTTTAACGACGGTTCCGTCAGGATGACGGATTCCCAGTAAGCGTCGTACGAGCGTACGAAGGCGCCTTGACCGGCGGAAGCCTCCGGCTGGAAATTCGGGTTGCCGGAGGCTACGATCGAGCCGGGATACGTGCCGGAACGTTCGTAGAAGCGGTCGAGTTCCTTCGTCAGCATCCGTTGCAGCGCGGCGTCTTTGTAAATCGGCATGGTGCTGGTCAATGCGGCGCACAGGCACATGCCTGCCAGCAAGCCGGCGACCAGCCACCGATTTTTGGCGATTTTGCGAAACAGCATCGTCAAGATGGCCATGACGTTAAAGCCCCCCTGCGCCGGTCACTGCAGCACCACCTGGGCGCCGGATTCCAGCCCATTGACGATTTCGATTTCCGTCGGCGTCTCCAGCCCCGTCTCCACGTCGATTTCCCGGCGGCTTTCCCCCTCCAGCACTTGCACGAACGTTCGGCCGAACAATCGTCGAACGCCGCTCTTGGGCAAAATCAACGTTTCTTCCTTCCTCGCCGTAATGATGCGAACCGTCGCGTTGTCGCCGATCTCGGCATCCTCGGGCAAGCCTTCGACTTCGAGATAAAGCGTCTTTGCGTATCTCTCCCGCAGCCGCTCGTCTTCCTCGAAGGGGGCGGAAGCAGGCGTCTGAACGACCTTCCCGGGGTACGTACCGTCTTTGTATGTAATTTCCGCCTCCATGCCCACCTGGGCATCGCTGACGGCCGCGCTCGACGGTACGCTGTACGCGAGACGCATCTCGTTCGGGTCCGACACGATGAAGAGCGTTTCGTATTCCTCGACGAGATCGCCGGGCTCGAGATCCGCGGCGAACGTGACGACGCCGTCGATGTCCGCGCGCAGCTCCTTATTTGTGAAGGCGCTTTCAACCGCTGCAAACGCCAAGCTTGCGATTTCCAAATCCAAGGCGGCGATCTTTACTCGCCGCTGATCTCCCGTCGCCTTCGCCTCCTCGAGCGCCAGCTTCTTCCGCTCGACCTCCAGCTCGCGCTGCAGGAGCGTCATCCGCATCTCGCCCGTATCGAGCCGAAGGAGCGGGTCGCCCGCCTTCACTTCGTCGCCGGACTTGACCAACACCTCTTCCACGCGCCCCCCCGACTCCGTAAACCGATGGTGGGCCGAACGGGTCGACTCCAAGATCGCCGAGCCGGAGATCGTACGTTCGATGGTGCCGACGCGCGGCTCGGCCGTAACGATGCGGGCTTCGGCGGGCCTCACGAGCGGCGGCTTCGGCGGCTGCTCCTCGGAAGGCAATAAAGAGCAGCCGGCCGCGGCAAAGCAGAGGGCCGCAGCCGCGGCGGCTCGCGACATTCGACCGTATCTTCGTACGGTCGGATCATTCGCTCTGTCCGACAATCTCCCCATCCTCCAATGCATACACAAGATCGACGACGTCCATAATCGCCGGGTCATGCGTCGTCATGACGACGCTCATGCCCTCTTTCTCGACCAAATCCCGAAACATCTTAATCATCTGAAATCCCGTTTTCGTATCGAGCTCCGCCGTCGGCTCGTCCGCGAGCAGCAGCTTCGGACGATGCGCGATCGCTCGGGCGATGGCGGTTCGCTGCTGCTCGCCTCCGGACATCTCCTGAGGACGATGATGCATGCGCGAGGTCAGCCCGACGAATTCGAGCGCCCGCAACGCGTTCTCTCGCCGGCGCGAGGCGGCTACTTCCGCGATGCGCTGGCTGAATTCGACGTTCTCGTACGCGGACATGTATGGTACGAGTCCGAACGATTGAAAAATCAGACTGATGTCGGTCCGCCGCAGGGCGTCCTTCTCCGCTTCGGTCATAGCGCCGACGTCACGGCCTTCGTACAGAATACGTCCCGCCGACGGCGCATCGAGCGTCGCCAGCAAATTGAGCAACGTCGTCTTGCCCGAGCCCGACCGCCCCTTCAAAGCGATCAAGCGGCCCCGCGCGACGGACAAATTCGCGTTCCGGAGCGCGTACACCGCCTCGTCGCCATGCCCAAATATTCTGGTCACGTTTTCGGCCCGAAGGATCTCCTCCTGCAACCGTTCCGCCATATTCGGTATCGACCTCCCGCGCGCATCGGAACCGCGATCGTTTCCTGAAGATATTTTCTCATATCAACCAAATTTCGGAAACCCTAGGAAATCAACTAGTCTACCTGAGTATCGATAGCAGCCGGAAGACCGCCGCTTCGTACCACGACCACGGCAGCAAGGAGCGCAACGCGACCATGCCGACCGCCCCGAGCGGGAGCACGTACCGCAGTCTCGGCGCCCGCGCGTTCGCGATGCGAACGACGAGCCGGGCGACATCCATCGGATCGCCCCCGTTCCTTGCGGACGACTCCGCCATCGAGCGGACGCGGCCGAGCGCGTCGGCGTACGGGGAATGTTCGTCGCCCGCCATCGCCGCGAACCCCTTCTCCCATATATTCGTTCGGTACGAACCCGGTTCGACCAGAACGACGAACACGCCGAACGGTCGAAGCTCGAGCCGCAGCGCTTCGCTAAACCCTTCCAATGCGAATTTGGAAGCGGCATACGGCGCGAAGCCGGGCATCCCGAGCCGTCCGCTGACGCTGCTCATATTGACGATGTTTCCGCTCCCCCGCGCCCGCATGTGCGGCGCGACCGCCTTCATCATCGCGATCGCCCCGAAGACGTTCGTCTCGAATTGCGCGCGCACCTGCGCCAGCGGCACGTCTTCCGCGAAGCCGCCTTGCGCGTAGCCCGCGTTATTGACGAGCACATCGATTCGTCCGTACCGAGCCGCCGTATCCGCGACGACCTCCTCGATCCGGACGCAATCGGTAACGTCGAGCCGAGTCGGAATCACCCGTCCGGCGACGAAGGCGCGGTCCGCCGCTTCCCGAAGCGCCGCGCCCCGCCGTTCGGGGTCGCGCATCGCCGCGACGACGACGTACCCGTCCTTCGCGAGCTCGACGGCCGTAAGCATCCCGAAGCCGGAGGAGGCGCCGGTCACTATGGCGACGCGAGCCTCCCCAATGTCGTTGTATGCGTTCCTCATGCCCGCGTCCCTCCGTTCAACGGATCGCGCCGGTCGTTTCCAAATGCCGAACCGCGTGCGCGACGCCGTCGTCGCGCAGCGGCTTCGTCACGAACGTCGCGACGGCCTTCAGCTCGTCGCACCCGTTGCCCATCACGACCGCATGCCCGACGAGCTGCATCATTTCCATATCGTTCAGCCCGTCGCCGAACGCGGCCGCCTCGTCCGGCTTCAGCCCCAGATGCTCCAAGAGCCGCCGCAGGCCGACCGCTTTATTCATGCCCGCCGGGTTCAAGTCTACCGCCCAGGTCCGCCAGCGATGGGTATACAGCGCTTCTTCCGACAACGACGTATAACCGGCTTGCTCCGCCTCCTCGCAAAAGACGATCGCTTGATAGATGTGCGGCAATCGATCCCAATCGCCGGGACGGACGACCGCGGGCTCCATAAACCCGATCTCTTCCCGCGCCCGAAGGAAGCGCGGCGCGTCGTGCCGATTGAGGAACATCTTCTCCGCGCCGTATAACAACAGCTCGTGCCCCGCGCGCTCGGCGTGTTCGAGCCACCCCCGCACGAGAGCCGCCGGGAACGGGTTGCCGACGACCGTCCGCCCTTGATACCCGACGTGCGCGCCGTTGCATGTCACCGCCCAGTCAATGCCGAGCTCTTCGCGCAGCGGCGCAAGCTCGTATTCGCTGCGGCCGGTACAGATCGCAAGCGCCACCCCCTTCTCGCGAAGCAGCCGCAGCGCCTCCTTCGTCGATTCGGGCAGAAAGCTACGGTCCCGCAACGTTCCGTCTACGTCGAAAGCCGCCAGTTTAATCATCTCATCCGCTCCCATTTTCTCTATACTTCGCGCTCCCTCGCGTTATGGCCGGCGAGGGCCGTGCAGCTCCAACCGATAAAACGCCAAATCGAGCCATCGTCCGAACTTGTACCCTGCCTTCTCGATCGTGCCGACCCGTTCGAAGCCGAGCTTCTCATGCAATCGGATGCTTTGCTCGTTCGCCGAGTCGATGCCGCCGACGATCACTTTGTATTCCCGCTCGGCGGCGACGTCCACGATGCGCCGAAGCAAGGAGAACCCGATGCCGCGGCCCCGGAACGCCGGATGCACGTACACCGAATGCTCGACCGTATAGCGGTAAGCGGCCCAAGCGCGGAACGGACCGAACGAGGCGAAGCCCGCGACCCGGCCTTCCGACTCGTACACGAGTACCGGAAACCCAGCCTCGACCTTCTGCGCGAACCAAGCCTGCCTCGCTTCCAAAGCATGCGGCTCATAATCGTAAACGGCCGTCGTATGGAGAATCGCATCGTTATAAATGGCAAGGATGCCCGGCACGTCCGCCGTCGTCGCGTCTCGGATCACGTCTCCTCCCCCCGTTCCTTTCGGTCCCGCGCGTTCCGGCCGAACCAATACGCCGGATTCATATATTGGCGGTACTTCTTGACCGCTTCCCGCCCGAGCAGCAAGCCGCCTCCCCAGAACGTTATCTCCCCGGCGACGACGAGCCCGGTCGCGATGCCGGCTTTCGTCGCTGTCGCGAACGGCAGGAACGGGACGACGAATAAGAGCCCATAGAACACGAAGGAAATCACGATGCCGAAGATGCCGATCCGTTTCGCCACAAAAAATCACCTCGTTAATTATTAATGATATTAATAGAAAGCCCCATTAACTAATTCATAGAAATCGGCAGATAGACTTCAGCGCCATTTTACCATAAGGAGCCCGGCTTCGTCTTGAAAAGGAAACCGGCGCCCCGGGGAACCGTTCGGTTCCCGGGCGCGCCGGCGCTTTTTTGTCTGTTTTATGCTTTCGCGGTTTTACGGACGGTACGGATCGTCACTTCGATGTTCCACAGCGTGATCGCGAACGACCGCTGCTTCGACCGACGCGCCGCGTCCGTCTTCGCGAGACGCGCGAGACGCGCTTTTTCTTCCAAATATGCATGCTGTTCTGCGGCTTTATATTCCGCGACGTAGCTCATGAGTTCCATGTGAACATTCACCTTCGTTTTCTTGTTTTATTGGAGTGCTTAACAATCTTTCGGGATGGGGACAATGGGTCGACTGCGTTGTTTGCCTTGTGTGATCGCATACTTTGATAATCGCTCCCTTCGAATTTGGACGTAAAAAAGCCACGGCGAACGTCGTCCGCCGTGGCTGAGTTACCGGTCATACGTTACCGAGTGCGTGCTGAGTCGAATCAGCGGCGCGCTCCCGGGCATGACGGAACCGAGCGTAGCAAAGACGTTCTGTTCGATGTTGCGGCTGTCGTCGTCGTTGCGATCGTAAACATGTTCCATCACCCCTCTCGGTAAAATTTGGTTGGGAATGTTTTCCCTTGAGTAACTATATTCGATCCGCCGTCAGGTGTCAATCCTATTTTCAGAAAAAGTTTCAGCGATTTTCAAAGCTTGTCCACGATCGACAATAAAGCCCCTACCGCCCCGCTGTATTCGCCGTCCGGCACCATGACCGCCTGCGAGCCGCGCAGCTCGGTATATCCCGCGACTACTTTGCGAAGCAGGTCGTTGCGGATGAACGAAGAGCCGATATAGACGACGCTCGACGCGCCGCATTGCCCCGCCGCATGCACGCTGACGGTCGCGACCGTCTCTCCGACGAGTCCGACGACGGACGCGAGCACGTCTTCCTTCCGGTCGCTGCCCCCGGTTTGCAGCCAGCGGCCGAAGTTGCTGGCCGTCAACTCGCCGGGAATCGGCGGCGTGGCGCCTTCGTAAATGTGGGTGACGAGCAAATCGATGTCGCCGCGGTCGCCCTGGGAAGCGAGTCGTACGACGTCGTCGAATGCCGTGACCCCCGTCGTCATCGCCGCCAGCCCGAGCAAGGTCCCCCCGCCGACGCCGGTGCCGCCGACGCGATAATGGGATGCGCCGTCGACGCAGTGGATCGACGTCCCGGTGCCGACGTTCGTCAGCAGAAACGAATGCCGTTCGGCGCCCTGTCGCCGCAGCAGCCACCTTACGCCGTTGCACGTCGCTTCGAATTCGACGAGATGGTTCGCGTCTCGGCCGAGCAAGCCGCGGAGCCGGGCGGCCCGCCCGCCGGTCAGCGCGAGCCGGGTCGCGGCGTCGATCCGCGCGGCGACCCAAGCCGCCGCTTCCTCCATCGCCGCCGCAGCGAATTTATGAAAGCCGACGGTCCCGTCCGTCCGCTCGTATGCGATCTTAATCAGCGTGCCCCCCGCGTCGATGCCGACCGACCGCGCTTTCGTCCCCGTCTCCAGAGGGATCCCTCCCTATCTCTATAAAAATGCTCCCTCTACTATACAAAAAAGAAAGACCTCTGCAAACAGAAGTCTTTCCGCGTGGCGACGAAGCCCTATCGGAAGACGCCGACTCGAAGCTTGCCGAGGACCTTCGCCGCCGGCGCGGCGCCGAAGGCGAGACAGGCGCCGACGAGCAGCCGGACGACATCGGCGATGAGCTCGGCGCGAGCGCGTTCAAGCTCGAACGGATTGATCGGGAAGCCGGGCTCCGACGCTCTCGAGAGCAGGTAAACAGCGCCGGCGAGTCCCGGAACGGCGGTCGCGGCGACGACGAGACCGGCTGCGGCGATCGCGGCGGACGCCCAAGCCCAGGTTTCCGGCGCTTGCTCCGCTGCCGTCCGGCCCGGCTCGTCGCGTCGCCCGGCGACCCGAGCGGCGAGCCAGCCGGCGAACGTCCACAGCGCGAGGGCGATGATGCCCTGCGCCGCGCCGGGGATCGCCGCGGCGAGCGCGACCGACGTTCTGTCGATCTGCTCCCACGGCAAGCCCGGCAACGCCAGCGCAAGCAGCTGCCCCCAAGCATCGAGGCTCCGCACCGCGACGAAGAGCGCTAGCAGCCTAATACCGACGCGCGCGGCGTCCCGTGCGCTCATACAGCGCCCTCCGAGGCCTGATGCTCCGAGGCTACCGCGATGCCGTATTTGAACGTGCCTTGCCGCCAATTGCATTGGAACGTATCGATCGTGCCGACCGGCCGGCCTTCCGCGTCGTCGGCGATCAGGCGGATCGAATCGTCGAACCTCGCCTTCTGCTGCTGCTCGAACCAGCTTTGAAACTTCGCGTCCGTTATCGGCGGGTACACGCCGTCCAAATTGCGGGACACCTCGTCGTCGAATGCCCGAAACAGCGCCGCGTCCGACGGCTTCGGCGCCCGAAGCGAGATGCGCTCTTCTTCCCAGAAGCGATAAGCCATTGCGTTTTCCTCCTTCCCTATTCCTTCCACTATACCATGAACGCGGCGGCAGGGAATATCGGGACGGCGAACGCGAACAAGCCCCCGGGGCGGTCGACCCGCTCCGGGGGCTTGCTGGGGCACAACTTATTCGGGCAGCTACTTCCGCTGCTCCAGCGCATAACTGAGCGCCCCGGCCGCGACGCCGAGCAGCGCCCCCGCGACGACCTCCCGCGGCATATGGCCAAGCTCTTCCTTCAGCTCCGCCCGCTTCTCCCGGTGGTACGTCCCGGGATGATGGTCCGCGAGCTTCTCGACTCGGGCGTCGAGCTCGTTCAGCTCGACCGCCATCTCGCCGGCATGGCGCCGAATGCCCATTGCGTCGTACATCACAATAAGTCCGAATAACGCGCTGATCGCGAAGTCGACGGCCGATACGCCTTTCTTCAAGGCGATATACGTCGCCAGCGAAGAGACGCCGGCGGAATGCGAGCTCGGCATGCCGCCGGTGCGGAACAACGTCGACCACTTCCACTCGCCTTTCGACCAGTATTCGAGCGGCAGCTTCAGCGTTTGGGCGGCAGCGATGCTGCTCAGCCCGGTAATAATCGCTCTGTTCATCGACACCACCTCATGAATAAGGTCGGTCATTCGCAGAGGAATTATGCCGCCGTACGGATGCTATAACTTGGATAAGAACAAATACGTTTCGTCGTTAAAGCCCGGCAGCCCTTCATGACCGAAGTCGGGATAGATGACGTGGCGCTTCGGCGAGGAGATGCGGTTGTACGCCGCGAACTGCGTCGACGGCGGGCAGATGTTGTCCATCAAGCTGATGCCCATCAGCACCTCGGCCTCGATGCGCTCGGCCAAATATTGCACGTCGATATACCCTAGGGTTCGGAAAATGTCGTCCTCCCGCTCATGCAGCGGGTCGAACATGCGGAAATACGTCCGCAGTTCCTCGTATGCGTCCTTAGCCAGGTCCATCTCCCAAACGCGGCGGTAATCGGAGAGGAACGGGAAGACGGAGGAGCAGCGCCGCACCCGCGGCTCGAGCGCCGCGCAGACGAGGGCGAGCGCACCGCCCTGCGAGCCGCCGTGCACGCCGACGCGCGCCGCGTCCACCTCCGGCATCGCCATCGCGACGCGTGCGAGCTGGGCCGTGTCGAGGAAGATATGGCGCATCAACAGGTCGTTCGGACCCGAATCGAGGCCGCGGATGAAATGACCCCGGAGCGTATTCCCCTTTACCCCTCCGACGTCCTCCGACTTTCCGCCTTGGCCGCGGCAATCGAGCGCGAACACCGAAAAGCCCAGATTCACATATGCGAGCTTATCCCACCAATCGCCGGAATGGCCGCTGTAGCCATGGAAGAAGAGCACCGCCGGATGCGGCCCCGAGACGCCCTTCGGCCGCAAATACTTCGCGTAGATGCGGGCGCCGCGGACGCCCGTGAACGTCAAGTCGAAGCACTCCGCGTTCGGCGCTTGGAACGCGCTCGGCGTCGCCTTCGCCTTTGGGTCCGTCGCGTCCAGCTCGCGAAGCGCTTCCGCCCAATACGCGTCGAAGTCGTCTGGTTTCGGGCTGCTTCCTCGGTATTCTTTCAGTTTCGCTAGCGGCATGTCCAAAGCTGGCATTGTGTTCTACTCTCCCTTATCTATGTAAGTGGTTATTGCCTCAGTCGTTCCTTCACGAGCGCGGCCGCCGCCTCGAGCTGCGTATCGTTCGCGCGGATCGTCTCGCGCACGTCGGCGATCAGCGCGCGCGTCGTCTCCCCCGTCACGACGCCGGTTCGCTCGAGCTGCTTCGAAGCTTGGTAGCGGCGTACCGCGTCCGCTGTCTTCGCGTCGAAGAAGCCGTCCTCGCGGCCGGGATCGAAGCCTTGGGACTTTAGCATCGTCTGTACCGCGCGGATGTCGTCGGAAAATTCGTTTTCCTTCATCACCAATTCGTCGCTGACGAGCGGCAAGGCGGCGTACGGGGGCAGCTTGACCTCATGGTCGGGCGCGAGGCCTCGATCTTGGATCGAATCGCCGTTCGGCGTGAGCCACTCCGCGACCGTCATCTTCATGCTGGAGCCGTCGCGGAACGGTTGACTCAACTGCGCCGTTCCCTTGCCGAACGTCTTCTCGCCGACGAGCGGCACGCCGGCGGACTGCTGCAGCGCCCCGGCGACGATCTCGGCGGCGCTCGCGCTGCCGCCGTCGATGACGGCGGCGACGGGCAGTCCGGCGATGCCGATGTCGCGAAAGTCGGAGCGGACGATGTCGACCGGAACGCCTCGCCGCTTGAACTGGACGATCGGCTTTCCGTCCTCCACGAGCGTCTCGGCGATCGCCTGCGCCGCATCCGTCACGCCGCCGGGATTTTGCCGCATGTCGATGACGAGCGCCTTCATCCCTTCGGCGAGCAGCCGCTTCGCCTCGGTCTCGAACTCGGCGGCCGTCTTCTCGGCGAACGAAGCGATGCGAATGACGCCGACGCCGTCCTCGCGCAGCTCGGCGTACACGGTCTGGAGCGGAATCGTATCCCTGACGATGCTTAACTTGATCTCCCGGCCGTCTCGCAAAATCGTTAACTCCGCGGTCGTCCCCTTCTTCCCGCGAATGAGCAGCACCGCTTCGTGCACCTTCAGGCCTTCCAGGCTCTTCTCGCCGACCTTCACGACCTGGTCGCCCGGCTTCACGCCGGCCGCCTCCGCCGGCGAGCCCTTGATCGGCGCCACGACGACGATGCGGCCGTCGATCTCCTCCATCGTCGCGCCGATGCCCTCGAAGGAAGCGTTGATGCTCTGGTAAAACGCTTCCGCTTCCTCTTGATTCATATACGTCGTATAGGGATCTTCTAAAGATTTTAGCATGCCGTCGATCGCGCCGTCGATCAATTTCGTTCGATCGACCGGCTCGAGATAACCGGTCTCGATCATGTCCATCGCGCGTTCGAGCTTCGAAAGCTCGCTTCGCTCCAGACCTGCGTACGTGTAAGCGATCGAGCCGCCCGCGAGCGCGGAGACGAGCGCGACGGGAATCCATTTCCATTTGCTCATCGGGTCACCTGTCCGTTGCTGTAAGAATGTTGAAGCCGTTCCCGTTCATTATAGCGGAAGCCGGATGCGAAATCGAATCGCCGAACCGCGGCTTTGCGTTCGCGGAATCGTTTTCATTATAATGAATGGGAACCGCGATTCCGATGATGGAAGGAGTCATAACCATGCATTATTCCGCGAACGCGTCGCGCTACGATACGATGGCGTATCGGCGCTGCGGCCGGTCGGGCCTGAAGCTGCCCGCCGTCTCGCTCGGGCTGTGGCATAATTTCGGGGGCGTCGATCCGTTCGAGAACGGGCGCGCCATGGTGCGGACGGCGTTCGACCTCGGCATCACCCACTTCGATCTGGCGAACAATTACGGACCGCCGCCAGGCTCCGCAGAGGAGCTGTTCGGCAAGCTGATCGCGACCGACCTCGCGCCGTATCGGGACGAGCTGATCGTCTCGACGAAAGCCGGCTACTACATGTGGCCCGGCCCGTACGGCGAATGGGGCTCGAAGAAAAATCTCGTCTCGAGCCTCGATCAAAGCCTGAAGCGGATGAAGCTCGATTACGTCGATATTTTTTATTCGCACCGCCCGGACCCGGAGACGCCGCTCGAGGAGACGATGGCTGCGCTTGATCTCGTCGTGCGGCAAGGCAAGGCGCTGTACGTCGGCATATCGAATTACAGCGCCGAGCAGACGGCGGAGGCGATTCGCATCTTGCGGTCGCTCGGTACGCCGCTCCTCATTCACCAGCCGTCCTATTCGATGTTTAACCGCTGGATCGAAGACGGCTTGCAGGACGTGCTGGCGGACAACGGCGTAGGCAGCATCGCCTTCACGCCGCTCGCGCAGGGGCTGCTGACGAACAAGTACCTCACCGGCGGCATCCCGGACGATTCGCGGGCGGCCAAGCCGACGTCCCCGTTCCTCAACGCGAAGGACGTCACGGCGGAGAAGCTCGCGAAGGTGCGGCAACTGAACGACGTCGCGGCCGCGCGCGGCCAGTCGCTCGCGCAGCTGGCGCTCGCTTGGGTGCTGCGCGGCGGCAAGGTGACGTCCGCCCTGATCGGCGCGAGCCGGCCGAGCCAGATCGAGGAGAACGTCGCGGCGCTCGCGAACTTGGACTTCGCCGACGAGGAGCTGCAGCGGATCGAAGAAATATTGCGCGGATAAGCACGAAGGCTGGCTTTCGGGGATGTCTCCCTGAAAGCCAGCCTTATTTGTTAGATCGCCCAGTTGCCGCCGCGGAAGATCGGCTCGCGGGAGCCGTCCGCCGCGATGCCGTCGATGCTCATGTCGGCAGAGCCGATCATGAAGTCGACGTGCGTGAGGCTGTCGTTCAGCCCTTTCGCCGCCAGCTGCTCCTTCGTCATCGACTTGCCGCCTTCGACGGAGAAGGCGTACGCGCTGCCGATGGCAAGATGATTCGAAGCGTTCTCGTCGAACAGGGTGTTGTAGAAGATAAGGCCGGTATCCGAGATCGGGGACCGATGCGGCACGAGCGCGGCTTCGCCGAGATAGCGGGCTCCTTCGTCCGTATCGAGCAGCCGCTGCAGCGTCTCCCCGCCCTTGGCCGCCGCGAAGTCGACGATTTTGCCGTCCTTGAACGTGAACGCGAAGTCCTCGATGAGCGTACCCGCGTAGTTGAGGGGCTTCGTGCTGCGCACGGTGCCGTTCACGCCGTCTTTCTTCGGCGCCGTGAACACTTCCTCCGTCGGCATATTGGCGACGAACATCGTGCCCTTCTCGTTGATGCTGTCGCCGGCGACCCACAGATGGTCGTCCGCCAGCTCGACGACGAGATCGGTGCCCGGCGCGACGTAGTGCAGGGCGCGGTATCGTTTTCCGTTCAAGTAATCGCTCTTCTCCTGCAGCTGCTTCAAGTGCGCCGTCCAGGCGCCGACGGGATCGTCCCGGTCCGCGCGCGTCGCTTGGAAAATCGCGTCCCAAAGCAGACCCATGCGCTTCTCCGCCGGCTCGTGCCCGAACATCTTGTCGGCCCATACTTCCGAAGGGACCGCAAGGATGCTCCAGCTGAATTTGTCGGTGCGGACGCCGTCGTAGAAGTTGCTCATCGCGCTGCGCATCGCCTTCGTGGCGCGTTGGACCCGGTCCGGGTCGATGCCGGTCAACAGATCCGGATTCGCGGAGACGAGCGACAGGAACGCTGCGTCCCGCTCGATCAGCCGGTCGTAATTGTGCGCCCGAAGCGCCGGTCCGTCTCCGAACGATTCCTCCGGAGCCATCTCGTAACGGATGCGCGTGAGCGGATCGTCGTTCCACTCGACGTGCACGTATCGCGCGCCGGCGGCGTACGCTTCCTTCGCGGCGAGCCGGACGAGCTCGAGCGCCGTCGTCGGCGCCTGAATGACGAGCGATTGGCCGGGCTGCAGGTTGACGCCGACCCGAACGCCCAAGCGGACGTAGTTATGTAAATACGTTTCGAATTGCGGATTCATAAGCGCTTCGCCTCCTTCCTTTGTTATACCATAAGTGAGGAGGCGAACGCCAAACGTTCGCGAACCGAAAGAGCGGTTCGAGGAACGACGAACGTTTTCCTCGCACGACAAAGAAAACGACCCTCCTCATCGATCGAGGGAGTCGTCCGCGGTATTCACCATATGATGTGCGGTCTGGGTCAGCCGCGCGAATAAAAACTCGCGCGCGCCGCCGGCGAGGCCGATCTCGTCCATCGCGCCCGCCATGCAGGCGAGCCACGCCTCGGCATGCGCCGTCGTAATCGGGAACGGCATATGCCGCGCCCGCAGCATCGGGTGCCCGAATTCCTCCGAATATTTCGGGGGGCCGCCTAAGAATTGCGTCAAAAACATCGCCTGCTTGCGCTTTACCTCCTCAATATCGCGGCCAGCGAAGAGGGGCGACAGCTTCTCGTCCCGTACGACCCGGTCGTAGAACGCGTCGACGAGCCGCGAGACGGTCGCTTCGCCGCCGAGCTCGTCGAACACGGTGGATTCCGCCATGTCATCAATCTCTCCTTTACGCAATCGCCTGACGGGGACATAGCGGCGCCTGTCCCCGGGCTTATTTCGGCGCCGTCCGAGGGCGGACCCCGCGCGTCGCGACGGCTTCCGTCGGATCGTCCGGCCAATAGTGCTTCGGGTACCGCCCCTTCAAATCTTTCTTAATTTCGAAATACGTCTCCCGCCAGAAGTTCGCCAGATCCCGCGTAATTTGCACGGGGCGCTGCGCGGGCGACAGGATTTGAATCGTCACGCTCACGCGTCCCCCGGCGATGCGCGGCGTCTCCGCCCAGCCGAACAGCTCCTGCAGCTTCGCCGACAGCGCCGGCGCGTCGGGATCCGTGTAATCGACCGCGAGGCGCGAGCCGCTCGGCACCGTCAGATGCGTGGGCGCCCATTCGTCGAGCCGCCGCCGCTGCTCCCAGGCGAGCCGCGCCTCCAGCACGTCGGCGAGCTTCAGGCGCCCTAAATCCGCCTTCGAGCGCATGCCGCCGACGTACGGCCCGAGCCACTCCGGAAGCGATTCGAGCAGCGCCTCGTCCGAGACGTCCGGCCACTCGTCTCCCGCATGCCGGCGCAGGAACAGCAGCCGCCCCCGCAGCTGCTCGGCAGCCTTCGTCCACGGCAGCGCCGACAAGCCCGCTTCCGCGACGCCTTCAAGCAAGGCGGCTCGCACGCGCTCGGGGTCCGGCGAAGCGAGCGGCGTCTCCTCGAGCGTCAGCGCCCCGAGCGTCGTCCGCCTTCGGCCTCGCACGGAGGCGGACGCGGCGTCCCAATAGACGTCGTCCACGGTGTGAATCGCCGATGCAAATATGCGCCTGAGCGCCGCCTCGGCCAGCGGGGCCGCCGAGCGGATGCGGCTGTCGACGCCCGCCCCGTCCAGCTCCGCGATCGCGAGGAACGGCTCGCGCGACAGCGCCGTATCGCCCGCGAATTCCGCGCCGCGCCCGCCGGTCAGCGCGTACTTGCCGTTCGGCCGGCGCATGGCGACCCGGTCCGGGAACGCGAGCGCGAGCAGCTCGCCGCAGGCGTCGATCGGCGTCGGCCGCGCCCGAACGATGCCTGCGTCCCGCATGCGACGGGAGGCTTCGTCCCGCAGCCGCGCCGCCTCCGGCGCCGCGCCGCGGCGCAGCGCCTCGACGCGCTCCCGCATGTCGACGGCCGTCCCGCCTTCGCGCTCCTCGAGCAGCGTCGCCAGCTCGCAGGCGAGATCGCCCCGGCCGTCATCCATCGCGCGAAGCGTCATATGCGCAAGCCGCGGATGCATGCCGAGCTCCGCCATGCGGCGTCCGAACGCCGTCGCTACGCCGCGCTCGTCGAGCGCGCCGAGCCGCTGCAGCAGTTCGACCGCTTGCTTGTACGCCCCTTCGGGCGGCGGATCGAGCCACGCGAGCTCGGACGGGTCGCGGGCGCCCCAGAGCGACAGCTCGAGCGCCAGCGGCGTCAGGTCGCTCGAAAGCAGCTCCGGCTCGCCGAACGGCGCCAGCCGCCGATGCTCCTCCTCCGTCCATAGGCGATAGCAGACGCCGGGCGCGACGCGACCCGCGCGGCCGCGCCGCTGATCGGCGGACGCCGCCGTCACCGCGACCGTCTCGAGCGCGGTCAGTCCGTTCCGCGGCGAATACCGCGGGACGCGGCTGAGTCCCCCGTCGACGACGATGCGCACCCCTTCGACCGTAAGGCTCGTCTCGGCGATGCTCGTCGCGAGGACGACCTTGCGCTCGCCCGGCTTCGCCGGCGCTACGGCCGCGTCCTGCTCTTCGGCCGACAACGCCCCGTACAGCGGCGCCACGCGCACGCCCTCCGGCACGCCGAGCCTCGCGAGCTCCGCCGCGGTCCGGCGTATTTCGCCGCCGCCCGGCAAAAACACGAGCGCATCGCCGTCCGGATGGGCGCGCAGCGCCTCCCGAACGGCGATCGCCGCCCGGCGCCATACCGGCTCCGCGCTCGGACGCGCGGCGTACCGGGTGTCCACCGGAAACATCCTACCCTCGCTCCGGACGATGCGGGCGCCGCCGAGCAGCGCCGCGACGCCCTCCGCTTCGATCGTCGCCGACATGACGACGATGCGCAGCTCGCCGCGGAACAGCGCTTGCGCTTGCAGCGTCAGCGCGAGCCCCAAGTCGGCGTGCACGCTGCGCTCGTGGAATTCGTCGAACAGCACCGCCGCGATGCCTTCAAGCGTCGGGTCCGCCTGCAGCATGCGCGTGAGCACGCCCTCGGTCACGACTTCGACGCGCGTGCGCGCGCCGATTCGCGTGTCGCCCTTCGTTCGGTAGCCGACCGTCTCGCCCGCGCGTTCGCCGAGCATCGACGCCATCCGCCGCGCCGCGCCGCGCGCGGCGATGCGCCGTGGCTCGAGCATGACGATGCGCCCGTCCCGCGCCCACGGCTCGTCCATGAGCGCGAGCGGCACCATCGTCGTCTTGCCGGCGCCCGGCGGCGCCGTAACGACCGCGTTCGACGCCGCGGCCAGCGTTCGCATTAATTCGGGCAATGCCGCTTCGATCGGCAGACGTTCCTTCATGATTCGCACCTCGCACGTAACCAACCTCACGACCATTACCATACACGAATCCCGGCGGGTTGGGAAGGGCGCGATTTGCGAACGGAACCGTTCGTTTTCTATAATGAATGCCAGGGTTTCATCCGAAGGAGACTAACGCGCGCATGAACACGATCCTAGACGGTTATAAGCAGTATCTCGAGTCGCAGCATAAAGAGCCGGCGACCATCCGCGCCTACTTGCACGAAGCCGAAGGGTTTCTGGGCTGGTGCTCCGTTCGCAACGCGGGCCTCTCCGAGCTGTCCCAGCAGACGTTCGCCGAATACCGCGACGCGCTTGCGGCCCGAGGCGCGAAGCCCGCGACCGTCAACAAATCGGTATCCACGCTCAGTACGTTCTTCAAGTGGGCGCAGGCGAACGGGCTCGCGGGGGAAAACTTCGCGAAGCGGCTTCGGCTCCCCCAAGGGAAGAAAGAGGAAACGCCGCGGTGGCTGACGGCGGCCGAGGAAGCGGCGCTGCTCGCCGCGGTCGAACGCGAGACGACCGAGTTCCAGCGGGTACGCAACACGGCGCTCCTGTGCGCCATGCTGTACGGCGGCGTCAAGGTGGACGAAATCCCCGAGCTGCCGATCGATGCGATCGAAGGCGATACGCTCCACGTGTACGACCGAGGAGAACGCATCCGCTCCGTCCCGCTTCCCCCGTTCGCGGCGGAGAAGCTGCGCGCTTGGCTGCGGCTGCGCCGCGCGTCGGCGAAGGAAGCGCATGCGTCGAGCGACGCGTTGTTCGTGACGGAGCGATCCGGCCGGATGCAAACCCGCGCGGTGCAGTTCGTCGTCGAGACGTACAGCGACCGCATCGGAACGCCGATTACGAGCCAGATGCTGCGCAATACGTTTTGCCGCAGGCACGCGGAGAGCGGCGCGACGGTGGAACGGCTGAAGGCGCTCGCGGGGCATAAGACGCTGCTGACGACCTGGAAATATTACCGGGAGAAATAAAAAGTTGCGGACAAGCGTCTCCGCGTGGTATGATACGGCTTGTGTTCTTGGAGCTGTGGTGTAGAGGCCTAACATGCCTGCCTGTCACGCAGGAGACCGCGGGTTCGAATCCCGTCAGCTCCGCCATACATAACCTCGATCAATCTCGTCACAACCGTGCCGGGATTGTTTTTTATGTCCGAAGGGAGGCGCCGAGCGTGCGCACGACAGAAGAAACTCTGCCCGAAGACGGGCGGCGCGCCCCCGCGTCCCCGTCCGCCCCCGTTCGCGGCCGGTACGCGCCTACGCCCTCGGGGCGGCTTCACCTCGGGAATTTATACGCGGCCTTGCTGGCTTGGCTGCAAATCCGGAGCGCCGGCGGAACGTTCCTGCTCCGCATGGAAGACATCGACAAGCCGCGCTCCCGCCCCGAATGGGCGGAGCTGATCCTTACCGACTTGCGCTGGTTCGGCCTCGATTGGGACGAAGGTCCCGACGTCGGCGGCCCCAGCGCCCCGTACGCGCAGAGCGAACGTCTCGAACGCTACGAGGCGGCGCTGACGAAGCTTCGCCAGGACGGCCGGTTATATCCATGCTACTGCAGCCGCGCGGAGCTGCTTTCCGTCGCTAGCGCCCCGCACGGGCTCGCCTCGGAAGGACCGGCCTATCCGGGCACGTGCCGCGCGCTGACGGACGCCGAGCGGGCGGAGAAAGCGCGCGCGAAGTCCCCGGCGCTCCGCTTCCGCGTGCCGTCGGACCGCGCCGTCGCCTTCGACGACGGCGTGTACGGGCGCGTCGTGTATCCCCCCGGCGCCGGCGGGGACTTCGTCGTCCGGCGCGCCGACGGCATCTTCGCGTATCAGCTCGCCGTCGTCGCGGACGACGCGGACATGGGCGTGACCCATGTCCTCCGCGGCGCCGACCTGCTCGATTCGACGCCGCGACAGCTCTGGCTGTACGAGGCGCTCGGCCGAACGCCCCCTTCGTTCGCACACGTGCCGCTGCTCTGCGACGATACCGGGGAACGGCTCTCCAAGCGGCAGAAGTCGCTCGCCGCGGCCGCGCTGCGGGAAGGCGGCATGCCCGCGGAGGCGCTCGTCGGCGCCCTCGCGTGGAGCGCGGGCCTGATCGACCGGCCCGAGCCGCTTCGCCCCGTCGACTTGATCGACGCCTTCTCGCTTACGAAGCTGCCGCGTGCGCCCGTCCGCCTCCCGATCGAGGCGCTTCGTCCCTACTTATAGAAATTTACTTTGCTTCGGCACAGCGATGTCGTGGAAATGATCGCACAAGAGCTCGAAATACGCCCCGCAGTCGAATTCCCCGACGATCGGCAAGCCGTGGCCCGGCACGGCCGCATGCGGCCGCAGGTCCCGGATCGCGAGCGTCGAGCGGTACGCCGCTTCCCAGTCGGTCGTCAGGTACGCGGGCGGCCCGTGCACGGCGCTTCGCTGCGTCAGCACGGCGCCGAGCGACTCCTGCTGCACCGTCGCGAACGCATCCCCTCCGATCAGCGTTCGGTCCGACTCGCGAAACAGCGACAGGTGCCCGTCGGTGTGGCCCGGCGTCGCGATCCACCGCCAGTCCGGCAGCCCCGGCACCGTACCGTCCGCCGGCAACGCGCGGGCAGCCTCGCCGAGGTCGATCGCCTTCGTCGGATACAGGATCGACAGCCGGCTCATCCACCCCCCGCCTACGCTCGGGTCCGGCGTCGGATACGCCGCACGGCCGGTCAGATGCGGCAGCTCGCGCTCCTGCGCATACACCGGCGCGCTCCAACGCCGCGACAGCTCCCGCACCGCTCCGACATGGTCGAAGTGGGCATGCGTAATGAAGATGCCGCACGGCGCGCCCCGGTAGCCGAGGCGCTTCGCCTCCCGTTCGATCGCGTCGGCGGACAACGGCAGCCCCGCGTCCACGAGCGCCCATTCCCCGTCGCCCGCGCCCGGTTCCCCGATGAAGACGACGTTAACCATCAGAAGCCTTTTCCAAAACACGTTCCTCGCCAATCGCTCTGCTCTCATGCCCGATTCGCTCCCTTCCCTGATTGCATGCGGCAGTCCTTTCATTCTCCGCTTAGGATGACCCATCCACCATCGGGGAATACTTGCAAATAATCCATCGGAAAGCGAGTGAATTGGCAATGCCTGAGGTCAAATGCGTCGTCGATACGTGCACCCATTACTTATATGGGGATCGGTGCGGCGCGAAAAACATCGATATCGTGCACGAAGAGGAGACGCGCATGTCGCTGATCGTCGAGCAGACGATGTGCAAGTCGTTCGCCCATGCCAGCAGCTTGGCGAACTACCTAGGCTCCGCGGACAATACGAACTGGGCCGGCACCGCGATGGGGCTCGTCAATCCGGCGTACCAGGTCCATCCATCCGTCTCCTGTACGGTGTCTTCGTGCGAGTACTGGGGCGAAGGGCTTCGGTGCGTCGCCAAGGCGATCGAAATAACGGGACGGAACAGCAACGAGTGCCAAGACACCAACTGCCAGACGTTCGAGAAACGGGAAGGAGCGTAACCGCGATGAACACGTTCATGTACGAGATGAAGGTGAAGGAGCTCGACGAAGGCACGACGTACCCGGTCGACGTGCTCGCGGGCATGACGGGACTCGGCTTCGATACGATCCGAAGGCTCGAGCGCGAAGGGAAGTTTACGTTCGTAAAGAACGGCGACGGCGCGGAAGCCGTACGGGGCAAGGAGTTTTTGGACTGGGCGAAGTCGGTCGGCAACAAAATCGAAGTCGAGAAGACGGATTATTCGCATTCGCATTCGCATTAGCATTCGCATTAGCATTCGCATTAGCATTCGCACTCGCATTGGACGCGCAACAAAAAACCTTCGCCCCGCTCGGCAGACCTTACCGGTCCGCACGTTCGGAAGCGAAGGTTTTTTCGCGTACGCAAGGCGTCTCCGCGCGATGCGGCGGCTTACCGTCGCGCCGCCTCTTGAATCGTCTCGATCAGGTGCCGCAGCGTCTCCCGCTTCGGTTCGCGTTCCATCGCGGAAATATACTGATCGCGCCGTTCATAGAGGGCGCGGACGGCTTCGAGGAACGTGCCGCCGTCCAGCGCTTCCTCCTGCAGCACCTCCGCCACGCCTCGGGCGCGGAAGCTCTCCGCGTTGGCGATCTGATCGCCCCGGCTCGCGGCGAGCGACAGCGGGATGAGCAGCATCGGCTTCTTCAGCGCCAAAAACTCGAAGATCGAATTGGAGCCCGCGCGCGAGACGACGACGTCTGCGGCCGCCAATAAATCCGGCAGCTCGTCGGTTACGTACTCGAACTGGCGGTACGCGCGGGACGATAACGTCTCGTCCACGTTGCCCTTGCCGCACAGATGGACGATCTGGAACGTCTCCGTCAACGCCGGAAGCCGGTCGCGAATGGCGCGGTTGATGCGCTGGGAGCCGAGGCTGCCGCCCATGACGAGCAGCACCGGCTTCGTGCGGACGAAGCCGCAGAGCGTAAGCCCGCGGACCGCCTCTCCGCGGAACAGCTCCTCGCGCACGACGGCGCCGACATGGAGCGCCTTCGCGCTCGGCAGCTGCTCCGTCGTATCGGGGAACGTCGTGCAAATTTTCGTCGCCAGCGGCATCGCCAGCTTGTTCGCAAGACCCGGCGTCAGGTCGGATTCATGAATGATCGCCGGAATTCGATGCAGCCAGGCGGCCGCTACGACCGGCACCGAGACGAAGCCGCCCTTCGAGAAGACGACGCTCGGGCGGATCGCCCCGAGCAGCCGGTACGCCTGCCAGACGCCCTTCAGCACGCGGAACGGATCCTTCGCGTTATTCCAATCGAAATACCGGCGCAGCTTCCCTGTCGCGATGCCGTGATAGGTCGCCTGCGGAACGCCGGCGACCAGCTCCCGTTCGATGCCTTGCTCCGAACCGATATAATGAACGTCCCAGCCTTCCCGGACGAAATACGGCATGATCGCCAAATTGACGGTCACATGGCCGGCCGTCCCCCCGCCGGTAAATACGATGGCTCGTCGCATACGCCTCTCTCCGCCTCCTCTGGTAACCATTCCCCATTATAGGGCAACGTCCGCAGCCAGACAACGGAAACGGCATTATTCGATAACGCCCGTCGTCTCCAAGATGACCCGAATGTCGGATCGAACGTCCAGTTTCGGATATAGACCCTTCCATTCCTCCCATTCGGTATCATTGTTCCAATGCGTCGCGCGGTATCGAAGGCCGAAGCCGATCGGATCCACCTGTTCGCGCTGCAGTTTGCGGACGAACGCGATCATATCTTCGTTCAGCTGCTTCTCGAGCCCCCGTTCGTATCTCTCCAGCTCATTCGGCTCTACGGATTGATCGACCGTCTCGAGCACGCCGACGATATCGCCTCGGATCGCGATGTACGGTTTGTCGGCATCGTCTTTGAGCTCGTACCGGACGCGGATTTCGTCCGCCGTCACGGAAAAACTGTCATCGCCCCGAAGGGTGCTGAGCGTCGCGCGGGCGGTGCGCTGCAGCAAGATGCTGTACAGCCCTGTCTCCTTCAGGTCGAGCTGCAGCTTCGTTCCGGCCCGCGCCGTCACGTAAGCTTTCTGGATTTCGAATTGTTCCTTAAACGGTTCTATAATCGGTACGACGGGGTCGATGCCTCTTTCTTGAAATCTACGTAACAAATCGAATAAATATTCGGTTACGACGTAAGGCGACTCCGTCCCTTCGTCGCCGAACGCCAGAAAGTAGGCGTTGGAGGGCAAGTTTTCGAACATGGGCTTTACCTGCAATATCGTCTTCGCATCCGGCCGACCGACGGCGACGAAGGCGACCTTCTGAATGTCGCGGCGACGGAAAAACCAATCCATCGTTTCCATCCAATCTCGCTTCGCGAGCGAATCGCCGATGACGACGAGCTTCATATGCCCGAAGTCGAATTCTTTGTCCACCTGGGACTTCATGAACGCGACGGCCGCGCCGATCGTGTGCGCTTCCCGCGTCAGCAACAGAAAGTCGTTTTTGCCCGCTTTCGGATCCGGCTGCGGAATGGCCAGCTTCAGCGTGACCTCGAACGGCATGCCGTTCTTTCCTTCGTCCACGCCCATCGAGACGACGAAAAACCGCTTATCGATATCTTTATAGCCGTTAAAGCCGCCCCCGGCGAACAACAGCAAGCTAAGAACGATGGCGGCGCGCAGGAAGAACTCGATCCGCTGGCTGTTCATCCCGCTTTCCCCTCCTTGCGAACGGCCCGGTACGCCGCGAAGGCGACGACGCCGAGCACGAGGACCGTATTCGGCAGCTGGATCGTCATCCAGACGCGAGCGATGTGCCGGAGAAATTCCAACCCGTAATTCAAGTCGATATAGATGGAACCGAAGGCAAGTCCCCCTACGATACCGTAAGGAAACAGCATACGAATCCAAGCCGAACGGATGCGCCGCGGCAGCAGCGACTTCCAAATTTCGAGGCCTATATGCCAATAGACGATAATCGCCACGACGCTGATCAGGAGATAGAGAAGCAAGAACATAAACAATACGCGCTCGATGAACCCGAACTGCAGCCGGAGCGCATCCGCCGTCGCAAACCAAGGGTATGTAACCGTGAGCGCGCCGTCCGCTCCGTGGAACCCGATCGGCACGAAGAACGACAGCAGTAAGTTCAAGCCGCCGATCAGCGCGACGATCGCCAAATACCAGCCCCGCCGCACGTTCGGCGCGATGACTCTGTTAAAGATGCAAAGGGTCATAAACCCCGAAAACACAAACAGCGACGCATTCAACGCAAGCAGCGAAGGCATT
>NZ_DASQMZ010000122.1:0-45433 GCF_035645235.1 Paenibacillus sp.
CGGCGACGGAGCAAATCGCGATCGGCGCCTCCAACGTAGCGGTGGAAGCGGAGAAGGTCACGGACGTGACGTCCGTCATGGGAAACAAGATGGTCGTCGCGATGCAGGCGAACGAGCAGATGGCGGCGGCCGCCGCCGATATTCGGCATTCCAGCCAGCAAGGCGCGGAGTATATGAACGAGCTCAGCGCGAAGACGGCGGAGACGGAACGGCTGACGCAGTCGATGGTGAACAAGGTGGAGGACTTGCAGAAGAGCACGAGATCGATTCGGGAAATCCTTGCGCTCTTGAACAATATTACGAAGCAGACGAATATTTTGTCATTGAACGCTACGATCGAGGCGGCGCGCGCCGGCGAAGCGGGACGCGGCTTCATGGTCGTCGCGGACGAAATCCGCAAGCTTGCGGACCAGTCCAAGCAATCCATCGAGACCGTCGGCGGCATTACGGATCGGATTCGCGCCGAAATCGACGAGACGGTCGGCCTCATGGGACAAGCGTATCCGCTGTTCCAAGAACAGATCGCATCGGTGAAGCAGTCGAACGAAATCTTCTTGTCCGTGAACGATCGGATGGGGGAGTTCGTCGGTCAGTTGGACGGCGTCTCCGAGGCGATCCGCCAATTGGAAGCGACGCAGCGCACGCTCTCCGACGCGATGGCGAGCGTCAGCGCCGTCGCGCAGCAATCGTCGGCGACGACCGAACAGGTGGCGAGCCTGAGCGCCGATCAGCTGCAGGTCGGCGAATCGCTCGTCGGCTTGGCCGGACGGCTCGAGGACGTGTCCGTCCGTCTGCGCGACACGCTGAATCAATTCCGTTTGTAACGACCGCTCGTTCCATGAACGCCGCTTCGGCTTGCCGCCGAGGCGGCGTTTGTTTGTTGCGACGCCAGCGCATACTGGGAGAAGATACTCGAACGAGCTCCAGGATGAGGGCGAAGCGGAGGTGCGCAGCGAGATGCGGATTCGGCGGTTGTTTCATCTGTTGCTGGCGTTCACCGCCATGATCGCGCTGCTGGCGGGCCGGCTCTTTTGGCTGCAGGTCGGCTCCTCGCTTCCCCGAGGCGCGGAGGCGGCGGCGCTGTCGGTGCGCCAGCGCGCCCAGGGGGTTACGCTGGATCCGGGGCGGGGGCACATCGTCGACCGCAGCGGGGTGCCGCTGACCGGTCGCACGGAGGAGGGGCTGCTGCTGCTGCCGGGCGGGGCGGAACGGTTGACCGAGACGGAGCTGCAGGCGTTGGCCCGTCTGCTTGAGGTGCCGCCGAGCCGGCTGCTTGCGGCATGGCGGGCGCTGCAACGTCCCGCCTGGTGGAACGCCGGAGGCGCGCGCGACACGCCGGAGCCGCTGACGGCGGCGCAAGCGGAGGCGATTCGAAGAATGAGGCTGGCGGGCGCCGTCGTGGCCGGGCGCCAAACGCGATATCCGGAGCGCCGGCTCGCGGCCCACTTGGTCGGCTTCGTCGCGGAGCAGCCGGAGCGGCTGGCGTCGGCGTACGCCCGACAGGTGCGGGAAGGACGGTTATCCTTGTCGACGCCGATCGGCGCCGCGGGGCTGGAGCTGGCGTTCGACCGGCAGCTTCAGAGCGCCGGCGAGAAGCGGATCGTCTCCTACGCCGCCGGGAGCGGAGAACGGTTGGAGGGACTTGGGGTGAAGACGATCGGGGGCGACAATCCGTATTATCCGGTTCGTCTTGCGACGACGCTCGACGCTTCGCTTCAGCGGGCGATCGAGGACGCGATCGACGCGGTCGGATTGCCCGCAGGGGCGGTCGTCGTGCTCGACGCCGCTACCGCGGACGTCGTCGCCATGGCGAGCCGTCCGACATTCGACGCGGAGCGGCTGTCGCCGGCCGGCGACGATTGGGCGAACCGGGCGATCCGCGCCGTCGCGCCGGGCTCGGTCATGAAATCGTTCATCGCCGCCGTCGCGTTGGAAGAAGGCGTCGTCTCGCCGCGCGAATCGTTCGACTGCGACGGCACCTACGATCGATACGGGCTGACCTGCTGGAAGGAAGGCGGGCACGGACGCTTGACGTTCGAGGAGGCGCTGGCGCAATCGTGCAACGTAGCGTTCGCGGCAGTGGGCGAACGACTGACCGGACCGACGCTGCAACGGTATGGGGAGGCGCTGGGACTGACCGGGACGGTCGGGTGGCGCGGCGTCTCCGCGGTGGACGGCACCCCCGTCCGGCAGCTTCCGGAGGAGCAGCCCGGCCGGCTGTTCGCCGGAGCGGCGGACGCGGCGGACGGAGGAGTGTTGGCGCAAACCGCCATCGGGCAGCGGGATGCGCGGCTGACGCCGCTCGCCGCGGCGAATTGGATGGTGACGTTGCTGCGCGGCGGCGCGGCGGCGTCGCCCCGCGCGGCTTCCGCGCTCCGGACGGCCGACGGCGTCGCGCTGGAACGGTATGAGCGCAAGCGGCTGAACGACTTCCGAGCCTCGCTGTCGCCGGCGACGGCATTCGCCGTGCGGCGCATGCTGGAGCGCGTCGCCGCGGACGGCGGCACCGGGGCGTCGCTCCAAGCGGCGATATGGCCGCTCGCGGGCAAATCCGGGACCGCGGAGGTCGTCGTCGACGGCCGCCCGGCAGTACACCAATGGTTCGTCGGTTACGGGCCGGCGGATCGTCCAAGGTACGCGGTCGCCGTACTGGCGGAGGCGCGTCCGCCGGAGTCGCCGAACCGGGCGACGGCCGTATTTCGCGCCGTGATGGACGCGCTCGCGAAGGCGGAAAGCGGATCGCGGCCGTAACCGTACTTACGCTCGAGACGGCGGAGCGTTCGCTCTCCGTCGTCTTTTCGCGGGCTTCGCCGAAGGTATTTGCTGAAAACTAACAGATCGAATGCTATAATATTCTTCGTGCGGTTGAGTAAGGCTATGGGGACGAGCCGCAAGCAACGATTCGCTTACGGAGTTGAGGGGGGAGAGCGTGAGCACGGTTCTGCTCTATTTGTTTTATTTCTTCACGTTTTACGCGTTCCTTCCGGGATTGATCAGCCGAATGTTCGGTTTTCGCGTATTCAAGAAAGGGTTGTCCGACCGTCACGTCAGCTTGACGTTCGACGACGGGCCGGACCCGGTGTACACGCCTCGGCTGCTCGACGTGCTGCAGCGGTACGGCGTGAAGGCGACCTTCTTCGTCGTCGGCAAGCATGCGGAGGCGCATCCCGAGATCGTAGAGCGCATGCACCGGGAAGGCCACTCGATCGGGATTCATAATTACTTACACCGCAGCAACTGGTTGATGCGGCCGAAGACGGTCGCGAAGCAGGTGCGGATGACGGCCGAGGCGATCGAACGCATCACCGGCGAGAAGCCGAAGCTCTATCGTCCCCCGTGGGGCGTTATGAACGTGTTCGACTTCGCGAGCCGGAGTCGAATGCAGATCGTGCTCTGGTCCATGATGGCGGGCGATTGGCGGGAATCGACGGGCGCGGAGAAGATCGGCGCGCGATTGTCGAAGTCGCTTCGCGGCGGCCAAGTGTACTTGCTGCACGACTGCGGAAATACGTTCGGGGCCGACATCGGGGCGCCGAAGCATACGATCGCGGCGCTGGAGAAGTTCATCCCGGAGGCGTTGGAGCGGGGCTTCTCGTTCGTTCGCGTGGACGAGCTGATCCAGACGACGGCGAAGGCGAGGGCAAAGCGCGAGCCCGGCCCGCTTCGCAAAGCGCTCGTCGCCGCATGGCTCCTCTGGGAACGGTGCTTCCACGCGTTGTTCCGGCTGCAGTCCGCCGTGCCCGGCGATCCGAGGAGCTTCCTGTTCTACCGCATTACGGCATACCACGGGGAGACGATTCCGCTCGCCGACGGCGACGCCTTGCGCGCCGGGGACAAGATCGTCGAACTGCACATGAACAACGGGCTGTTATACGAATTCGGCCGCAAATCCCGCTCGCCGCTGCAGCTGGCCATCCAGCTCATTCGGGCGATGGAGAAGGCGATGCCGGCGCTGGCCGCATCGGTGTTCTTACGGGGCGATGCCAAGTCGGTGAAAGCGGTCGTCGGGACGTCGATGGTCAACCGCGGCGTCGAGCAATTCGGCTTCACGGTCGCCGACTTGCCGCGGGGCTTCTTCTCGGTCGCGACGAAATTGTATTTGAAATGTCTCTTATCCGTTATCCATCCGCAGGGCAAAGATCGGCTCGACGAACGCGCCGAGATGCTCGTCCCGAAACGGATCGCCATCTCCGCGAACGAGATGCTCCGACGCTACGGCGACATCGCGGGCGAAGTCGCCGCCACCTCGGTCGAATCGACCGACGGACAACCGGCATAATTTAATATTTTCTCCAGCCAAGGGCTGTCACTTCGCCGCGCGACCGACGGAAGAGACGGCCCTTGCGCGTTCTCGGGCGCTGCGTTCCGAACGGCGCTTATTCATAACGAACGTACACCTCTTCGAAGCGCTCGTTATCTCGGCGTTTCATCAACTTGACCTGCAGTACGCCGTCTTTATACAAAGCTCTGGCCGAATCGGAGTAGACCAACGCGGGCAGCGCGACGACTTGCTTGGCCCCGTTCGGGAGCCCTTCGAGGCGGAGACGCTGCCATCCCGCGAAGACGCGAAGCCGACGAGGCTTCCAACGCTCGGGGACGGCGAACCGGACGATGACATGCCGGTGGGTTTGGAACAGCTCGTAGGACAACGGCTTTCCCCCCGCATCCGGCGGCCGCTTTCCCGCAGTTTTCCCGGCCGGAGCCGCCAACGCCTCCTTCACGACGCTGTCCACGTAATCGGTTACCCAACGAAAGTCGTCCCCGTCGGAAGCGAAAGGCAGGCTTTCGTTCATCCATCGCCTGAACGTATCCCAACCGTCCTTATTCCAGGCTCCGTCGCTCATGACATCCGTATCTCCTTCCGTCCGCAGGCGCTGCTTGACGTTACCGATGACAGTATATGGGCGAAGACGGCCGCCGGTGCTCGATGGTTCGATTTCCCGGAGGGGCGCTTCCTGCACATCCGGGCGAGGACCCACATATGATGAGTCATATTCCGGCGGGGAGGGAACGACCATGCCATCGATCGTGGGCAATGTCAAAATCTTAAGCGTCGGCCCGAGCTCGATCGTCAATTTCGGAGATGCCTATCAGATGAGCCCGAACAGCAGCTCCAAGACGTTCGCGGGCGCCGGGTCGTTCGTGACGGGCGACCTCTCGAACACGCGGCAGGCGATCAGCAATACGAATACGCAGGATGCGGACGTGAACGATTCCACCAACCTGAGCGAACAAGGCGGGGTGGTGTCGTGAACTGGACGGTACACCAGAGCATCGTAATCCATCAATTGCGGGTCGAAAACGTCTCTAACTCGTCCGTTCTTCAAATCGGCACGTCCGGCCAAATCAGCTCGCTTTCGAATTTATACAATACCGGCGGCTTCGCGGGACCGGCACCGGAGCCGGTCGGCGTGCCGCTGCCGGCGCCCATCGTGCCGCTGCCCTCGCCCGCTCGACTTCCGGTAAGCTAAGCTAACTTCCTTCTCTGCCGCATACATATTACGGAGAAGGAGGGAAGGCCGTGGAGATGCACCGATGGATCGCCGAGATCGCGTCGCTGGCCGAACGGCTGGCGAGGGCGGAGGAGCGCCTGGCGAAGCTGGAGGCCGAGGCCGAGGAGTGGAAGCGCAGACCGACGCACGCCGTCGAAAAGATCGAATACCGCTTCGATCAGTTAAAGATCGATACGCTGCAAGGCACCTTGCATATCGGCATTCGGCCGGAGCAAGCGGGCGCGGAGCCGATCTGGTCGCTTGGGGAGGCGGAGCTGCCGACGCCGAACGTCGTGCCGGCCGCCGATCCAATCGGCGCCGCGCCGCCCCCCGCCGCGCCGCCGCCGTCGCCGTTCCTGAATATCCAGCGCGCGGTGCGCGAGTATTTGCACAACGCGGTGCCCCCGTTGCTGGCAGGGCTTTGCGAAGCGGCGGAGTACGAGCTCGAACCGGAGGAGGTCGACCGCGTCGTCGCCGATTTGGCGGCCCAAGTCGACGGCCGGATTCAATATTACATGAAGCTGTCGGAACTCGACCCTTCCCGCGATCCGGCCGCGTTCGAAGGGTCTGTGGCGGATCGAACGATTCGCGACGTGGAGGCGGCGCTGCGCAGCTTCGTCGCGGGCAAACGAACGCATTCGGCCCGGAAGGAGGAACTCGAAACATGATTCAACTGAACGTCGTCAATCGCGAGCTGTCCGTCGGTTCGATCCGCGTCGTCGCTGTCGCGAGCGCATCCGTGCTGCTCGTCGGGGATGCGTGCAGCATCCGCAACGCCTCGGTATTCGACACGCCGCCCGAGTCCATCATCGTCGCCCCGATCCGGCCGCTGCCGCCGGAAGGGTCGAGCGGCCGATGAGACGGGCGGCGCGCTCCTCGATCGTCGCCGAGGTGTACGTGAACAGCGTATCGTCCTCGAGCATCGTCTTGATCGGCGACGGCCGCCGCATCGACGCTCGTTCCCGGGCCATCGCGGTGAAGCGGGAAATCCCCGTTTACCTTGGGGACGAGGGCGACTTCGGCCATTACCCGTTGTTCGGCGCCGCGATTCCCGCGCCGCCCGAGCTTCCGGCGCCGGCAGACGCGGCGGTGCGGCAAGAGGGGGCGATTCGGGTCGGGCGTCTGACCGTTCTGGCGGTGTCGTCGGCTTCCGTCCTGCAGCTCGGATCTACCGGGGACGTGAAGGGGGAGGCCCGCGCGAAGCAATTCCGGCAGGTGCTGCCGGAGACGGCCGCCGCGCAAGGCTGGACGGGGCCTGCCGCGCATAGGATTCCGCCCGCTTAGGGAACGCTACCCAAAAACGGCAACCCAATTCGGGGAAGGACGAGCAGTTCCGTATCTTTCTCCCCGATCCGCGGCGCGGCATGAAACCCCAATCATGTTTTCCCGATTCGCGGCACGGCGTCGGAAGGAAAAAGTTTGCAGAAGGCGAATATTTTAATCGACTCTCTCATCTTTTTTCAGGCCGAGGCGGTGGATATGGTACGAGAGCTGATCGTGAACGCTGCACTGCTCATTACCGGCGTATTCGTCGGAAGCTACCTGTTTCAACGACCGCTTCAAGCAGGCTCGAAGCGGTATCTGCACGCGTTGTACGGCGCCTATTACGGCGTTGTCGGCGCCGTACTGCTCGCGTTTAACGGGAATGAGGATTCTTATCGCTTTCTTTGCTTTCATGTGGCTCCGATCGCGCTTTGCGCGCTGCACGGCTCCTCCCGAGCGACCGTCTTCGGCGCGGGCGCGGCATTGCTTGCAGGCGGCTTGCTCGCGACGGAGTCGTACGTTCCCTACATGGTCGAGACGACCGTCGTCGGTTTGGGCTCCGCTTGGATCGCGAAATCCGTCCGGCGAAGGGCCGTCGCTTGGCCGTCGCTCGCGGCGCTCGCGCTCGCCGGCGTCCTTGCGGGCGAAGCTTGGGAGGCGCGGGGGACGGGGGTGGATTGGGGCAATTTCGCTTTGTACGCGGCGTTTTTCCTTGCCGCGCTGCTCGCGACGGATTGGTATTTGCAATTGGACCGAAGCCGCAAGTCGCTCCTTAAGGAGTATACGTATTTGACGCAGCACGACTTGCTGACGGGTCTCCTCAATTTTCAGACGTTCCAAGCCCGATTGCAGACGCTGCTGTCCGAAGGCGTCCGGGTGTGCTTCTTCCTCGTCGACTGCGACGACGTGAAGTCGCTGAACACGGAGCAAGGGTATCATACGGTCGACGGGACGCTGAAGAACGTGGCGAATTTGCTGCGGTCGTATTTTCCGGAGGCGCTCTTGATCGGACGGTACGGCTCGGACGAGTTCGCGGTCGTCATTCCGATGCCGGACAATCCCGCCGCGACGCTCGAGAACGCGTTGGATCGGCAAATTCCGGAGGTGGCGGACATTCGGCTCGCATACGGCTACGCCTTGTTTCCGGACCAAGAAAGCGACCCCGTCGCGTTCGTCGCCTTGGTGCAAAAGCGGATGCTGGAGACGAAGCGGCGTCTGTGGCTGGAGCGCGAAGCGCATTGGCTGCACAACGAGCGGCTGACGGCGGTCGGCGAGCTCGCCGCCGGCATGGCGCATGAAATCCGGAATCCCCTTACGACAGTGAAGGGGTTTTTGCAGGTTTCGAAACAAAACGGGTACAACGTAACGGATTACTACGACATCATCATGCACGAGATCAAGCGCATGAGCGATCTGACGGCCGAGTTTCTGCAGTTTTCCAAGCCCGCCGCGCTGCGCCCGAGCTGGACGACGGTGCAGGAGTGCGTGCAAACGGCGGTGCAGCTGACGGAATCCGAAGCGATCCAGCACGGGCACCAGCTGCGCATTACCGCCGACGAAGCGCCAATTTCCGCCTTGTTGGAAAAGGATAAGATCGTTCAGGTGCTCATTAACGTCATTCGCAACGGCATCGACGCCATGGGGGAGCCGGGCGGGACGCTGACGATCGCCGTTTACCGGCGCGGCGAGTTCGGGGTCGTGGACGTGACGGACACGGGCGTCGGCATTCCCGACGAGCATCTCGCCAGACTGTTCCAGCCGTTCTTCTCCACGAAGGCGAAAGGGACGGGCCTCGGCCTCTCGATCAGCCAAAAAATCATGAGCGATCACGGCGGGTTCATCTCCGTGCGCAGCAAGGTCGGCAGCGGAACGACGTTCACGATCCGGCTGCCGGCGGCGGAACGGGACCCGGCGTGAGGCCAGAAGGGCGGAACGTCATATGATCCGAACGATCGCCGTCACGTCGGACGGCCATACGCATAAGGACATGCCGCTGGACGAGCTCGAGCGGGAGGACATCGTTTGGTTTTGGACCGATTTTTCCGAACCGACGGAGGAGGAGATCGCGCTGCTCGAGACGCGGTTCCGTTTCCATCCGCTCGCGATCGAGGACTGCTTGCAGCTGCTGCAGCGGCCGAAGCTGGATCATTACGAGAACGTGCATTTCTTCGTCCTGCACACGCTGCAGCCCCAGACGCTCGAGACCGATGAGCTGGATCTTTTCCTATCGGAACGATTCCTGGTTACCTTCCACCTTCGCGCCGTGCCCGAGCTGGAAGACGCCTTCGCGAAGTGGAGCGCTTCCGGCGATGCGGTTCGACAAGGACCGTTATACGCGTTGTACACGGTTGTAGATAAAGTCGTCGATCAGTATTTTCCGGCCGTGTACAGCATCGAGGACGCGCTGTTCGATATGGACCAGCGCCGGGCGGGGGACGTTACGGACGCGATCATGGATCGAGTGTTCGACATCCGGTCCGACCTGCTCCGGCTTCGTCGCACGATTTTCCCGATGCGGGAGCTCGTCTATCGAATCGTGAACAGCGAACGGATTCAGGGCATGGGAGACGTGCGGGCGTACTTCGCGGACGTACACGACCATCTGCTGAAGCTGTCGGAGATGATCGAATCCAACCGCGACATGACCGCCGACATTCGGGACAGCTACGTCTCCTTGAACGCCAACCGAATGAACAATATCATGAAGACGCTGACGGTCATTACGACGATTTTTATGCCGCTGACGTTCCTCGCCGGCATCTACGGGATGAATTTCTCTTATATGCCGGAGCTGGAGACCCGGTGGGGCTACTTCGTCGCGCTCGGGTTCATGGCGGGGATCGGTTTATCCATGTTTTGGTGGTTTAAGCGCAAGGGCTGGTTCGATTAACAGCCCGGCCGCGGAAAAAATAGCCGGATAGTTCATATTCGGGCGATATCGTATATGTACGATACCAAGGGTAACAGGGTACAGTAAAGTCAACAACCTACTAGGAGATGAAGCTCAAATGTCAAGATTGTCGATCGGTTTGCAAATGTATACGCTCCGGAACGAAACGGCGTCCGATTTCCTCGGGACGCTTCGGCAGGTAGCGGAGCTCGGATACGAAGGCGCGGAATTCGCGGGCTACGGCGGATTGGACGCGAAGACGCTCAAGGCCGAATTGGACGCATTAGGGCTCAAGGCGCTCGGCGCGCACGTATCGCTCGCCCGTATGTTGGAGGCGCCGGACGAGGAAATCGAATATGCGTTGACCTTGGGCAACAAGTACCTCGTCGTGCCGTGGATGCCGGAAGAAAAATACGCGGACGAGGCGGCGCTGGTGCAAACCTGCCGCGAAATCGAGTCGATCGCGCGCAAGTGCGTCGAACGGGGCATCGTCTTCGGGTACCATAACCACTCGTTCGAGCTCGAGCGCAAGATCGGCGACAAGCTGCTTCTCGATGCGATCTTCGACGCCGCGCCGACGGCGCAGGTGGAGCTCGATGCTTGCTGGGTTCATAACGCGGGCGTCGATCCGGTCGGATATATCCGAAAGTACAGCGGCCGCCTACCGCTCGTGCACATGAAAGATATGAGACGCGAAGAGGGCAAACCGGTCACGGTAGAGCTCGGCAAGGGAGAGGTCGATTTGACGGCTATCGCGAAGGCGTCCGCCGAAGCGGGCGCGGAGTGGCTGATCGTCGAACAAGACCACTGCCAAAACCCGCCGCTCGAGAGCGTCGCGACGAGCATGGCGTGGCTGAAGAACAACGGACTTCGATAGAGCATAGCCGGCCGAACGCCTCCGCCGCAGACGGATCGGTGCCCGAAGGAATAACGGGTACCGAATCGCTGCGCCGGAGGCGTTTTCGTTTAAAATGTTATAAAAATTTAACTTTTTTTCAAATAAGTACTAGACATGTCAATATATCCATGATATATTGAAAACAGTTACAAGCCCAACGACGAGCGGAGAGACGACATGGTTTATGACGGAATCGTGATCGGGTTGATCGTCGGAATGATTCGCGGAGGCTTCTTCGGCGCTCTGAAGGGATTATCCCGATTGCAGCTTGTGGCAGGTTGGATATTTCCGCTGCTCCTGTTGTTTCAGTTCGGTTATTTTTATCTGCAAGGCCGGAATGAAGCGCTGCAGCAGTATACGGGAATATCGATCATGGTCATTTATGTTATCGGTCTTTTGTTCGTAGCTTTGAACAGAAGACAACCAGGTTTTAAGACGATTTTTGTCGGCGTATTCTTAAACTTTCTGGTCATGGCCTTGAACGGCGGCACGATGCCGGTTTCTTTGGAAGCCGCTTCCATGATCGGTCTCGAATACGCGGATATGCTCCGGACGAACGATGTCGTGTTTAAGCACGCCGCGTTAATGGAGCATACGAAGCTTCCGTTCCTCGGGGATATTATCCCCGTCGTGGCCCCTTATCCGAGGGAGATGGTCATCAGCATCGGCGATATCGTCATGAACGTGGGGATCTTCGTATTCCTGCAGCGGATTATGACGGCCGAGAAGAATGGCTTGGATCATGGCAAAGGCACGGAATTCCAGCGGGCATAATGCAATAGCTTACATACAAATAATCAATCTAATCCTAATGGGAGGTTTTCTACTATGAAGAAGAAGTTGGAAGGCATTCAGTTCGGCAAATTGATCGTGAACGCAGCTATCGTCGCATCCGTAATCGTGGCGCTGACTTCCGGTTACAAGTGGGGCTAAATCGAAACCTGCCTAGGAGGAATATATGATGAAAAAACAATTCGAAGGCATCAAATTCGGGAAATTGATCGTCAACGCGGCTATCGTCGCATCGGTAATTGTCGCGTTGACGTCCGGCTATAAGTGGGGTTAATGCAGCAATCGCGAAGAGCCGTTCATCGGGGCGCAGGCCCGATGAACGGCTCTTTCGTTTTCCGGGCCGCAAGCGCGTTTCTTTATTCTATTAACCTATCTGATTTTCGTGTATAATAACGTGAAACTAGCGGAAATGCGGGTGGGGACGATGATAGAGACCGCGAAGGCGTATATAACTGCGATGAAGGAAAGACAACATCTATACGTGATCCTCGTGTGCGCGTGCGGCGTCGGTCTGTTCGCCGCGTTCGTTCGCCCGCCGGCGTTCGCCTTGAACGATTGGGTGCTTTTGTACGCGCTTGTCGCTTCCGTCGTCGTGCTCAATCACTTGGATTTTCAGCTGCCTCCGAGCGGGACGAAACAGTCGATGGATTCCGCCGTCATTTTGGCCTCCTTGTTCGTGCACGGCATAGACCTAGTGTTGTACGTCCTCCTGCTCAGTTATGGCATTCTGTCGGTCATCCGGCGCGAGGTCGCGGTATGGAAGCACTTGGCGAATTTTTCGATGTACGTCATCATGCTCGTCGTGACGTCGGTCATGTTTAAGGGGATGGGCGGCCATTTCGGCGTGCTCGAGGTTGAGAGCGTATACATCTACCTGGCTTGTTTGGCGGTGTACTTCGTCGTGAACACGTTCATCTTCGGATTGTACCATATGATTATGGGGAAGCCGATTTTGAACGTCATCAACGGCGTAATCAAGGAGTCGATATCTGCGTACGCGAGCACTTTGCTGTTATCGCTCGTACTGACGAGCCTCTTCGAAAGAACGCCGTTCTTCGGCTTGTTTTTGTTTATGGCGATCGCCGTCCTTATTTCGAAGTCGTTCAAGCTGCTGTTCGAGTTGTATCGTTCGGTGTCCGAGCGCGCGATCTACGACCAACGCACGGGCTTGTACAATCATAGCTACTTCGAGGAGGCGCTCGAATCGCGGCTCGCGGAAGCGAGGCGGACCGGGGCGCCGTTTTCCCTGGTGTTGCTGGACCTGGACAATTTCAAGAAATATAACGACGCCTTCGGTCATCTGAAAGGGGACCAATTGCTTGAATTTTTCGGCGGGCAGCTGCGGCGTCAATGCGAGCAGGAAGACGTCGTCGTCGCACGATACGGCGGCGAGGAGTTCGCGATCATCTTGCCGGGCGTTCGCGCCGATGCGGCGTGCGCCGCCGCGAACCAAATCCGCAAACGAATCAACGACACATACTTCGAGGGGGTCGAGCTGTTCCCGCACGGTTGTTTGTCGTTCTCGGCCGGCGTGGCGGAGTATTCGAAAGACGTGTACGACAAAAACCAACTCGTCGACCGCGCGGACCAAGCGATGTATTACGCCAAAGCCCAAGGGAAAAATGCCGTACACGTATACAACGAGGATTCGGTGCTGCAGCGCACCCTCGATATCGAGCAAGACATTCGCGAAATCGAGCAGCAATTAAATATTTTCCTATCCAAAGACGTGTACACGTTCCAGCATTGCAAGCGAGTTTATCGTTACGCGCTCGAGCTGAGCGATCGGCTGTCGCTCAGCGACGCCGAGAAGAAGACGCTTGTGCTCGGCGCGCTGATTCATGATATCGGAAAATTGGAAATCCCGCGCGACGTCCTCAATAAAAAGGGCAAGCTATCGAACGAGGAATGGGAGATGGTCAAAAAACACGTGACCTGGGGCAAGGAAATCGCCTCTACCAACGACAAGTTCAAACCGCTGCTGCCGCTGATCGAGCTGCATCACGAGCGGTACGACGGGTCCGGCTACCCTTTCGGCCTGAAGGGCGAGGAAATTCCGAAGCTCGCCCGCGCGCTTTGCGTCATCGATTCGTTCGATGCGATGACGACCGAACGCCCCTACCAGAAGACGAAGACGTTCGAGGAAGCGATCGCCGAGCTGCGCGCGTTCTCGGGCAAACAATTCGACCCGGAGCTGGCGGAGGCGTTCATCGACATGATCGAGGCCTCAGGGAACGAATGGGCGGGCGAGGGGTCCGGCGCCGGCGGTTCCGCCGTCGCGGGATAACGGCAGCCGATTCCGAATATATATATTCGAAACAGCTATGAAAGGAGGTCGACCGGTGAGCCTCGTTTTATTAAAGATCGGCTTATCCGCGTTATTCGGTCTCGTGATCGGGATCGATCGCGAGCTCAAGAAGAAGCCGCTGGGGTTAAAGACTTGCTTGGTGCTCGCGGTCAGCAGCTGTTTGCTAACGATCGTCTCCATTCAAGCGGCATACGATTTTCCGAAGGTCGGCCACATGATGATGGATCCGCTGCGTCTGGCTGCGCAGATCGTATCGGGCATTGGCTTCATCGGCGCGGGCGTGATCCTCAAGCGCCACGACGACGTTATCAGCGGCCTTACGACGGCCGCGATGATTTGGAGCGCTTCGGGTCTCGGCATCGCCGTCGGGGCGGGCTACTATCGGGAAGCGGGGATTTCGCTGCTCATTATTTTAATCGGCGTCGATCTAATCCCCTATCTATTGCGACGGTGGGGACCGGACGCCTTAACGTCCAAAGAAATATTGGTGGCGTTCGTCGTCCGCGACGTGGAGCATTATGCGGGCCTGAAGGAGCATCTCGCAAGGCACGAGATCAAGGTGAAGGGAACGAAGGTGACGGAGCTGGACGACCAGACGTTCCGTTTCGAGCTGCGGGCGCAAGTGCATGAGCATAGCTTGGTCGTGGACGTCTTCCGCGACATCCGAAAGTACGAGCATGTATGTAAGTTAGACGTTCGTTCTCTATAATCGAAAACGAAGTCGTCCCGGCGCCGTCAGGGCCGGGGCGTTTTTTTTGTGGAAACATCATATGAATTATTATAATATAACCATATACATATGATGATTTGGTTCCGAGGGGGAATGAAGCTGAAGAGGCTTGCGTACGAAGCGGTGTACGAAGGCATCCGGGCGCGGATTCGGGAAGGCGTCTGGGGGGTCGGTTCGCGCATCCCGACGATCGAGGAGCTGTCCCGGGAATTCGGGACGGGCGTATCCTCGGTGCGCGAGGCGGTCAAAATTCTCGGCAAGCAAGGCGTACTCAGCATCGAGCAAGGCCGGGGCACGTACGTGGCCGGCGGCGTCGGCGACGGCACGGAGCGGCTCGACGCGCTCGAGAACGCGACGCTGCTGCAGCTGACGGAGGCGAGGCTCGTTATCGAGCCGGAGCTGGCGGCACGGGCGGCGGCGCATGCCGACGCCGACGCGAAACGGGCGATTCTCGACAACGCCCGGGCGATGCAAGAGAAGATTGCGCGCGGGGAGGATTTCCTGCGGGAGGACATGGAATTTCATCAGCTGATCGCCGGCGCCTCCGGCAATGTCGTGCTGCGGGAGATGATGCGGCAAATTTCGGATTTGCTGCTCGACAGTCGGCGCCGCACGATGAAGTGGAGCGGCATGGACGAGAAGACCGCGTCGTACCATCTTTTGATCGCCCATGCCGTGTCGGAGGGCCGCGCGGAGGCGGCTCGGCGGCAGATGACGCTGCATTTGGAGGACATTTTCGAACAATATCGGGGATAAGGGGAGACGGGCATGAAAATTCGAAGCGTCGAACTGTTTACGGTGGAGCCGCGTTGGCTGTTTTTGAAGGTGACGACGGACGACGGGCTGACGGGCTGGGGCGAGCCGATCGTCGAAGGGCGGGCGGCGACGGTGAAGACGGCCGTCGAGGAGCTGGCCGATTACTTGATCGGGAAAGAAGCCGGCAATATCGAGGATTTGTGGCAGGTCATGTACCGGGGAGGGTTTTACCGCGGGGGACCGATTTTGACGAGCGCGATGTCGGGCATCGAGCAGGCGCTCTGGGACATCAAAGGCAAGCGCTTCGGCGTACCGGTGTATGAGCTGCTCGGCGGCGCCGTGCGCGACAAGGTGCGCGTATATGCATGGATCGGGGGCGACAAGCCGGCCGAGACGGCGAACGCGGCGCGGGAGAAAATCGCGGCCGGCTATACGGCGGTGAAGATGAACGGCACCTCGGAGATGGAATGGATCGACACGCATGCGAAGATCGACGCGGCCGTCGCCAACATCGCCGCGGTACGGGAAGCGGTCGGGTACGAGCTCGGCATCGGGATCGACTTCCACGGACGGGTGCATAAGAGCATGGCGAAGGTACTGATGAAGGAGCTTGAACCGTACAAACCGATGTTTATCGAGGAGCCAGTGCTGCCGGAAAACAACGAGGCGCTGCTCGAGCTCGCTCGCGTCACGACCGTACCGATCGCGACCGGCGAACGCATGTTCACGCGCTGGGATTTTAAGCACGCGATCGCCGGCGGCGCGGTGGACATCATCCAGCCGGATCTCAGCCATGCCGGCGGCATCTGGGAGGTGCGCAAAATCGCGGCGATGGCCGAGGCGTACGACGTGTCCGTGGCGCCCCACTGTCCGCTCGGGCCGATCGCGCTGGCGGCTTCGCTGCAGCTGGATTTCTGCACGCCGAACGCGTTCATCCAGGAGCAAAGCCTCGGCATTCATTATAATCAAGGCTCGGACCTACTGGATTATTTGGCGGATAAGACGGTGTTCGAATACGAAGACGGCTATGTTCGTCGGCTGGAGGGTCCCGGACTCGGCATCGAAATCAACGAGGAGAAGGTACGGGAGATGGCCGCGATCGGCCATCGTTGGCGCAACCCGATTTGGCGAAACAAGGACGGTTCTTTGTCCGAGTGGTAATCGAACCGCTCGCCTTAGAATAACGGGGAAAGGTTGGTTTCCTACGCGCCCCTGCGCCGCCCGAGAAAAGGACGTCTGTACTTATCGACAAATTATGTTATACTATTAACAATTCTCACTCTTATACGCGAGAAGGGCAAACCTGCTGAAAAACAGGGACGCAAAGCTATAGGGACTAAAGGTGCTCAAACCCAAGTCAGCCAGCTGCCGAAAATAAGAGGCGAGTTCGAGCTTACGCCTCATTTCCGGTGCGGGAAACCACAACGAAAAGATAGGGGCGTGCATGGTATGGAAAAGAAGATTTGCACTGGGGTCGTCAACGATTTGAAAGAACTGCTCGGCGACGAGGTCGCGAACGAGCTCATTTGCGGATTTCTACAGGCGTCTGATAAAGAATTGCAAGAATTCAGAAGCGCCCTAGAGCCTCTCTTTCGGAAAGAAGCGGTTTCGGCATAATCCACGTACGTAACAAGTCGGGAGCATACGCTTCCGGCTTTTTTGTTGCGTTCGAATCCTTTCGAGACAGCCGCGCGCATGCCGGGCGCAACGCATCGACGAGGCCGTTCCGGTTCGCCGCGCCGATTCGGCTTGGCGATTGTACGCGAATCGTCGACGTACCGGTTGCTTGCGGGCGCAGGTTGCGATAGGATGAGGGAAAAGCTTGGCATTTTGTTCAGGGGGACGGCGGAAGAAGCATGTCGGATACTTTATTTCATGTGCTCGGGGCGAAACAATTCGACCGAGCGACGCTGGACGAGCTGTTCGCCGCGTCGGGCGAGATGGAGCGGGTCGTGCGGGAAGGCGGCTCCACGCGGTTTTCGAACAAGATTTTGACGACGTTGTTTTTCGAGGCGAGCACCCGGACGAGGCTGTCGTTCGAGTCGGCGATGCATCGGCTCGGCGGGCGGGTGATCGGCACGGAGAACGCGGCGCAGTTTTCGTCCGCCATTAAGGGAGAGACGCTGGAGGACACGATCCGAATCGTCTCGGGGTACAGCGACTTAATCGTCATGCGGCACACGGAAATCGGCGCCGCGCAGCTGGCCGCGACGGTCGCGACGGTACCGGTCATCAACGCCGGCGACGGAGCCGGCGAGCATCCGACCCAGGCGCTGCTCGATCTGTTGTCGATTCAAAAAGAAATCGGCCGCATCGACGGCATTCGCATCGCGATGATCGGCGATCTCGCGAACGGCCGCACCGTCCATTCGCTTAGCTATATGCTAACGAATTATCGGAACGTGCATATCGACTTCGTCGCTCCCGACAATGTCCGAATTCCGCTCGAGGTGAAGCGGTACTTGGTGGAGAAAGGCGTCTCCTTCGAAGAGTCGAGCGATTTGCTGAAGGTCGCGGAGACCGCGGACGTCGTTTACCAAACTCGTATTCAGAAAGAACGGTTCTTCTCGCTCGAGGAGTACGAGAAGGCGGCCGGGAAGTATACGATCGACGGCGCCGTGCTGGACGCGATGCGCTCCGACTCGATTATTCTCCACCCGCTGCCGCGGGCCGGCGAAATCGAGGCGTCCGTCGATCGCGACCCGCGAGCCGCGTACTTCCGGCAGGCGCAGAACGGGCTGTATTTACGCATGGCGCTCATCGAGAAATGCTTGTCTTAACCCATGCGGAACACGACGCGCGGAGCCTTCGACGGCTTCGCGCGTTCTTCGTTCCGTAAAGGGAATCCGAGCCGTGCGCGCATGCAAGGGCTGAGACATTCCCTATTCCCCAATGCCAAGCGCAATCGGTGAAAAATAGTTGACATGATGTGGGGTATTCGTCAAAATGAGAGGATAAACCGAAACAAACCGTTCAACAACCAACAAAACCAACCTCATTGTACAGAGAAGCCACACTCAATGCGGAGGTGACGTATGCTGACGCCCCAAGAGGCTAGAACGCAGCTGCAGGACGCGGGAAGGTATATGATGGCCCATGGACTCGCCTGGGGCAACGCGGGCAATATTAGCGCACGGACGGGCGAGGACCGTTACATGATCACGGCAAGCGGCACGTTCCTCGGCGAGCTCGAAGACGGAGACTTGGTCGAATGCGACTTTCGAGGGGGACGTCTTCGGCCGGAGGACAAGAAGCCCTCGAAGGAGCTGCCGATGCATCGCGCCGTCTATGAGCTGCGGCCCGAGGTGAACGCGGTGCTGCACGCTTCGCCGTTCTACGCTACGATGGTAGCCTGCTCGGACTTGGAGCTGAAATCCGATTGGTTCGTAGAGACGATGTACTATTTAGAGCGGGTCGAACGGGTGCCGTATCGCCATCCGGGCTCGGAAGCGCTCGGCGACGCGGTGGCCGCCCACGCAAGGAAAGCGAATATCTTGCTGCTAGAGCATCACGGCGTGCTCGTCTACGATACCAGCGTGCGAGAAGCCCGCATGGCGCTGCAGACGCTGGAGATGGCGTGCCGCATGCTCGTAACGGCAGGCGCGGCCGGCGTAAAGCTGCGCAGCCTGGAGCCGCCGATCGTCGAAGACTTCCTGCACAACGCCGGCTATAAGCCTAGAAGGAAATGGGAGTCTTGAGCGGGGGCGGCACGCTCCCGGCTTGACGCTTTGCGGAGGGGAACCGAACCAACTACGGGGGGGAAGCGTATGATCGTTGTCCAAAGAAGGCATAAGATTAAAGAGAAGCTTTTCCAACAGCGCAGCGTGAAGGTGTCGGAGCTCGTCAAGGAATTCAACGTCTCCGAGGAGACGATCCGCCGCGATCTGAATCAATTGGAGCGGGAAGGACTCGTTCAGAAAAATTACGGCGGCGCGATTTTAATCGAGGACATCGAGACGGTAGCGGTCCCGCCGGTACAGCAGCGGAAGTTCCAATTTTTCGAAGAGAAGAACGCCATCGGGAAGAAAGCCGCCGAGCTCGTGACGGGACAGCAGATCGTCATTCTCGACTCCGGTTCCACGACCTGGTGCATGGCTCGCCACCTGAAGCAGACGAGCGGCCTTACGGTCGTGACGAACGGCATCAACGTCGCGGAGGAATGCAGCCAGAACGAGGAGGCCGCGATATTCCTGCTCGGGGGCAAGCTGATCAAGAAATCGATGAGCGTCGTCGGACCGCAGGCGGAGATGGAGCTGCAGAAGTATAATGCGCATTTCGTGTTCCTAGGCACGTCGGGCATCTCCCCGCGCAAAGGGTTTACGAGCTCGGATATTTACGAGGCCGAAATCAAGCGCGCGATGATCGCGGCAGGCCAGCGCGTCGTCATTTTGGCGGACCACAGCAAGTTTCAACGCCAGGCGCTTGTCTCGTTCAGCAGTCTGCAAGACGTCGACATGGTCATTACGAGCGACCTCGTGGACCCGTCGGTGGTGCGCGAAATGGAGGAACTGGGCGTGAAGGTCGTCGTCTGCCCGGTCAAGCACGAGTTACGGGAGGATACGTAGATGGAATCGATGGCATTGGTCCGATTGCTTGAGAAATATCCCGATATTGAAGCGTGCCGGGACGAGATCGTCGCCGCGTACGACATTATGCGGGAAAGTTACGCGAACGGCGGCAAGGCGTTGTTTTGCGGCAACGGCGGCAGCGCCTCGGACAGCGAGCATATCGTAGGCGAGCTGATGAAGGGCTTTATGTCGCGGCGTCCGGTGAGCGAGGAGGAGCGCGCGCGTTGGGTCGAAGCGTACGGCGAAGAAGGCCGCTACATCGCGGACCATCTCCAGGGCGGCTTGCCGGCGATCTCGCTCGTCAGCCACACGGCGCTGCTCACGGCGTTCATTAACGACGTCGCCGCGGATATGATGTTCGCGCAGCAGGTGTACGGCTACGGCAAGCCGGGCGACGTGCTCGTCGGGCTTACCACCTCCGGCAATTCCGCGAACGTGGTGCGCGCCGTGCAGGTGGCGAAGCACCGGGGCCTCAAGACCATCGGGATGACGGGGCGTACCGGCGGGAAGCTTGCGTCGCTGTGCGACGTGACGATCCGCGTGCCGAAGGATTCCACGCCGGACGTCCAAGAGCGCCACCTGCCGATTTATCATGCGATTTGCATTATGCTAGAAGAGGAGTTTTTCGGAAAATGACACTGCTCGCCGGAATCGATATCGGCGGCACCAAGTGTGCCGTCGTGCTCGGCCGCGCCGCGAACGGCAAGGTCGAGCTGCTGGGCAAACGCATGTACCCTACGCCCCCGCCCGCCGAGGCGGTGGCTTCTTTTATTTCGCAGCTCGACGATTTGCTGCGCGAGCTCGGCGCCGCCGCGCCGGACGCGATCGGCATTAGCTGCGGCAGCCCGCTCGACAGCAAACGCGGGCTCATCCTGTCTCCGCCGAACTTGCCGGATTGGGACCGGCTCGACGTCGTCGGCCCGTTGCGCGAGCGGTACGGCGTCCCCGTCGGTCTGCAAAACGACGCCAACGCCTGCGCGCTCGCCGAATGGCAATGGGGCGCCGGGCAAGGGACGGAACATATGGTGTTCCTGACGTTCGGCACCGGCATGGGCGCCGGGCTCATTTTGAACGGCCGCCTGTACGCCGGCAAGAACGACATGGCCGGCGAGGTCGGCCACGTGCGGCTCGAGGACGACGGCCCGATGGGCTACGGGAAGGCCGGCTCGTTCGAGGGCTTCTGCAGCGGCGGCGGCATCGCGAACTTGGCGCGGTCGATGGCGCTCGAGCGGCTGCGCGCCGGGGGCGAACCGCCAAGCTTCTGCGCGAACGAAGCGGAGCTCGACGGCGTAACGGCGAAGACGGTCGGCCTCGCCGCGCAGGCAGGCGACGCGCTGGCGCTCGAGGTGTACGGTATCGTCGGCGCGAAGCTCGGCAAGGGGCTCGCCATGCTCGTCGATATCCTCAATCCGGAACGCATCGTCATCGGAAGCATCTACGGCCGGCAACAGGCCATACTAGAACCTATTGTTTTAGAAGTCCTACGCAAGGAAGCGCTGCCGATTACGGCGGACAACTGCGAGATCGTGCCGGCGGCGCTCGGGGAAAGCGTCGGCGACCTCGCCTCGCTGTCGGTTGCGATGAACGAAATTCACATGAAGGGAAACTAAGTCATCCATGTCTATGTGGTTAACGGAAGAGAAGCTGGGACGGCGAATCGAGGAGCTAAAATCCGCGATCTACCGCGAGGTGCAAGAGATCCCTTCGTTCTTGTATATCGAAGGCGATTTCGACGAGATGCAGCAAGTGCCCGACGATTGGCGCAGGCCCGAATTCGACGATTCGGGCTGGAAGCCGTTCCAGGTCGGGTCGACGTGGGGCGGGTACGATAAGACCGCTTATTTCCGCGCGAAGGTCGCGATTCCGGAGCGCTGGCGCGGCGAACGATTGGCGCTGCGCTTCCTTGTCGGGCCGCGCGACGGCGGCGGCTCGACGGCCGAGACGCTGCTTTACGTCGACGGCGCGCCGCTGCAGGCGATCGACATCTGGCACGAAGACGCCTGGCTGCCGCCGGAGCTCGCGGCGAAGGGCGAAATCCATATCGCGCTGAAGGCGTGGAGCAGCGTGCTGAAGGTACCGGACGTGCGCCGATTCAAGGTCGCGCAGCTGGTCGTCGTCGACCGGCCCGCGGAGAAGCTGTATTTTATGGCGGATACGCTGCTCAAGGCCGTGAAGGAGCTGCCGGAGACCGACCTGCATCGAAGCGTGATTCTGCAGTCGATCAACCGCGCGGTGCAGACGGTCGACTTTATGAAACCGCGTTCGAAAACATATTACGAGTCGATCGCCGCGGCGGCGGAAGGGCTCGCGGCGGACATCGAGTCGTGGAAGCAGCCGGGGGCGCGCAAGCCGAAGGTGATCGGCTTCGGACATTCGCATATCGACATGGCCTGGCTGTGGCGTCTCGCGCACTCGCGGGAGAAGGCGTCGCGCACGTTCTCGACCGTACTGCATCTGATGCGGCAGTATCCGGAGTATCGTTTTCTGCATACGTCTCCTCAGCTTTATAAGTTCTTGAAACAGGATTACCCGGAAATTTATGCGCAAGTGAAGGAGCGCATCGCCTCGGGCGAGTGGGAAATTACCGGCGGCATGTGGATCGAGCCCGATATGAACGTGCCGAACGGAGAGTCGCTCGTGCGGCAAATTTTGTTCGGGAAGCGGTTTATCCGGGAGGAGTTCGGCCAGAAGACGAACGTCGTCTTCCTGCCGGACGTATTCGGCTACAACTGGGCGCTGCCGCAAATCATTAAGCGCAGCGGCATCGACTACTTTATTACGAGCAAGATCAGCTGGAACCAATACAACCGCTTCCCGCACGACACGTTCATGTGGCGCGGCGTCGACGGCACGGAAATTATGACGCATTACATTACGACGCCGGAGGACGGAAGCGGGAAGTCTTACACGTACAACGGCCTCGTTCGACCGTACGAGGTCAAGGGCACGTGGGACCAATACAAGCAGAAGGACGTCAACGAAGAGTTGATTATGGCGTTCGGGTGGGGCGACGGCGGCGGCGGCCCGACGAAGGACTTCTTGGAGGCGGCCGAGGTGCTGAAGGACGTGCCGGGGCTGCCGCGTTTCGAGCTCGGAAAGATGGAGCCGTATTTGGAGAGGCTCGGCGAACGCGTAAAGCCTTCGGCATTGCCGGTATGGGACGGAGAGCTGTACCTCGAGTACCACCGCGGAACGTATACGTCGCAGGCATGGCTGAAGCGGGCGAACCGCAAGGCCGAGCTGCTGTACCATGCGGCGGAATGGTTGAGCGCGTACGCGGACGTGCTGACGGGCGGCCGGAATTATCCGCAAGCGTCGCTGAACGAAGGCTGGGAGATGCTGCTGCTCAGCCAGTTCCACGATATTTTGCCGGGCTCCTCGATTCGCCAGGTGTACGAGGATACGCGCAAGGAATTTGAGACGATCGAGCGGATCGGCGGCGAGGCGCTGCGAGCGGCGGAAACGGCGGTGGCGGCGCGCGTTCGGACGGAGCGGGACGGCCTCCTCGTCTGGAACGCGCTCGGCTGGGAGCGGGACGGCCTGCTGGAGCTCGATTGGACGCCGGAGTTGGAGGGACGGGCGCTCGAAGGCGCTGCGACGCCGGCGACGCAACGGACGACGACCCGCGACGGGCGCGACGCGCTGCTCGTGAAGGCGCCGAAGGTCCCTTCGCTCGGATATCTAGCGGCGGCGTTCGTTCCGGCCGCGAGCGCGAACGCCGCGAACGCCGCGGACGCCGCGGGCGAACGCGCGCTGAAAATCGCGCCGGAGGCGCTGGAGAACGCGTTCTACGCGATTCGACTGAACGCGCAAGGCCAGATCGCCTCGATCTACGACAAGCGCGCACGGCGGGAGGTGCTCGCCGAAGGCGAGCTCGGCAACGTGCTGCAAGCGTTCGAGGACAAGCCGATCAACTTCGACGCCTGGGACATCGACCTGTTTTATCAAGAGAAGATGACCGTCGTCGACGACCTCGTCGAGGCCGTCGTCGAGGAGGAAGGCCCGCTGCGAGGCACGCTTCGTCTCGTATGGCGCTTCCTCGATTCGACGATTACGCAGCGGCTTACGCTGTACGCGGACGACCCGCGCATCGACTTCCGTACGGACATCGACTGGCGCGAGAAGCAAGTGCTGCTGAAGGTCGCGTTCCCCGTCGCCGTCCGCTCGACGAAGGCGACGTACGACATCCAGTTCGGCAATATCGAGCGAGCGACGCACTGGAACACGAGCTGGGATTACGCCAAATTCGAGGTGGCCGCGCAGAAGTGGGCCGATTTGTCGGAAGGCAACTACGGCGTCGCGCTCTTGAACGATTGCAAATACGGCTACGATATCAAGGGACACGTCATGCGCCTGACCCTGCTCAAGTCGCCGATCGAGCCGGACGAGACGGCGGATCGCGGGCATCACGCGTTCACGTACGCGCTGCTTCCGCACGCGGGCGGCTGGCGGGAGGCCGACGTCGCTCGCGCGGCGTACGAGCTGAACGCGCCGCTCTCCGCGACGCCGGTCGCCGGGAATCCGCAAGGCGCGCTGCCTGCGGCCGGCGGCTTCGCGACGCTCGAATGCGAGCATGCGATGCTCGAGACGGTAAAGAAGGCCGAGGACGACGACGCGATCGTCGTTCGGGTGTACGAATACAAGCAATACCGCACATCGGAGGCCGCGATCGTCTTCGATCGGCCGATCCGCAAAGCGGTCGAGTGCAATCTGGTGGAGGAAGAGGAAGGCGCGGCGGCGTTCGCCGGGGAGCGTCTGACGTTCGGATTGAAGCCTTACGAAATCAAGACGTTCAAAGTATGGTTCTAGAATCGGGAGGAGCTTATCTTGCAATTTCACGTTCACGGCGGCGTCGTCAGCATCGTTGACGGGGATCGCGTCATCTTAGAAAATATCGCCGTATCGCTGCGTCTGCACGACGGGCGGAACGTCGCGCTGCCGTTCGCTTCCTTCGAGGAAGCGGCGGAAGACGCATCCGTGCCGTCTCGGCTCGGGGCGCGCCAAATCCAGCGCGTCGTCTTCGCCGCCGACGAAGGCCGCACGTACGCGAAGCTGGAGCTGGCGGCCGCCGGCGCGGGCGCGGCGCTGTTCGTTCGCGCGCACGTGCACAACCGCGAACTGTTCCGCGACCGGGTCACGCTCGCGTCCGAGGCCGGCGTCGTCGTGCATGTCGGAAACGCGCCGGGGCTCACGTCGCTGATGGCGAACTATCAGCACAAGGATTGGTGGACGCGGCCGCACGTCGACCCGAACCTCGCGGCGCTGCCGCCTCGCACGCTGTCGCTGCTTTGGCGCGCCGGGGAAGCGGGCTACGCGCAGTTGCTGCCGATGACGGACGACGCGTTCCGCGCGGATTTGTGCGGCTCGCCGTCCGGCGGCTTCGACGTCCGCCTGTCCGCCTTCCAAGGCGGCTTCGCCTCCGTCTCGACCGCGGCGTTCGCGCTCGCGGCCGGCGACGATCCGTACGCCCTGGCGGACGAGACGGCCGCCCTCGGCCTCGCCGCCCGCGACGCGCTCGCGAAGCCGCGGGCCGACAAGTCGTATCCGGAGCCGCTCGATTACCTCGGGTGGTGCAGCTGGGACGCCTTCTATCAGAAGGTGGACGCGGAAGGGCTGCTGACGAAAACCGCGGAGCTCGCCGCGGCGGGGCTGCCCGTCCGCTGGGTCATGATCGACGACGGCTGGTCGGAGATCAGCGACGATAAGCGGCTGCGCACGTACGACGCCGACCGGCGCAAGTTCCCGGGCGGCCTCGCGCCGGTCGTGAACGAGATGAAAGCGAAGCATGGCGTCCGCTGGGTCGGCGTCTGGCACACGATCGCCGGCTATTGGGGCGGCGTCGATCCGGACGGGGAGCTGTTCGAAGGGAACCGGGGGCATCTGTTCGAGACGAACGGCGGCGTCTGGGTGCCCGCGCCGGATGCCGCGAAGGCGTTCGGCTTCTGGAACGACTGGCACGGGTACCTGAAGCGCCAAGGCATCGACTTCGTCAAGGTCGACAGCCAGAGCGCAGTGCTGAATTTCTTCCGCGAGCTCGCCCCGATCGGCGCGGCGGCGAAGGCGGCGCATACGGCGCTCGAGGCGTCGGTCGCGCTTCACTTCGGCGGCACGATCATCAACTGCATGGGCATGGCTTCGGAAAACGTTTGGCATCGACCGATGTCCGCCGTCTCCCGCAACAGCGACGACTTCGTGCCGGAGGAGGCGACGGGCTTCCGCGAGCACGCGCTGCAGAACGCGTATAACTCCTACTTCCACGGCTCGTTCTACTGGGGCGACTGGGATATGTTCTGGAGCACGAATCACGACGCCGTGCAAAACATGGCGCTGCGCGCCGTCAGCGGCGGCCCGGTGTACGTCAGCGATAAAGTCGGCGGCACGAATCCGGACCACATTTGGCCGCTCGTCTACCGCGACGGGCGCATCATTCGCTGCGACCGGCCGGGCGTGCCGACGGCGGACTGCCTTATGGTCGATCCCGTCGCCGCGGGTACGCCGCTGAAGCTGTGGAACACGGTCGGCGCCTCCGGCGTCGTCGCCGCGTTCGGGCTGAGCGAGTCCGCGGCGGAAGGGTCGACCGGCCCGTCCGACGTGCCGGGGCTCGCCGGCGACGCGTTCGTCGCCTATGAATACTTTAGCGGGAAGGCGACGCGCCTCGCCGCGGACGAGCGCCTGCCGCTGCGGCTCGCGCCCGCGGAGACGGCCATGTACGCTTACGTGCCGGAGCGCGCGGGCGGCGTCACGCCGATCGGCCTCGTGAACAAGCTCGTGCCGCAGGCGGCCATCGAGCGCGTCGTCGCGGCCGACTCGCGCCTGTCCGTCTCGCTGCGCGAAGGCGGCCGTTTCGGCTTCGCCGCGTCCGGCGACGCGTTCGCCGCGCCTCGCGCGACCGTCAACGGCCGCGTAGCCGCCGTCGTCGGGCGCGATGGCTGGCACGAAATCGACTGCTCCGGCGAAGCCGGCCCGGTCGTCATCGACATCGACATCGAAGGAGCGACTTCCATATGACGATTACGCAGCCGCGCGCGGAGTACCCGCGCCCGCAATTTGCACGCGACGCTTGGATGAACCTGAACGGCGAATGGGAGTTCGCGTTCGACGACGAGCGCGCCGGCGACGCCGGAGGCTGGCACGACGGCGAATCGGGGGCGTTCCCGCTTCGCATTACGGTGCCGTTCGCGCCGCAAAGCAAGCTGAGCGGCATCGCCGATCCGTCGTTCCACGACGTCGTCTGGTACCGCCGAACGTTCGCCGTCCCGGCGGACTGGAAGGACAAGCGCGTGATTCTGCATTTCGGCGCGGTCGATTACGAGGCGTCCGTCTGGGTGAACGGCCGTCTCGTCGCGACGCACGTCGGCGGCCACACGCCGTTCCATGCCGACATTACCGGCGCGCTCGCGCCTTCCGGCGACAACACGCTCGTCGTGAAGGCCGTCGACTACGCCGAGGACTTGACCGTGCCTCGCGGCAAGCAATACTGGAAGCCGAAATCGGAAGGCATCTTCTATACGCGAACGACGGGCATCTGGCAGACGGTGTGGCTCGAGGCCGTCGCGCCGGTGTCGCTCGAGAAGATTCGCCTGACGCCGGATCTCGACCGCAAGGAAATCGAAATCCGTTCGACCGTTCGCGGCTGGACGAAGGGGAAAGACGTCCGCATTCGCGCGGAAATTACGTTCAAGGGCGAGGTCGTGGCCGAGGACGAATACGCGATGAAGCACGCTTGCGAGACGCGCCGCATCCGCCTCCCGATGATCAGCGAGCAAACCGGCGGCTTCTGGTCGCCTCGCAACCCGAACCTGTTCGATCTTGCGCTTCGCGTCTTCGTCGACGGCGTCGAGACGGACGTCGTAAGCAGCTATTTCGGGATGCGGAAAATTTCGATCGAAAACGGCAAGCTGTGCCTGAACAACCGGCCCTATTACATGAAGCTCGTCCTCGACCAAGGGTACTTCCCGGACGGCAACCTGACGCCGCCGAGCGACGAGGCGATCCAGCGGGACGTCGAGCTGACGAAGGCGATGGGCTTCAACGGCGCGCGCAAGCATCAGAAGCTCGAGGATCCGCGGTACTTGTATTGGTGCGACAAGCTCGGACTGATCGTATGGAGCGAGATGGCGAACGCCTACGATTTTACGGAGGAGTATGCGCGGCGCTTCACGCAGGAATGGATCGAGGCGGTCGAACGCGACTATAATCATCCGAGCGTGTGCGTTTGGGTGCCGATCAACGAAAGCTGGGGCGTACCGAACGTGCAAATCGACCGTCAGCAGCAGCAGCACGCGCTAGCCATGTACCACCTGACGAAGTCGCTCGACCCGATGAGGCCGGTCGTCTCGAACGACGGCTGGGAGCTCGTCGCGACCGATCTGTTCACGATCCACGATTACGCCTCGAAGCGCGAGACGCTGGAGAAGCGGTACGCCGACGCGGAGACGGCGGTGAACGCGCTGCCGGCGAACCGACGGCTGTCGGTAGGCGGCTACGAGTACGCGGGTCAGCCGATTCTCGTCAGCGAGTTCGGCGGCATCGCGTACAAGAAGAGCGAATGGGAGGGCTGGGGCTATTCCGGCGCGGAAAACGACGAAGACTTCGAAGCGAAGCTGCGCGCCGTCGTGCAGCCGCTCCTGACGTCGCCGATCGTACAAGGCTACTGTTACACCCAGCTCACCGACGTCGAGCAGGAAATCAACGGCTTGCTCACGTACGACCGCGTACCGAAACTGCCCGTAGAGAAAATCAAAGCGATCAACGAAGGGAAATAAACGAAAATCGCGCCCGCTTGGAGGCAACCGACAGCAGCATCTGTCAGCAGCCTCCTAGCGGGCGCTTTTTGCTTTCGGGGGAGCTATTCGAGACGGTATTCCGCTTCGAACGACGTTTCGCGCCCGATGCGACGGACTAACACGCCCCAGCGCAGCAGGTCCGCGCGGTGCTCATATCCCTTGAAGATGAACACTTCCGTGCCCGGGCTTCCCCGCATGGATAGGGTCACGGACTTGTCGGGAAAGCGCCATTGCAGCTCCCAATCCCGGTCGGTCATGCAGCTTTGTACGTGCTGCATGAGCTGGTAGCCGTCCTCGTCGCCGGGAGGCGGGGAGTCGTGCATCGGGAGCGTATGGACGAGTTCGCCCGAACAGTGAAACAACCAGTCGACGACATGTTCCTCTCTGTCGTCGAAGGTGACGGCGAAGGTATCGTGCAGACGCCCGGGCGTTAGGCGCAGTTCCCGTGCATAGTGAACGCCTGGATAAACATCCTTGGCGGCCGCGCTGCAAATGGAATGCTCGGCATCGAAGGCTAGGATCGTGCCCGGCGGGCGATGCGGCTGATTCCGCCGGTCGACCATGACCGTATTGTGCGCGATCGATTTGCGCTGCCACTCCCGGAACAAGTCCGAGCCGTACCCGCTGTTGGAAATGTCCCTCGAGACGATCTCGTCCTTCCAGAAGAGCTCGAAATTCATCACGTCCGCATGGGAATGCTCCCGGATGACGAATCCGTATTTCAGGAAGACGCTTGCCTGGTCGTTCTGGAGCATCGCATAATGAATCGACGGATCATGATGAGACACTCGCTCCGGTCTCGGCGAGACGCCGGTTTCCCGCTCGAAAGCGTCAAGCTCTCCCTTCCAGTCCGTCCCGAACAGCAAGCGCGGAAGTCCGCCGATGCGCGCATCGTCGTAACATTCGGACAGCGCATATCGATAGGCAGGTTCGTCGTATAAGTTCTGAATCCACTCGTACTGGTGAGCGTAATTGCCGAAGCCGAGCAGCGGCCACCCGTCGTTCGGGCTCGGGAACCGACCGTTCGGGAACGCGAAGCGGGTCGGGTACCGATACATGCTGCGAATGCCGTCCGTGAGCTCCGGGAAGTCGTACTCGTACAACTTGCAGAAGGCGGCGTAATAGGTTAGCCCTTCGGCGCAGTAGAAATGGTAATGGAAGGAGCTCTCATACCAAAAGCCCTCAGCAAGCAAGCCGGTCTTCAGCTGGGTCCGAATGCCTTCCTCTCCGTCCGCGGCGAGCCTGCACCAATCGTGCTCTCGGAAGAAGAGGCCGATCATGCCGAGCGCGGATTTCATCCAACAGCATATATTGGGCGTGCCTCCCTTCTTGCGATGCAGAAACTCCGCCATCGGGAAGAAAAATCGTTCCTTGTAACGCGTAAGCTCCTCTTCGGAAAAGGTTTCCTTCACCAGTTCCATTCCGTTCAACATCCAGCAAATGCTTACGGCGTCGCTTAGGTTGATGCCGCTGAATTTTCCCTCGAAGCCTTGCGGCGTGCTTACCGCAAGCGCTGGGAGATGCTCGGCATAGAAGGCTAGCACTTTGCGGATGTATTCCAGGTAGGAGGCGTCTTCCGTAATTCGGTAAAGCACCGCCGCATGAAACACCTGCGTGCAGGAATGGCTTCGATATGCCGCGCACCACGCTTCGTCGGCGATCGCGTCCCGGCGCGGCTTGCCGCATTGGCTGCAGGCATGCTCGCCGGGCTTAGCCGGGTCGAATACGAGCGGAACGGCGCACTCCGCGCAAAAATAGTTGTGCATCCACCCCGCGACGCGGGTCGGATCGTCTTGATAATGCGCGACCCACCAGTCCGTCGTTTGCTTTGTTTTATCGAAGATGTCTTTTGCCCATTCGTACGTGCCGATCTTCGCCTTGACGGCCGTCCAATCCCTCACGAGTCGAAGCTCTGTCCCGTTCATTCGGCTGATACCCCTTTTCTAATGAATGCCTACCTACACAATACCGCGAAAACGCCTTCGCAGAATGGTAAGATGCTTTCCGAAAGTAGTAGAATCGTCTTCTCTTTTTGTATAACCTTTGTTCTGCGCGCGGATGCGTACAGGCACGAATGGGCGTCCGCCCACATACAATGTAGGGATGCGCCGTCCCGGGGAGAACGCCGGACACGGGGCGGGCAAAACTTCAGGGGGTGTTCCGACGTGCCTGGTTTATTCGCAATGATTGCCTTATTCATCAAGCAGTTAATGCTCTTGGTGTCCTACGTCAAGAACAACGCGTTCCCGCAGCCGCTGAACGAAGCGGACGAGGCGAAGCATCTTCGACTGATGGCGGAAGGAAATCAAGTTTCCAGAAATTTATTGATCGAGCACAACCTGCGGTTGGTCGCGCATATCGTAAAGAAATTCGACAATACCGGCGAAGATCTCGAGGACCTCATCTCCATCGGCACGATCGGCCTGATCAAGGCGATCGAATCGTTCTCCCCGGACAAGGGGACGAAGCTGGCGACCTTCGCGGCTCGCTGCATCGAGAACGAAATCCTCATGCATCTCCGCTCGCTCAAGAAGACCAAGAAAGACGTCTCCCTGCACGACCCGATCGGGACGGACAAGGAAGGCAACGAAATTACGTTGATCGACATTCTCGGCACGGACTCCGATGAAGTGGCCGAGCAGGTCCAGATGAAAATCGAGAAATCGAAAATTTACGCTCATTTAGATATCCTAGACGAACGCGAGCAAGAAGTCATCCGGGGCCGCTTCGGGTTGGACCATGGAGGAGAGGAGCGGACGCAGCGGGAGATCGCGAAGGAACTCGGGATTTCCCGCTCGTACGTCTCGCGCATCGAAAAAAGAGCGTTGATGAAGCTGTACCACGAATTTTATAAGAAAAGGTAACGCGGCCCGCCGGGTGGAAATTGTTTCCCTTCGGCGGGTGTTTTTATGTTTTAATAAGGAGAAATCATTCTGCTTGCGCGAAGGGACGGAACGAGATGAAACGGGATTTGGCTGCGGAAATCGCCGCGACGCGACTGCCGGACGACGCGGTGGCGATTTGGTCGCTCGGGCAGTGCGGCTTCGTCATGAAGCACGGCGCGACGACGATCGGAATCGATTTATATTTATCGAATTGGGTGTACGAGCTGGTCGGCGAACCGTGGTCGCGGACGGCGCCGCCGCCGATCGAGCCGGAGGCGCTGCCGCCGCTGGACGTCGTGCTGTGCACGCATCACCATGAGGATCATATGGACAAGCGGACGCTGACGGCGCTGCGCTGGAAGGAAGGCGCCAAGCTCGTCGCGCCGCGGGCGCACTTGCCGCTGCTCCGCGAATGGGGCTTCGCGGACTCGTCGCTCGTCGGCATGAACCATGGGGAGACGGTTCGGCTTCCGGGCGTCGATATTTTGGCGTTCGCCGGCATGCACGCCGACTTCGAGCGCGACGCCGAAGGGAATCATCATTTTCTGAGTTACGGGCTTACGCTTGGGGAGATTGTCCTCTACCATGCGGGGGACACGATCGGGTTTCCGGAGCTGGTCGACTGGGTCGGGGCGGCGAAGCCGGACGCGGCGTTCCTGCCGATCAACGGGCGGGATTACCGGCGCACGGCGGCCGGCATCGTCGGCAACATGAATTACCGGGAGGCGGCGGATTTCGCGAACGACATCGGGACGAAGCTCGTGTTGCCTATGCATTACGGCATTTTCCGCCATAACGACGAGAACCCGGCTTACTTCGTCGATTATGCGTATCAGACGTACCCGGAGCTGCCGTTCCATCTGATGCGATTAGGCGAGCGTTTCGTGTATTGGAAGGCGCCTTCCGCGGAGTAAATCAAATCAAGCATAAACGCCCTCCGGAAGCTACTAGGCTTCTAGAGGGCGTTGCTCATATTCTAGCAGGTTACGGGGCATGCCGCGTGTTTCTTTCCAAGCTGTTTCCCTCTGCTCAGCCAAACCGAAAGGTCGATTCCTTCGTCGCGGCGAGCGGGCGCCCCTCGCGATTCCGCTGAGGCAAGGGAAACAGGTCGGAAAGGGGAACCGCGCTCCCCTGCCCGCTACCCTTCCTTCGGCGCGGCCGCCGGCGGCGCGCCTTCCTCCGGTTTCACTTTCTTAATGAAGAACGCGAGCAGGAGCGCGGCGACGGTCATCCACGTAGCGACGACGAACGAGTAGTTGATTCCGTGCACCGCCGCTTCCGTCGTCACCTGCGCCATCGCGGCGGCGTCGGCCGGATCGATGCCGGCTTCGGCGGCGAGCGCTCGCCCGCGGGCTGCCGCTTCGTTCGTCATGATCGTGACGAGCAACGCGGTGCCGAGCGCGCCGGCGATATTGCGCATCGTCTGCGACATGGCGGAGCCGTGCGCGTTCAGCCGCTGCGGCAGCTGATTCAGCCCGGCGGTTTGAATCGGCATCATCAGGAACGCCATGCCGAACATGCGAAGCGTGTACAGCAGCAGGATGAAGTTGTACGAGGTGTCGAGCGTCAGGGTGCTGAATTCGTACGTCGTGACGGTCGTAATGACGAGGCCGACCACCGCCAGCCAGCGCGCGCCGATTTTATCGAAGATGATGCCGGTGATCGGCGACATGAGGCCCATGAGCAGCGCGCCCGGCAGCAGCAGCAGCCCCGATTCCAGCGGAGAGAAGCCGCGCAGCGTCTGTAAATAGATGGGCAGCAAAATCATGCCGGAGAACATCGCCATCGTCACGATGGCGTTGATGAGCGTCGTCAGCGAGAACATGCCGTACCGGAACACGCGGAACTCGAGGATGGGCTTCTCGACTTTGAGCTCACGCCCGATGAAGAGCGCCAAGGCGACGACGCCTACGCAAAGGCTAGCGATGACGACCGGGCTGTCCCAGCCGTCGTTGCCGGCGTCGCTAAAGCCGTACAGCAGGCCGCCGAAGCCGAGGGTGGAGAGGACGACCCCGAGCGCGTCGAGCTTCGGCGCCGTCGTTTTCGTAACGTTCTTCATGGCGAAGTAGCCGAAGAGGAGGGAGAAGAGCGAGATCGGGATGACGATGTAAAACAGGACGCGCCACGAATAATGCTCGACGACCCAGCCCGACAGCGTCGGCCCTGCGGCCGGGGCGAAAATCATGGCGAGGCCCATAATGCCCATCGCCTTGCCGCGCTCCTCGACCGGGAAGATCGTCAGGACGACGATGGACATGAGCGGCATGAGAATGCCGGCCCCGGCGGCCTGCACGAGACGGCCGGTCAGCAGGACGCCGAACGTCGGCGCGAGGGCGCAAATTACGGTGCCGGCGAGAAATAAGACGACGGCGGCGTGGAACAACGACCGCGTCGTGAACCGATGGATCAAATAGGCGCTGATCGGGACGAGGACGCCGTTGACGAGCATATAGCCCGTCTGCAGCCATTGGGCCGTGTTCGCCGTAATTCGCAGGTCTTCCATCATCCTCGGCAGCGCGACGTTGAGCAGCGTCTGGCTAAGCAAGGCGACGAAAGCGCCGATGACGAGCGCGGCCAGAATCGGGCCGCGGCGCAAGGCGGGGACTTCGTTATTCATCTCGCAGTTCCCCTTCTCCGTTAGGCTGAAATAATCGAACGATGCTCTCGTGAATCCTCATTAGCGCGTCGACGTCCTCGGGCGGCAGCGCGAGCAAGGGGGAGAGCAGCTCGAGCCTCGCCTCGTCCGTTCGCCGCCAGACGTCCGCGCCGGCTTCCGTCAGGGCGAGGGAGACGGCGCGGCGGTCGTTCTCGCCTCGCCGCTTCGCGAGGAGGCCGGCCTTCTCCATGCGGTCGACGATGCCGCTCGTCGTACTGTTGTTGAGATGGATGCGCTCCGCCAGCTCGGCCAGGCCGATGCCCTCCCGCTCGGTCAGCACGCGCATGACCATCATTTGCCCCGGCGTAATGCCGTGCGGCTGCGCCGCGCGCATGAGCTGCTGATAAAACACCTGATGAACGCGCCGGAACGATTGAAAGACGTCTTGCAGACGTTGGCGGTCGGCGGTCGGTTCCATGGCGTAAGCCTCCTAAATAATTCGTATACGAAACATTCGAATACGAAGTATTATAGGCGGCGCAGCGACGGACGTCAACCGTCGGTTGTGCGCGCACAGGGAACAAGCTACAATGGAAGGCGAATCGTAAAGTCGGCAGAATACATACGTCGCGGCAGGGGAGAGTTTAGGATGCGAATTGGAGCAATCGAGGCAGGCGGCACGAAGTTCGTCTGCGGCATCGGCAATGAAAGCGGAATGATCGAGGACCGGGTCAGTTTTCCGACCGAGCGGCCGGAGACGACGCTCGCGAAGGTCGTAGCGTATTTCCAAGATAAGCGGGTGGAGGCGATCGGCATCGGCAGCTTCGGCCCGCTCGATATCGATCCGTCGAGTCCGACGTACGGCTTCGTGACGACGACGCCGAAGCCGGGTTGGGCGAACTACGATTTCCTCGGCGAGATGAAACGCAACTTCGACGTACCGTACGGTTGGGACACGGACGTGAACGCCGCCGCCTACGGCGAGGCGACGTGGGGAGCCGCTAAGGGTCTGGACAGCTGTTTATATTATACGATCGGCACCGGGATCGGCGTCGGCGTGTACGCGGAAGGAAAGCTCGTCCACGGCCTCGTTCATCCGGAAGGCGGCCACGTCCTGACGCGGCGTCATCCCGACGACGCTTTCGAGGGCGCATGCCCGTACCACGGCGACTGCCTCGAGGGCATGGCGGCGGGGCCGGCGCTTGAGAAGCGGTGGGGCGTGAAAGGCACCGAGCTGGGCGTCGACCATCCGGCTTGGACGATCGAGGCGCACTATCTCGCGCATGCGATCGCAAGCGCGATCTTGCTGCTCTCGCCGAAAAAAATCATTCTCGGCGGCGGCGTCATGAAACAGGAGCAACTCTTCCCGCTCGTGCGCGCGGAGGTGCGAAAGCTGCTCAACGGGTACGTGCGGGCAGAGTCGATCCTAGGGTCGATCGACGAGTACATCGTGCCGCCGGGCCTCGGCGACAACGCCGGCCTTGGCGGCGCCCTGGCGCTCGGCCTCGAGGCGCTCCGAAAGGCGGCGCCTTCGGCTTAGGACGCCGCGGGGCTCCTCGGCCTCGGCCCGGAGGACCCCTGATCATTGATGCGGACGATGTCGGCATGCGCCATGCTAGCAGCGTTCGCAGCCTATTTCCCACGAAGAAGCATCCGAGCGGTGCTTCTTTTTTTGCGCCGCCAGGCGCTTACGCGCGGCCGAGCGCGATCGGCGCGAGACGGGCGCTGACGAGGCCGAAGTCCATGCCCGCCGTCTCTAACCTGCCCCAGGCGTCTTCCAGCAGCCGTTCGTCGTCGCCGAAGACATAATTGTTTACGCCGCCGCAGCTAGCGAGGCCCAGGCCGCGAAGCCGGGCGATGCGCGCTTCGTATACGGCCAGGTCGGGAACGGCTCGGCGGGGGAAGATGCAGACGTCCACGATGACAGCGGCTTGCGGCACGCCGAACCGTCGGGCGAGCGAGAGCGCGGCCTCTAGGTTCTCGTCGTAACTCTGTACCGCGGCGCCCGGCCGATACGGCAGAAGGACGACGCCGGCGAACGCTTGCAGCGCTTGCGCGCCGATCGCCTGCCAAGCGGACTCGTCCGCCGGGAGGGAGTTCAGCACGGGACGGACGACGGCGCGGGCGGCGGCGACGGCGGCGCGAGGGTCGGGCGCTTCGAGCCATACCGCTGTCCGGCCGCGCAGCGGCTCGAAGCCGTCCGCCGCCGACAAGCGGACGCAGCAGCCGTCGGGCGGGTCCATGGGGATTCGATCGTAATAAGGGATCATGCGCATCGTTGCTGCTCCTTCCAAATTTTTGCGATATTCATAGCTTACCAAGAAATTCGAACGAACGGGGGAAACATACCCGGAGCGGGAACGGGCAATAATGAGTAGAAGCAAAGGCAAATGGAGGAATGCTTGTGTCCAGCGCGACGAAGAAACGATTCCACATCACTCCGAAAGAATACCAAACGTTGGCCAAGCAAAAGGAGCCCGCGCGCCCCGTTCTGGCCAATTGCCTGCGCGCGTTCCTGGTCGGCGGCACGATATGCGTCATCGGGCAGGTCATTACGACGTTATTCGTCGCTTACGCCGGCATGACGAAGGAGCAGGCGGGCATTCCGACCGTCGTGTCGTTGATTTTCTTGTCCGTCGTCCTGACGAGCCTCGGCGTCTACGATAAGATCGCGCAATGGGCCGGAGCGGGGACGGCCGTGCCGGTGACGGGCTTCGCCAATTCGATGTCGTCCGCCGCGATCGAGCATCGCAGCGAAGGCATCGTGCTCGGCGTCGCGACGCGCATGTTCAAGCTTGCGGGCGCCGTCGTCGTTTTCGGCACCGTCGCCGCGTTCGTCGTCGCGCTCGTGCATTGGCTGATCGGGACAGGGGGGCAATCCTGATGAAGCGGGGAAAACAAACCTGGGTGTTCCAAGAGCCGCCAGTCATCGCGTCCCAAGCGGCCGTCGTCGGACCGGTGGAAGGGCAAGGGCCGATCGCCGACGATTTCGACATCGTGCACGACGACCTGTTCGTCGGGGAGAAGACGTGGGAGAAGGCGGAGCGGAAGATGCTCGAGGAGGCGGCGCTGCTAGCGGTGCAAAAGGCGGGCGTGGCGATCGACGACGTCGACCTCTTTATCGGCGGAGACTTGCTGAACCAAATCGTCAGCGCGACGTTCGCGAGCCGCACGTTCGGCATCCCGTATCTCGGCGTCTTCGGCGCCTGCTCGACTTCGATGGAGAGCTTGGCGCTCGCCGCGCTTACCGTCTCGAGCGGGAACGCCGATCGGGTGCTCGCCGGCACGAGCAGCCACAATTGCACGGCGGAGCGGCAATTCCGATACCCGACGGAATACGGCGCGCAGAAGCCGCCGACGTCGCAAAATACGGTGACCGGCGCGGGCGCGGCCCTCGTCTCCCGTTATGGGGACGGTCCCCGGATCGCGGCCGCGACGATCGGCCGCGTCGTCGATCTGGGCATTTCCGATCCGTTCAATATGGGCGCGGCGATGGCGCCGGCGGCCGTCGACACGATCACGCAGCACCTGAGCGACCTGGAAGTATCGCCGGGGTACTACGACTTGATCGTAACGGGCGACCTTGCGGCCGTCGGCTCCGCGATGGCGCGCGAGCTGTTCGAGAAGAACGGCGTCCCGATCGAGGAGACGACGTTCGACGATTGCGGCTTGCTCATTTACGATCGGGACAAGCAGCAAGTGTTCGCCGGCGGCAGCGGCTGCGCCTGCTCGGCGACGGTCACGTACGGCCATCTCCTCAAGCGGCTGGAACGCGGCGAGCTGCATCGCATCTTGGTCGTGGCGACGGGTTCGCTGCTTTCGCCGCTGACCGTGCAGCAGAAGGAAACGATACCTTGCATCGCCCACGCGGTGGCGATCGAGAGCGGAGGTGCTCGTTAATGCTGGAAACCGTCCTGCCGTTCTTCTGGGCGTTCGTCATCGGCGGCGCGATTTGCGTCGTCGGCCAGCTCATGTTCGACGTGTTGAAAATGACCCCCGCGCACACGATGGTGACGCTGGTCGTCATCGGCGCCATCCTGGACGGCGTCGGCTGGTACGACCCGCTCATCGAATTCGCCGGCGCGGGCGTGACGGTGCCGATCACGAGCTTCGGCAATTCGCTGACGCACGGCGCGCTGACGGAGCTTCACCAGAACGGAGCCGTCGGTCTCGTCAGCGGCATATACCATTATACGAGCGCGGGGATTTCGGCGGCGATCGTCTTTTCGTTCTTCGCCGCGCTGCTCGTCCGTCCGAAGGGGTAGCGCGCGCTGCTCCTGCGCGTACCGTCCTGCAGCGGTCCAACCGCGGGACGGTTTTTTTGTTGCCGGGCGGCATGGAAATCGTTACAAAAAAAATTAGAACCTCCAAAGGTGTACCGGTTTGCTTACTTTTAGTAATATGTAGATATACGTGAACAAGAGGAGGCACCGGACATGGAAATGCGCATGGAAGACGACGTTCGCATCGTAACAGAATTGAAGCGCAACTTAGAATCGTGCATCTATGGCAAGAGTGCCGAAATCGATCTCATGCTGACGGCGCTGCTCGCCGGCGGGCATGTTTTGGTAGAAGACGTTCCGGGAACGGGCAAGACCGTGCTGATCAAGGCGTTGGCCAAGTCGGTACAAGCCCAATTCCGCCGCATTCAATGCAACCCCGATTTGCTCCCTACCGACATCACGGGCGTATCGATCTATCATCCGAAGCACGAGACGTTCGAATTTCGCCCCGGCCCGATCATGACGAATATATTGCTCATCGACGAAATCAACCGCGCCACGACGAAAACCCAATCCGCCCTGCTCGAGGCGATGGAGGAGCGCCACGTCACGGTCGACGGCGAATTGTATCCGCTTCCAGAACCGTTCCTGCTGCTCGCCACGCAAAATCCGATAGACTTCGAGGGCACCTACGTGCTGCCGGAGGCGCAGATGGACCGCTTTATGCTCAAATTCGCGCTCGGCTACCCGGACGAGGGAACGGAACGGCGGATGGCGCAGGTGCAGACGGTGTCGCATCCGATCGACGAGCTGCAGCCGGTCACCGACGGCGCTAGATTGCTAGATATCCAGAATAGGGTGAAAACGATCCACGTGGAGGACGGCGTAGGCCACTATGCGGTCGACATCGTGCGGCGCACGCGGGAGCACCGCCAGTTGATGCTCGGCGCGAGCCCCCGCGCGACGCTGGCGCTGCTGTCTGCGGCGAAGGCGTACGCCTTCTTGCAAGGACGGGCGTTCGTCATCCCGGACGATATCAAATGGCTGGCCCCTTACGTCCTCGGTCATAGGCTCGTACTAGAGACGGAAGCGAGATTGGAAGGCGTATCGATGGACTCGATCTTCGAATCGATCTTCCGGGACGCGAAGGTTCCGGTCCGATTGGAGCGATAAGCGCATGCAGCGAGCCCCCAGAACGATCCGTTGGTCCGCGAAAGCTTGGGGACTGGCGCTGTGTCTCATCTCCTGTTTGTTTTTCGTTGCGTTCCAAGGCGGCAAGTTAAGTTTGATGCTGCTCATCATCATTTCTTGTTTATCCGTTTATTTGCTGATGGGCCGCTGGAGCGGCATCTCCTCCGCCCGCGGCCGCCGCGAAATCGGCGGCGTCGCCGGCGGCGCGATGCTGCAGTCGGGCAGCGCGATCAAAGCAAACATTCACGTGGATATTCCCGGCTTCTGGCCGATTCCGTACGTGACGGTCAAGGATAAGCTCACGAAGCTGGGCGGGGAAACCCATGTGTTCGAAGGCACGTTCGTCCCGGATTGGAAACGTCGCGGCGAGCTGACGTACGTCACGCCGCCGCTCGCGCGCGGAGTTTACAAATACGAGGCGGTCGAATGCGCCACGCAGGACATCTTCGGCTTGTTCGAGCACGGAGGCGTCATCTCGATGCCGCTTTCCTTCAGCGTGCTGCCCCGGACGGTCGCGATTCCCGAGTGGCGCCAGCTTCGCACGCTGTTCAAGGGCAATCATCAGCAGTCGTCCGTGAACGGCTCGCACCGCGAGACGACGCAGATTAACGGCGTGCGCGAATACATTTACGGCGATCGTTTGGCCAAGGTGCATTGGCGCGCGACGGCGCGCACCGGACATTGGAAGTCCAAGGAATTCGAGCGCGAATCGCTGCCGAAGCTGACGATCGTGCTCGACCGCCAGACGACGTCTTATCGCTCCGGCGAGCAATTCGAGCTGGCCGTATCCGTCGCGGCTTCCATCGTGCAATTCGCCGCGACCCGCAGCATGTCCGTCGGCTTCCTCTCGGTCGGCGGCGGCAAGGCGTACGCGGAGACGCCCGGCGGCCACGAGACGCGCAGGCGCATCGAGCAGCACTTGATCGAGGTGCAGCCCGATGCGAACGGCGATCCGACGCGCGCGCTCCGGGATCGCTCGCGCCTGCCGGCGAGCGGCGGGCTGGTCGTCCTCGTCAGCCCGCAGCGAGGCGAGGCGGTCCTAAAGCTGCTGAAGTGGCTCGATTTGGGCGGCTTGAGCGCCTGCCACCTGTGGATCAATCAGGAGACGAACGCAAAGCATCGGGACGACTGGACCGCAGCGCTGCGCTCGGTCGGCGTCGCCGCCTACGGCGTGCAGCGTCTGGAAGAGCTTCCGCTCGTGTTAGGAGGGAAGGGCTTATGACGACGGGCTGGAGGTTCGAGGGGGCGGAGCGGCGCCGGAATCCGTTCGCGGCGGCCGCGAAGTGGCTGATGTCGGATTGGCACGATAAAGCGCTGCTGTTATTTCTGGGCGTCTTCCTATATCAATACGTCGTCTGGTTCGATTTCTACTGGCTGAACGAGACCGTCGCCGTCGTCGGCTATGCGCTCGCCGCCACGCTGCTGAGCGCCTGGTTTCTGCCGAAGCCCGCTTGGCTCCGCGGCGCCGCGGCGATCGCCGCGACGTACTACGCGACCGCGCGGACGATTCGGCCGCAGGCGGTGGAGGACGTGCCCGACCACTTGCTCGGATGGGCGCTCGGGGCGCTCGAATATACGTTCCGGCTCGGGCCGTATCTTTGGTTCGCGCTAGGGGCTTGGGCGGTCTACTCGATCGTCGCTTGGTATATCCGGACGAAGTGGCGCCTGTTTTCCGTCATGCTTTCCTCCATCGTCTTGTTTTGCGTCGTCGATTCGTTCAGCTTGTTCCGGCTTTGGGAGCAGGTGGCCGTCATGATCGGCTGCGGCCTCCTTATGCTCGTCGTTTTCCATCTGAAGCAGCTTAAGGCGAGAGACCCGGACGGCTACGGGAACCTCATGGACTATCCGCTGCCGATCACGGTCATGATCGTGACGATCGTCTCCGCCTCGCTCGCCTTGGGCGTGCTGGCTCCGAGCATCCGTCCGATCATTATGGATCCGTATACGGCCTGGAAGACGTACCAAGGAGAGGTCGTGCCGGCGTTCAGCAGCGGTCCGGGCTTCGCGGCGCTGAACGCGGGCAGCTCGGCGTCGGGGTACAGCCGCAACGATTCGAATCTCGGCGGAGCGTTCAACTTCGACTTTACGCCGGTGTTTACGGTCGACGCCTCGCGGCGCAGTTACTGGCGGGGGGAGACGCGATCGCTCTATACGGGCAGCGGGTGGGAGCCCTCGACGTTCACGGAGCGCAACAATCTCGTCCCGCTCGCGATGTCGCCCGACTACCCGGAGGCGCCCGCCGAAGGCGGCCTCGACACGATCGAGGTGACGCAGACGTTCCGGATCATCGAGGGCAAGTCGTTCCCGGTGCTGTTCGCGGCGCCGTTCGCGGATCGTGTCGAGCCTGCGCTGCTCAACGGCGAGCCGGTGCCGCTCGGGCGAGGGTTTTGGGATACGGATACCCGGACGATACTGTGGGCGGAGCGGGACGATTTTCCGTATCCGGCGGCGTATCAGGTCACTTCGCGGATGCCGATCATCGACGGTGAGAAGCTGAAGACGGCGCCGCCGGTCGAGGATGCGAGCGAATTCCGGGAATACTTGCGGCTGCCGGAGACGCTGCCTGCGCGGGTCGGAGCGCTGGCGGCCGAGGTGACGGCGCAGGCGGCTACGCAGTACGAGAAGGCGAAGGCGCTCGAGACGTATTTGAGCATAACGTTCCCTTATACGAACGATCCGGATCTAAGCAAGAAGAAGAGCGAAGACTTCGTGGACGGGTTCCTTTTCGAAATTCAAGAAGGGTACTGCGACTATTTCTCGACGGCGATGGTCGTGATGGCCCGTACGCTCGGCATGCCCGCCCGATGGGTGAAGGGCTACGTGCCGGGACAATCGAGCACCGACATTATTTTCGAACAGTATTTGCCCGGAGAAGAGGTCGATCTCGACGGCCCGGGCACGTTCACGGTCCGCAACGCCGACGCGCATTCCTGGGCGGAGGTGTACTTCGAAGGGTTCGGTTGGATTCCGTTCGAGCCGACCGCAGGGTTTACGCTGCCGATCCTCCAAGCGGAAAACGAAACCGAAACGCCGCTCCCGACCGACCTGCCGGCCGTAGAGGCCTCGGCGCCCGTCGCGGAGGCCGGTTCCGGCGGCGGCGCCGTCGTTTGGATCGTGACGGCCGCAGCGGCGCTGCTCGCCGCCGGCTTCCTCGCGTTCTTCGCGGTCCGTTACCAATGGCTGACGCTGCTGCGCACGCGCGGCCTTCGGAAATCGCCGAACTACAATCTTAAGTTTCTGGCCGATATGGAGCGCTTGTTGGCGCGTTTCCGCCGCAAGGGGCTCGGAAGGACGGAGCATGAGACGCTGCGCGAGACGGCGGCGCGCTGGAAGCGGCAATACACGTGGCTGCAGCACGATTTCGAAGCGCTGCTGGCTACGTTCGAGAAGGCGAAATACAGCGGGACGCGATTGACGGAGGAAGAATACGCCCAAGCGGAGCACCGCATCCGCAAAGTACGGGAAAGCTTATAGCCGCGGTCCGCTTGCCGCCTCGAGCCTTTGGGCTTCGGGGCGGTTCGTTTTTGGCGCGGGCGTGCAAATTATGGTATGATACGCCCAAGAAACCATGCTCGGAGGGAACGCTTTTGCTACAGTTGATGCTGCCGAAGCAGACGGTTCGCACCATTTACGACATCGACTTGGAGGCGCTGCGGGCGAACGGCATCCGGGGGATCATGACGGACCTCGACAATACGCTGGTCGGCGCGAAGGTGCCGCTCGCGACGCCGGAGCTCGGGCTTTGGCTCGACGGCGTTCGCTCTCGCGGCTTCCAGGTCGTTGTCGTTTCCAATAACAACGAATCCCGGGTCCGGGCGTTCGCGGAGCCGCTGCGGCTGCCGTTCGTCTCCCGGGCGCGGAAGCCGCTCAACGCGGCGTTCGCGAAGGCGCTCGGCATGATGGGGCTGCGGCCGCACGAGGCGGCCATCGTCGGCGACCAGATGATGACCGACGTGCTGGGGGGCAACCGGCTCGGGCTGTATACGATTCTCGTCGAACCGATCGCGAAGGCGGACGAGAGCTGGGTGACGCGCAACGTCAACCGAAATTTGGAACGGGCGTTCATCTCTAGGCTGCGAAAGAAAGGGTGGCTGCCGTAAGTGAGTGCGGCGAATACGGGATTGAAATGCTCCGGCTGCGGCGTCGGGGTGCAGACGGAGGAGAAAGCGGCGCTCGGCTACGTGCCGAAAGCGGCGCTCGAGCGAAAGCCGCTCGTCTGCCAGCGCTGCTTCCGCATGAAGCATTATAACGAAGCGTTGAGCGTGACGCCGAATCAGAACGAATTTCTTCGCTTGCTGGGGGGCGTCGGCGATACGGACAGCCTCGTCGTCCATATCGTGGACATTTTCGATTTCGAGGGGAGCTTGATCGGGGGGCTGCAGCGGTTCGTCGGCAGCAATCCGGTCGTGCTCGTCGTCAACAAGATCGATCTGCTGCCGCCTGGCGTCAATCCGAACCGGATTCGGAATTGGGTGCAGCGGCGGGCGAAGGAGGAAGGGCTGCGCACGGTCGAGGTGCTGCTCGTCAGCGCGAAGCGCGGCACCGGCTTCGAGCGGCTCGCGGAGACGCTCGAGGCGCACCGCCGCGGACGCGACGTGTACATCGTCGGGGCGACGAACGTGGGCAAGTCGACGCTCGTCAATCGCCTCATCGCGGATTACAGCGATCTCGACGCCGAAGTGACGGTGTCGTCCTATCCGGGGACGACGCTCGATCTGATCCATATTCCGCTCGACGACGAAGCGAGCGTCATCGACACGCCGGGCATCGTATACGAGACGCGGCTGACGGAGCGGGTGCCGAAGCGGTATTTGGAGGGCATCGTCCCAAGCCGTCCCGTGAAGCCGGCTTCGTACCAGCTCGACGCGGAGCAGACGCTGTTTTTCGGGGCGCTCGCCCGGTTCGACTTCGTCGAAGGCGCGCATCAGTCGTTCACCTGTTACGTGAGTCCAGCGCTAACGATTCACCGCACGAAGCTCGCGAAAGCGGACGCCTTGTACGCGGAGCACGCCGGCGAGCTGCTGCAGCCGCCCGCGAAGGAGGATTTGTCGGCGCTGCCGCCGCTGACGCGGCACCGCTTCCGGGTGAAGCCCGGGACGGACGTCGATTTGTATATCGCGGGACTCGGCTGGATTCGGGCGAACGGTACGTCCGGCGCGACCGTGGACGTGCATGCGCCTAAGGGCGTGAAGGTGATCATGAGGGACGCGTTGATCTAAGGCGCGTCCGGGTGTAAGACAGGGAACGGGGGAGACGCGGACGTGGGGAACGATGGATGGAAACTAGGCGCGGGGAGCGGGATCGACAGCTACACGGAGCTCTACGGGGTGTTCGGGGATCCGGTGCGCCATTCGCGCTCGCCGATCATGCTCGGCCGGGCGTTCGCGGAGGCGGGCGTCAATGCGGCGTACGTCGCGTTCCATGTGTTGCCCGAAAGCCTCGCCGACGCGATCCGCGGCGTTCGGGCGCTCGGCGTTCGGGGCGTGAACGTGACGATTCCGCATAAAGTCGAGGTCATGCGGCATCTCGACGAGATCGACGAGACGGCGCGCGCCATCGGCGCCGTCAACACGATCGTGCGCCGCGACGACCGATTGATCGGTTACAATACCGACGGCATCGGCTACGTGCGCTCGCTGAAGGAGGAGACGGGCGCGGCGCTGCGCGGGGCTCGCATCCTTCTGCTCGGCGCGGGCGGGGCGGCCCGCGGCGTCGCGTACGCGCTCGCGAAGGAAGCGCCGGCGAGACTCACGATCGCCGCCCGGACGGCGTCCAAGGCGGAGGCGCTCGCGGGCGAGCTTCGCGCCGTCGCGGACGCCGAAGGAATCGGTTGGGAAGCAATCGACCATATTATAGGCGAAGCGGATATTCTCATTAACACGACGCCGATCGGCATGCATCCGAATACGGACGCGTCTCCGATCTCCGTCGCGGCCGTCCGGCCGGGCGCGGTCGTCAGCGACCTGATTTACAACCCGCTGAAGACCAAGCTGCTTCGCGAAGCGGAAGCGGCGGGCGCCGTCGCGGACGCCGAAGGAATCGGTTGGGAAGCAAT
>NZ_DASQMZ010000123.1:0-4632 GCF_035645235.1 Paenibacillus sp.
TTCGGCGAATAAGGTCATATATGACCTTATGTGCGAGGCGATGGCGGGCAGTCGGGGGGCGGCGGTAGGTACGGGAACCGAACGTGTCGGCGAGGGGCAGGAAATAAGGCACAATGTGATCTTATTTCGGCGAATAAGGTCATATATGACCTTATGTGCGAGCCAACGCGGGCAGTCGGGGGGGCGGCGGCAGGTACGGGAACCGAACGTGTCGGCGAGGGGCACGAAATAAGGCACAATGTGATCTTATTTCGGCGAATAAGGTCATATATGTTCTAATGTACGAGGCGATGGCGGGCGGGAGCCGGAATGTCCCCGACGGAAGGGGGGATAGTAACGGGAGAGGCCAATACGCCACATTTTGAAAAAAGGAGGAGGCTCCATGAAAGCACTCGTCTGGGCGGTCGCTGTCGTGCTGTACGCGCTCGTCACGTTCTTCGGCATCGGTCCCGTGCTCATGGCGGACGGACTGCGCGGCGAACGTCTGCTGACGCTCGCCGTCGTCCTTGCGATCTACGCCGCGATTACGATCGGGCTGCGCTGGGCGCTGCGACGCGTCAGCGCCGCTTCGCGATCGTGAAGTTGTCTTCGAGCAGCAGCCAGTTTTGCGGGAACGAGAGGCCGAGCTTCCAATAGCTGATGCCGCGCAGGCCCAGCTCCTTGATCAGGTCGAACTTCGCCTGGATGGAGCGCGCGTCCTCGAACCACACCTCGTGCTGGCGGCCTTGGGCGTCCCAGTAGTTGAAGTGCGGCGCCTGCGCGGCGACGTCGTAACGAATCGACGAATTCGTCCGGCGCGCGAGATCGATGGCCGCTTGCGGACTGAGCGCCCGCGCGTACTCGCCCCCGGCGACGTACGGCAGCGTCCAATCGTACCCGTACAGGTTCTGGCCCATCATGATTTTGCTCCCGGGCATCTCCGTCAGCGCGTACTCCAGCACGCGGCGCACCGGGCCGATCGGCGACACCGCCATCGCCGGGCCGCCGCTGTAGCCCCATTCGTACGTCATGATGACGACGAAGTCGGCGTAGCGGCCGTGCGCGGCGTAGTCGTGCGCCTCGTACCACTCGCCTTGCTGCGTCGCGCTCGTCTTCGGCGCGAGCGCCGTCGACATGAGGAAGCCTTCGCCGTGCAGCCGCTCCGACGCCCGCTCGAGGAACCGGTTGTACGCCTCGCGATCCGCCGGCCGCAGAAACTCGAGGTCGAAGTGGATGTCCTGGAAGCCTAGCTCGCGGGCGGTCCGCACGATGTTGTCGAGCAGCGCCGTCTGGACCGCCTGATCGTTCATAATGATGCGGCCGAGCTCCGCGCTGAATTGGTCGTTCTCGAGATTGGTAACGACCATCATCAAGGTGACGCGCTGCGCCGCGGCGATGCCGGCAAGGTCGCCGAGCGGCGGCCGTTCGAGCGAGCCGTCCCGCTGAATGCGGAAGGAGAACGGCGCGAGATACGTCAGATGCGGCGCGGCTTCGCGGGCGGACGCGGAGAGCGCCGGCGCGACCGTCTCGCCCCGCGGCTCGACGTACGCGTTCGACTCGACGCCGCGCTTCGGCCGCGGCGGGATGTACAGCCGCAAGCCGACCGGCAGCGTCTGCGTCGTCGACAGCCGATTGACGGACGCGAGCGTCTCGATCGGTATCCCGTACCGGCGCGACACCGAATACAGGCTCTCGCCCGGCTGCAGCCAATGATAAGAGCCGACGATCGGAATGACGACGGCTTGGCCGACGACGAGCGATTGACTCGCGTCCAACTCGTTGGCGTCGGCTATCGTTTGCACCGGCACGCCGTACGCTTGAGACAGGCCGTACAGCGATTGCCCCGGTTGAATGACATGGATTTGCATACCTCGACGGATCCTCCCGTAACATGACTTCATGCCATCGTATTCGGGAGGGGAGAAATGGGTGTTCGCGGAGAACGAAAAAAAGAAGCGCCGGCGTCCCCGTCCGCGCTCCCGAACGGTACGGCGGGGAAAGCGGAGCGAAATCGGGATATTTTCATAAAATTGCGCCTTGCGTAAAACCGAGTTCCATGGGATTCTGCATGTAGACGCATAAACTACCTACAGAATGAAGGAACCTCTCGTGAAGCCTGCCTTTTCGTTTCAACCCCAGCCTCGTTTCGGCCTGCCGCTCGGCCCCGACGCTTGGAACAACTTCCGCTGGGATTTCGGCGCGGCCGCCCTGTTCAGCACGTTCAACGTCGTCTTTAACCAGTTCTACGTGCCCATGGCCATTCAGCAGGGTGCGACGAACGTGCAAGTCGGCTTGCTCTCAGCGGCGCCGGCGATCGGACTGTTGTTTTCGCCGCTGTGGGCCGCCTGGATCGAGCGGATGAACCCGAAGCCGTTCGTCATCTGGCCGAACGTCGTAGGCCGGGCGCTCATCCTGCTCCCGGCGTTCTTCGGCGCCCCGTGGGTGTACGTCGCCACCGCGCTCGCGTTTCATCTGTTGATGGGCATCCAGGCGCCGGCGTACGCGGCTTTGATGACCCGCATTTACCCGGCGCCGCTGCGCGGTCGGTTGATGGGGTACGTGCGCGTCGCGATGGGCATCTTGATGATCCCTACCGCGTACTTCATCGGCTTATGGACGGACCTCGGGGGGCCGTCCGGTCCGTTGATGCTGGCGTCCCTCACCGGACTCGTGTCGATCTCGATGTTCTTCGGCGTGCGCGCGTCGGAGCCGGCGCCGGCGCGTTCGACCGCCGCGAAGCGGGCGACGCTGAAGGAGCAATGGGCGGTCGTGAAGGAGAACCGGCCGCTGGCGATCTTTTTGATCGCTACGACGTTTTCGGGCTTCGGCAACATCCTCGTGCAACCGCTTTATCAGATTATGCAGGTCGAGCTGCTCCAGCTGACTAACGTGGAGATCGGATACGCCCGCATGACGTATTATGTATGTCTCATCGCCGCGCTGCTCGTCGTCGGCTGGGCGGTCGACCGCTACCCGCCCGAGCGGACGCTGACGTACGGCATCGCCGCGTTCGGCGCGGCGCCGCTCCTGTACGGTCTGTTCGGCAACTACCCGGCCGTCATCGCGGCGAGCGGGGTGCAAGGCATCGGCGACGCGATCTGGGACATCGGCATCTTGGCGTACGTCTTCCGCATCGCGCCGGGGCGCGAGGCGGTCGTCTTCGGCCTTCACCTGCTCCTGTTCGGCATCCGCGGCTCCTTCGGTCCGATCCTCAGTTCGGCGCTCGTCGACGTCGTCCCGATCTCGGCTTTGCTGCTGTTCGCCGCGGCTTGCAGCTTCGTCGGCACGGCGGTGTTCTGGCGCGGGACGAGAAAGCTGGCCCAGACCGCGTAAAAGGGCCTTAAAAATTGGACGACCCCCGCTCCGGAGCCCGGAACGGGGGTCTGTTTATGTGTCGCGCAACCGCGTATGTCGATTCCGAAATTCATTACTTCACGAAAACAACGATAGCCCTGCCTCTCGATCGTCCTTGCGGTTCCTAGACCGCGCCAGTATGGATTCGTGTTCCTTCCTGCAGCCGTTAGAGTAAAAAAGGAAGTGAAAACGAGGATTGGGTTAGATCCATCTGAGGAATGTTCATAAGGGGTTACACTTACAATATTTAATATTACCACAAACTCCATGCAACATACAAGGAAAATGTTTCAGTCGAACGTCTCGACGAGCCGAGCTGCCTCCGCAAGCTCGAGCTGCGCCTCCGATTCGCCGCTGCAAATCCGTTCGAGAAGCGAGAGCATGCCCGCCAGCACGATGCGCCGCGGCTTCGGCTTCGCCGCCTCCTCCTTCATGACGTCCGCCGCCTCCCGGGCGGTCGCCGCGGTTCCTTCGGCCGGGGCTTGTAATAATCGGTAACGACCGACAACAGCAGCTCTTCCTTCGATTTGAAGTAGAAATCAATGCCGCCCTTGGCGATTCCCGCCTCGTCCGCGATGTCTTGGATCGTCGTCTGATGGTACCCTTTCGCGGCGAACAGCGTGAGCGCGCTGTTCAGGATGCGCGTCTTCTTTTCCATGAAGCACCTCCCGTTCTCACATTGTACCATAAGCGTCGATCCGCGGTTCGCGCGGAACGGAGAGGCGCGTCGGCGGAAGCGCGATTCGCATCGGCAAGGGCGTCCCGGTATGGTACAATGGCGAACGGAATCCTATCGGAAAGAAGGCTAGTCCCATGTGGAAAGAGTTCAAGGCATTCGCCGTCAAGGGCAACGTCATCGACCTCGCGGTCGGCGTCATGCTCGGGGCCGCGTTCGGCAAGATCGTGACGTCGATCGTCAACGATATCGTCATGCCGCCGATCGGATGGCTGCTCGGGCAGGTTCGGTTCGACGACCTGTTCATCGCCTTGAACGGCAAACGGTACGAGACGCTCGAGGAAGCGGCGGCGGATGCCGCGCCGACGATCAATTACGGTCTGTTCCTCAATACGGTTCTGGATTTCCTGATCGTCGCGTTCACGATCTTCCTCGTCGTCCGGCAGATCAACAAGCTGCGCAAGTTCCGGCAGAAGGAAGCTCCGGCGCCGACCGAGAAGACGTGCCCGGAATGCTTGTCCCTCGTGCCGATCGCGGCGAAGCGGTGCAAGCATTGCACGAGCGTATTGCAGGTCGGAGAAGCGTAAAGTCGATAACGAACGTTTCGGAAAACGAGAAGGCAC